>NZ_JAIYEP010000047.1 GCF_020515525.1 Rhodococcus yananensis
CGGAAGCTAAGCCTGTCAGCGCCGATGGTACTGCACTCGTCAGGGTGTGGGAGAGTAGGACACTGCCGAACACCCGTTCCGGAGAGGGGACCCACTGTGTGGGTCCCCTCTTCGTGTTTCCATGAAAGGATTCCCCTGTGTCCGACAACAACGGCGAGCGTAGGTCCTTCCGGGGTGGAGGATCCACTCCGCGGTCGGACCGGGATGACAACGCGAATCGCCATGAAGACCGACCGCGCGAGCGCCGCGAGAGCGGAACCGGTCGGGACGGTGGCCGTTCGTCCGACCGGTATTCGCGGGGAGACAGGCCCGGAGGCGGTGGTCGCCACGGCGGACGGCAGGACCGGTCCGATTACAACCGATCCGATTACAACCGATCCGGGGGCCGCGACGATCGTGCGGGCACTCGGGATTCCCGCGATCGTACCGAACGCGGCAACGCCGAGCGTCGGGAATACCGTGGTGGCCGCACCGACGACCGGCGCTCCCGCGACCACGACCGTCCTGCCCGCAGCGGTGGAGATCGCAGCGGTGGAGATCGTTCTGCCCGGGGGCCCGAACGCCGCGAGGGCGCGCCCCGCCGGCGTGGCGGTGAAGGCGGATTCGATCCTGCCCGCGGTGGTGAAGGAACACGACCGCAGCGGAAGTCGCGGCCGGAGGAGCCGGACCTGCCGGAGGACGTCGAAGCCACCGAACTCGACCCCACCATCCGCCGTGACCTGCTCAGTCTCGACAAGGCGAATGCGAACGCCGTCGCCCGACACCTGGTGATGGCCGGACGGCTGCTCGACGACGACCCGCGGTCCGCGCTGGCGCATGCCCGTGCCGCGCGGCAGCGTGCCGGGCGGATCGCGGTGGTCCGGGAAGCCGCCGGCGTCGCCGCCTACCATGCCGGTGAATGGGCCGAGGCCCTGTCCGAGTTGCGGGCGGCCCGCCGGATGTCGGGCGGAACCGGTCTTCTCGCGGTGATGGCAGACTGCGAGCGGGGACTGGGGCGCCCGGAGAAGGCCATCGAACTGGGTCGGAGCGACGAGGCGCGTGCGTTGTCCGGTGACGAGGCCGCGGAACTGCGCATGGTCGTCGCGGGGGCCCGCATGGACCTCGGGCAGATCGACCAGGCAGTCGTGACGCTGCAGACCGCCGACCTCGATCCGTCCCGTACCGGGACTCCGGCGGCACGTCTCTTCTACGCGTACGCAGACGCACTGGTCGCGGCGGGCCGGACCGATGAGGGTCTGCAGTGGTTCCTGCACGCCGCCGATGCGGACCTCGACGGTGTGACCGACGCGGAGGACCGTGTCGACGAACTGACCGGCGGGGACCTGTGACCGCTGCCGGAACCCCCGGCGGCTCGGTTGGTGCCGCGACCGGCGGTACGCTGCGCAGCCGATACGACGTGCTGTTGCTGGACCTCGACGGAACCGTGTACCGCGGCGCCCACGCGGTACCGGGAGCGAAGGAAGCCCTCGACCGGGACGGCAGCCGACTGCTGTATGTGACGAACAACGCCAGTCGACGACCCGACGATGTGGCTGCCCACCTGCGGGAACTCGGATTCCGCGCCGACCGGGAATCGGTCGTCACGAGTTCGCAGGCGGCGGCGCGGTTGCTCGCCGACCGGCTACCGGCGGGCTCCCGGGTGCTGGTCGTGGGCACCGACGCCCTCGCCGAGGAAATCGAGAGCGTGGCACTGGTACCGGTCCGTTCGGCCGATGCGGGACCGGTCGCCGTCGTCCAAGGGCATTCCCCGGATACGGGCTGGCGGATCCTCGCCGAGGCCACGCTGGCCGTTCGCGGCGGCGCATTGTGGGTGGCGACCAACGTCGATTCGACGTTGCCGACGGAACGGGGACTCGTCCTCGGCAACGGTGCGATGGTGTCGGCGGTGGGCGCCGCAACCGGAACCGACCCCGTCGTCGCCGGCAAACCGGCGGCACCGCTGTTGGAGGATGCGATCCGCCGCGGAGGTGCGCGTAGTCCCCTGGTGGTCGGGGACCGACTCGACACCGACATCGAGGGGGCCCACGCAGTGGGTGCCGACTCGCTTCTGGTCCTGACCGGGGTCAGCACCGTCGACGATCTGCTACGTGCCCGGCCCGAGCATCGCCCCACCTACGTCGCGTCGTCGCTCGCGTCGCTCGACGAGGACGCGGACGGGTTGCGTCCCGGAGCGGACGCGGACTGGGTCGTCGACGTCGTCGCAGGAGAGCCGGTGCTGTCGTGCACGGCGTCCGACATGGACATCGCGACACGTCGCGTGGACGCAGCGATGGCTGCCTTGCGGACGGTGCTGCCGTACGCGTGGGACAACCCGGGTTTCGGATCCGTCACCGGTGCCGACACCGCCGCCCGCACGGTCATCGCGAGCTGGAGCGCTGCACGCCGAGACGTCGCGGCAGGTGCGAATGTCGAACCCCGCGATACGTGAGGTGCGCGGGTGGTTCGGGTGACCATGCACTAGCGTGGTGTCCGATGAGCACGTCGATTCCACGTCCAGGTGAACACCTTCCCGGCGCCCGCCCGGGTATCGATCCGACCCACATCCACGGGGAGATCGACCGATTGCTCGGGCACGTCCGTGACGCGCACGGAACCGGTGACGCCGCCGAGGCGATCAGCCGGCAGTCCGCGCTGCTCGAGCAGGCCCACGACGTCCTCGTCGAGGCGTTGTCGACCGTCGACAGGACCTGACGTGGCTCGCCGGGCGCGGGTCGACGCGGAACTGGTACGGCGGGGTCTGGCGCGTTCGCGTGAGCAGGCGAGCGACCTGATCGCCGCGGGGCGGGTCCTCATCGCCGGCACGGTCGCCACCAAACCGGCGACGGCCGTCGAGACGGGCACCCCGCTCATCGTCACGGACGTGCCGGACGAGGTGTCCTGGGCATCCCGCGGTGCGCACAAGCTCCTGGGCGCGCTCGGGGCGTTCGCGCCGCAGGTGCGCGGTAGGCGCTGCCTCGATGCGGGGGCGTCCACCGGCGGATTCACCGATGTGCTGCTGCACGAGGGTGCCGCCGAAGTGGTGGCCGTCGACGTCGGCTACGGCCAGTTGGTCTGGAAACTGCAGTCCGACGACCGGGTGCACGTCCTGGATCGAACGAATGTGCGCACCATCGATGCGGATGCGATCGGCGGACCGGTCGATCTCGTCGTGGCCGACCTGTCGTTCATCTCGCTGCGCCTCGTGCTGCCGGCGTTCGTGCGATGCGTGAAACCCGGCGCCGACCTGTTCCCCATGGTCAAACCGCAGTTCGAGGTCGGGAAGGATCGGGTGGGCAGCGGCGGTGTCGTCCGCGACCCGGCGTTGCGCACCGAGGCGGTGCTCGACGTGGCGCGGGAGGCCCGGGCGCTGGGCCTGCGTACGCTCGGGGCGGTCGCGAGCCCGCTGCCGGGACCGTCGGGAAACGTCGAGTACTTCCTGTGGTTGCGGGCCGGCGAGCCCGCCACCGGTGATCTCGCTCCCGACATCGTCGACCTCGTCGAACGAGCAGTGCAGGAAGGACCCCAGTGACCACAGCATCGGACGCTCGTCCGTCCGGGCCCTCCACCCGCGAGATCCTGCTCGTCTCGCATTCCGGTCGACAGGAGATCGCCGCGACCGCTCAGCGTGTCGCCGGTCTGTTCGGGGAGGCGGGTATCGTCCTGCGGGTCCTCGACGACGAAGCCGCCAGTGCCGGCCTGGGGCATCCCGGGGGCCCGGGCGAGGTGCGGGTGGTGGCTCCCGGCCCGGATGCCGCGGCCGGCTGCGAGATGGTGGTCGTTCTCGGCGGGGACGGCAGCTTCCTGCGGGCCGCCGAACTCGCCCACGATGCGGCGGTGCCGGTGCTCGGTATCAACCTGGGGCGCATCGGCTTCCTCGCCGAAGCGGAAGCCGAACACCTCGCCGATGCCCTGCGCCAGGTGGTGCGCCGCGAGTACTCGGTCGAGGACCGCATGACCCTGGACGTGATGATCCGCGTCGACGATGCGATCGTCGATCGGGGGTGGGCGTTGAACGAAGCGAGTCTGGAGAACTCCTCGCGTCTGGGTGTGCTCGAAGTGGTCCTCGAAGTCGACGGCCGACCCGTCTCGTCGTTCGGCTGCGACGGTGTGCTCGTCGCGACACCCACGGGGTCGACCGCGTACGCCTTCTCCGCGGGTGGCCCGATCGTGTGGCCGGAACTCGAGGCCCTGCTGGTGATCCCCAGCAACGCGCATGCGCTGTTCGCCCGTCCGCTGGTGACGAGTCCCGAATCGATCGTGGCGGTGGAGACACTCGCGGGCAGCCACGACGGAGTGGTGTTCTGCGACGGACGCCGGACCCTGCACCTGCCCGCGGGTGGTCGCCTCGAGGTGGTCCGGGGCCGCAACCCCGTGCGGTGGGTGCGGCTCGATTCGGCGCCGTTCGCGGACCGGATGGTGCGCAAGTTCGATCTTCCGGTGAAGGGTTGGCGAGGAAGGAAACTCTAGGTGCTGGCAGAGATCCGGATCGACAACCTCGGGGTCATCTCCGAGGCCAGTGCACGGTTCCACGGGGGACTGACGGTACTCACCGGTGAGACCGGTGCGGGCAAGACCATGATCGTCACGAGCCTGCACCTGCTGTCCGGGATACGGGCGGATTCGGCGCGGGTGCGGGTCGGTGCGGCCAAGGCCGTCGTCGAGGGTCGATTCAGCGTCGACCCGGGCAGCAGCCACATCGAACGGGAGATCACCCGGCTGCTCGAATCCGCCGGTGCCGACCGCGACGAGGACGGCAGCATCATCGCGGTGCGCACCGTCAACCGTGACGGAGGATCCCGCGCCCATCTGGGCGGGCGCAGCGTTCCGGTCGGGGTGCTGTCGGACTTCACCGACCCGCTGCTGACCGTGCACGGACAGAACGATCAACTCCGGTTGTTGCGGCCCGATCAGCAGCGCGCCGCCCTCGATCGATTCGCCGGACGGTCCGTTGCGGCGCCGCTGGAGAAGTACCGCACCCACCGTCGCCGTTGGCTCGACGCCCGCGCCGAACTGCTCGACCGGTCCCGCCGATCCCGTGAACTCGCGCAGGAAGCCGACCGGCTGCAGTTCGGTCTCGACGAGATCGACGCGGTCGCACCCGAACCCGGTGAGGACATCCGCATCGTCGCCGACGTGCGGCGCCTGTCGGATCTCGATTCGTTGAGGGACGCCGCCGTCGCCGCCCACACCGCCTTGGCCGGCGACGACGAGAACGTCGACACCGCGGGGGCGCTGGATCTGCTGGGGGAGGCCCGCGCCCGCATCGCCGGCTCCGACGATCCGGCTCTGCGTGATCTCGGGCCGCGCCTCGACGAGGCCGTCGCCGTGGTCACCGATGTCGTCGCGGAACTCTCCGGCTATCTGGGAGATCTGCCGTCGGATCCCGACGCGCTCGACACACTTCTGACGCGGCAGGCCGAGCTGAAGACGCTCACCCGCAAATACGCCGCGGACGTCGACGGTGTGCTCACCTGGGCCCGCGAGGCCCGCGACCGGCTCTCGGGCCTCGACGTGTCCGCGGAGGCGATCGACGCGCTCACCGCGCAGGTCGCCACCGAAGCCGCGGCGACCGCCGACGCCGCCGCTGCGCTGTCGGCGGCCCGCCGCAGGGCCGCCGCGAAACTCGCCAAGGCGGTCAGCGCGGAACTCGCCGGGCTGGCGATGGGTCGGGCGGTGCTCGACGTGCGGGTCGCCGAGCGTGAGGCCACCGAACACGACACGGCGCCGCTTCCGGTGGGGGACCGAACACTCCACGCCGGGGAATCCGGGATCGACGACGTCGAGTTCCGGCTCGCCGCGCACACCGGCGCGACCCCGCTGCCGTTGGCTCGCAGTGCATCCGGTGGTGAACTGTCGAGGGTGATGCTCGCACTCGAAGTCGTGCTCGCGGCGTCCGAACGCGGTGCCACCATGGTGTTCGACGAGGTCGACGCCGGTGTCGGTGGCCGCGCCGCCGTCGAGATCGGGCGTCGTCTGGCCCGGCTGGCACGCACCCATCAGGTCATCGTGGTCACCCACCTGCCGCAGGTCGCCGCGTTCGCCGACACCCACCTTGTGGTCGACAAGGTCGACGACACCGCCGGGGTGGTCAGCAGCGGTGTGCGGGAACTCGGCGACTCCGAACGTGTCGCGGAACTCGCCCGGATGCTCGCGGGCCTCGACGACACCGAAACGGGCCGGGCACACGCCGAGGAGCTGCTCGCCATGGCCTCCGCCGAGCGCTGCTCCTGACCGCCGGGACACGATCCCCGACCTGGGCGGGACGGGATCGTTCCGGCGCGCCTCCGCGACCCACTCGCGTCCCGGTAGCATCATCTTTCCCATGAAGATGCCGGCGCTGCTGTCCCGCACCACCGAAACGCTGCCCGGAGTGAGCGGAATCGCCCGGGTCGACCGGAACACCGACAAACTGGTCCGCAGGGTCGGTCCCGGCGACATCGTCGTCCTCGACGTCGTAGACCTCGACCGGCCCACCGCGGACCGGCTCGTCGACGCCGGCGTCACCGCCGTCGTCAACGCGTCGATGTCCATCTCGGGCCGCTACCCGAACCTCGGCCCCGAGGTCCTGGTCGCAGGGGGTGTCCTCCTCGTCGACGGCGTCGGCCCGGACGTGTTCAAGAAGGTCAAGGACGGCTCGAAGATCCGCCTGCACGACGGCGGTGTGTACGCCGGTGAACGGCTGCTCGTCGACGGTGACGAACAGACCGAAGCGGAGATCTCCGACCGGATGATCGAGGCGAAGACCGGACTGGTCGATCACCTCGAGGCGTTCTCCGGGAACACCATCGAGTTCATCCGCTCCGAGAGCCCGCTGCTCATCGACGGGGTCGGCATCCCCGAGATCGATCTGGACCTACGCGACCGGCACGTCGTGGTGGTCACCGACGGACCCGACCACACACAGGACCTGAAGAACCTCAAACCGTTCATCAAGGAGTACGCCCCGATCCTCGTCGGGGTGTCCGGCGGCGCCGACGCCCTCACCAAGGCCGGATACCGGCCCGACCTGATCGTCGGTGACCCCGACGGGATCGGGACCGCCACCCTCAAATCGGGTGCCGAGGTGGTACTCCCGGCCGACCCCGACGGACACGCCCCCGGACTCGAACGCATCCAGGACCTCGGGATCGGAGCGATGACCTTCCCGGCCGCCGGAACCCCCACCGATCTGGCGTTGCTGCTCGTCGACCATCACGGCGCGGCTCTCGTCGTCACCGTCGGCAGCACCGTCTCCCTCGACGAGTTCTTCGACCAGGGACGTCGTGACACCAATCCGTCCGCCGTGATGACCCGGTTGAAGGTCGGGCCGAAACTCGTCGACGCCAAGGCCGTCGCCACCCTGTATCGCAGCCGCGTCTCCGGCGGGATCATCGCCCTGCTCGTATTCGCCGCGTTGATCGCCGTGATCGCCGCGCTCGTCGTGTCGAACCTCGGCGGTGACGTCGCGACGCTCGTGGGCCAGTGGTGGGACGACCTGGTCGAGTGGGTGCGGGGCCTGCGCGCGTGATCTCGCTGCGCCAGCACGCCGTCTCCCTCGTCGCGGTGTTCCTCGCCCTTGCCGTCGGGGTGATCCTGGGATCGGGGTTGCTCTCGGACACCCTGGTGTCGGGTCTGCGCGACGACAAGGACGATCTGAACGCTCAGCTGCAGGAGCAGTACGAGCGCGCGAACCGCCTCGACGCGCGATTGTCCGCCGCCGACGGATTCGAGGCGACCATCGCTCCCCGCGTCGTCCGGGACGAACTACGCGACCGCACCGTCCTCGTGGTGACCACCCCGGACACCGATCCCGGCGACCTCGACGCGACGGTGCGGACGGTGGAGGCGGCCGGTGGCCGCATCACCGCCCGCCTGGCCCTGACCGACACCTTCCTCGACGTGTCCGCCGGTGACCTGCTGCGCAGCACCGTCGCCCAGGTCGTCCCCGCCGGTGTGCAACTGAACACCGGCGCGGTCGACCCGGGGAGTCTCGCCGGTGACCTGCTCGGCGCGGTACTGCTCGTCGACCCCGCCACCGGCGACACCCGCGGCACCCCGGAGGAACGCGTTCTGACGTTGAACACCCTGCGCAGCGGCGGATTCGTCACCTACGAGGACGGCGCGGTCGAACCCGCACAGGCGACCGTCGTGGTCACGGGCGAGCGCGCCGCCACCGACGAGCAATCCGCGGCCGGCGGTAACCGCGGCGCACTGCTCGCCCGGTTCGCCGCGGCCGTCGACACCCGCGGTGCGGGCACCGTCCTCGCGGGACGTCCCGGCGCCGCCACCGGCAGCGGCCCCATCGCCGTCGTCCGAGCGGACGCTGCCCTGTCGTCCGCGGTGTCCACCGTCGACGATCTGGACCGGGAATCCGGTCGCATCACCACCGTCCTCGCGTTGCGTGAGCAACTCGACGGGGGATCGGGGCGTTACGGAACGGGACCTGCCGCCGCTGCCGTCACCGTCGGATCCGCCGCCCGGTGACCCGCTTCCGGGCGTGCCGGCCGGCCCACCGTGTGACGTGCGCGGCAGCCTCCACCGAAAACGCGAGTCCGGGTACGCGGGCGAGACGGCAGGTGTTACCGTGGAGTTCCGTGGGTCGGCAGGCCCCAGCTGTATCGTCTGAAGTCCAAAAGTCCTGCACCTGACGTCACGGGAGCTTCTTTGCCACAGTCACGCCACTCGCGTACCGCTACCAAGCACATCTTCGTCAGCGGGGGCGTCGCATCCTCGCTCGGCAAGGGGCTGACCGCATCGAGCCTCGGTACTCTGCTGACCGCGCGGGGCATGCGCGTGACGATGCAGAAGCTCGATCCGTACCTCAACGTGGATCCGGGCACCATGAACCCGTTCCAGCACGGTGAGGTCTTCGTCACCGAGGACGGCGCCGAAACCGACCTCGACGTCGGGCACTACGAGCGGTTCCTCGATCGCGACCTCAACGCCGACGCCAACGTCACCACCGGTCAGGTGTACTCGACCGTCATCGCCAAGGAACGCCGCGGCGAGTACCTCGGCGACACGGTTCAGGTGATCCCGCACATCACGGACGAGATCAAACGCCGCATCCTGGCGATGTCCGCCCAAGACGCCCACGGACACACCCCCGACGTGGTGATCACCGAGATCGGCGGCACCGTCGGCGACATCGAATCCCAGCCGTTCCTCGAGGCCGCCCGTCAGGTGCGCCACGAAGTGGGCCGCGACAACTGCTTCTTCCTGCACGTGTCGCTGGTGCCCTATCTCGGACCGTCCGGCGAACTGAAGACCAAACCGACCCAGCATTCGGTCGCCGCGCTCCGCAACATCGGTATCCAACCCGACGCGTTGGTGCTGCGTTGTGATCGTGACGTCCCCGACTCGCTCAAGGCCAAGATCTCCCTGATGTGCGACGTCGACCTCGCCGGCTGCATCTCCTGCCCCGACGCCCCCAGCATCTACGACATCCCGAAGGTGCTGCACAGCGAAGGGCTCGACGCCTACGTGGTGCGCCAGCTCGGACTGCCGTTCCGTGACGTCGACTGGACCGTGTGGGGCGACCTGCTCGAACGCGTCCACAACCCCCGCGAAACCGTGGAGGTCGCGCTCGTCGGCAAGTACATCGACCTCCCCGACGCCTACCTGTCGGTCACCGAAGCGTTGCGCGCCGGTGGATTCGCGCATCGCGCCAAGGTGAAGATCCGTTGGGTCGCGTCCGACGAATGCGAAACCGAGGCCGGTGCGCAGGCCCACCTCGGTGACGTCGACGCCGTCCTGATCCCCGGCGGATTCGGCATCCGCGGTATCGAGGGCAAACTCGGTGCGATCCGCTACGCCCGTACCCGCGGCATCCCGCTGCTCGGGCTGTGCCTGGGTCTGCAGTGCGTCGTCATCGAAGCCGCCCGGTCCGTCGGCATCGACGATGCCTCCTCCACCGAATTCGATCCCGACACCACCGCACCGGTGATCTCCACGATGGCCGATCAGCAACAGGCCGTCGCCGGTGAAGCCGACCTCGGCGGAACCATGCGGCTCGGTGCCTACCCCGCCGTCCTGGCGAAGGGCTCGGTCGTGGCGAAGGCGTACGGCGCCGAACAGGTCTCCGAACGGCACCGGCACCGCTTCGAGGTCAACAACGCCTACCGCGATCGCATCGCCGCATCGGGACTGCAGTTCTCGGGCACGTCCCCCGACGGGCGGCTCGTCGAATTCGTCGAGTACCCCGCCGACGTCCACCCGTTCTTCGTCGCGACGCAGGCCCACCCCGAACTCAAGAGCCGCCCCACCCGCCCCCACCCGCTGTTCGCGGGCCTGATCGCCGCGGCGATCAGGTACAAGGCCGCGGAGCGGCTGCCCGTGGACGTCCACGGCGACGAGGACGCACCGGTGGACGCCGACGCCGTCGTGTCCACCGCCGGCAGCGGCGACACCGAGTAGAACCGTGGCGCAGCGACACGAGTTCCGCACCCTGTCCACACGACGCATCCACACCGGTGCGATCGTGTCGCTGCGCGTCGACGACGTGGAGATGCCCGACGGTCACCTCGCCGAACGTGAGGTCGTCGAACATCACGGTGCCGTCGCCGTGGCCGCCGTCGACACCGACGACCGGATCGTGCTGATCCATCAGTACCGGCACCCGCTCGGCCGGCACCTGTGGGAACTCCCCGCCGGGCTCCTCGACGTCCCCGGCGAGGACCCCGTCGACGCGGCCCGCCGTGAACTGGCCGAGGAGACCGGTCTGGCCGCCGACACCTGGAACGTTCTCGTCGACGTCGCGCTGTCGCCCGGATTCACCGACGAGGCGGTGCGCGTGTTCGTCGCCCGCCACCTCCGCGAGGTACCCCGCCCCACACCCGAACACGAGGAAGCGGACCTCGAGGTGCGCCGCGTACCCGTCGACGACGCCGTCGCCATGGTGCTGCGCGGCGACATCGTCAACGCGACCGCCGCCGCCGGCATCCTCGCCCTCGCCGTCTCCCGCGCCCCGGAGACACCGCTGCGTGCCCCGGCGGCGCCGCTGCGCGCGGCGGACGCACCGTGGCCGGATCGCCCCACCGCGTTCACCCGCACCCGCGCCGAGCATCGGGCGTGACCGCGTGCCCGGACCGCTCGGTGCACAACTCGACGCGTATCTGAACCACCTGACCGTCGAACGAGGCGCCGCCGTCAACACGATCTCGTCCTACCGCCGGGACCTGACCCGATATCTCGAGCACCTCGCCGACGCCGACATCACCGACCTCGCCGACGTCCTCGAACACCACATCACCGACTTCGCAGCCGCGTTACGGCGCGGCGACCCCGACCGGCAACGCCCCCCGTTGGCCGCGGGATCGGTGGCGCGGGCGCTGATCGCGGTGCGGGGACTGCACCGGTTCGCCGCGGCCGAGGGCCGGATCGGTGCGGACGTCGCGCGGGCCGTCAAACCTCCCGCGGCGGGACGACGGCTACCGAAGGCCCTGACCGTCGACCAGGTCGCCTCCATCCTCGAGGCGGTCGGTACGGACGCCGAAGGGCCGAGGGGCCTGCGCGACCGGGCCCTGCTCGAACTGCTGTATTCGACGGGTGCCCGCATCTCCGAAGCGATCGGACTCGACGTCGACGACGTCGACACCGGATCCGCCGCGGTTCTGCTGCGAGGGAAGGGCGGTCGGGAACGGCTCGTCCCGGTCGGCCGACCCGCCCTCGCTGCCCTCGACGCCTACCTGGTACGCGGCCGTCCCGCCCTCGCAGCGGGACACGGTGCCGCCCTGTTCCTCAACGCGCGCGGCGGACGGCTGTCCCGGCAGAGCGCCTGGCAGGTGCTGCAACGCGCCTCCGAACGCGCCGGGATCGACGCCGCGGTGTCCCCGCACACACTGCGGCACTCGTTCGCGACCCACCTGCTCGACGGCGGCGCCGACGTCCGGGTCGTACAGGAACTGCTCGGGCACGCATCCGTGACGACCACCCAGATCTACACGCTGGTCACGGTCGGTGTGCTGCGCGAAGTCTGGGCCGGCGCCCACCCCCGTGCCCGCTGATCGTGCGTGTCCGGCGGCGCAACCCCCACCGGAAGCGGTAGCGTTCCGATCACGGACAGGACAGGTAACGACGCGGCACCCGACCGGGTGCGCACGACAGTGACCAGAGTTGCGGCACAGCACAGATTGTGAACAGCAGGGTTGCAGAACAGGGGGAGTACCGAACGTGGGCACACCTCGGCCACCCGTCACCGACGATTCGTATCCGCCCGCGCCCGGATGGGCATCGGCATCCGGCGCGCCGCCGATCGCCGACACCGAACTCGGACCCACCGGCCGGCCCCGCCGGCACGTGCCCGAACCGGGCCCCGTCACCGCGCACGGCCCCGCGAAGATCGTCGCGATGTGCAACCAGAAAGGCGGTGTCGGCAAGACGACGTCCACCATCAACCTGGGGGCCGCACTCGCCGAATGCGGTCGACGGGTACTGCTCGTCGACCTCGACCCGCAGGGGGCCCTGTCGGCGGGACTGGGCGTCGCCCACCACGAACTGGACCTGACCGTCCACAACCTGCTGGTCGAACCGCGCGTGTCCACGGACGAGGTGTTGCTGCGCACCCACGTGGAGAACCTCGATCTGCTGCCCAGCAACATCGACCTGTCCGCCGCCGAGATCCAACTCGTCTCCGAGGTCGGCCGCGAACAGGCACTCGGTCGTGCCCTGTACCCGGTGCTGGACCGCTACGACTACGTGCTCGTCGACTGCCAACCGTCGCTGGGCCTGCTCACCGTCAACGCCCTCGCCTGCGCCGACTCGGTGCTCATCCCCATGGAATGCGAGTTCTTCAGCCTCCGTGGACTGGCGTTGCTCAACGACACCGTCGCGAAGGTCCGCGACCGCCTCAACCCGAGGCTGGTCGTCGCCGGGATCCTGGTGACCATGTTCGATTCCCGCACCCTGCACGGGCGCGAGGTCATGTCGCGGGTCGTGGAGGTGTTCGGCGACCTCGTCTACGACAACGTCATCAACCGCACCGTCAAGTTCCCCGAGACCAGCGTCGCGGGTGAACCGATCATCACCTGGGCCCCCAACTCCGCGGGCGCCGAATCGTATCGCGGGCTCGCCCGTGAGGTGATCCACCGGACCGGCCGCTGACCTGTGCCCACGATCGTTCCCCCCACCGACACGGTGACACCGTCGCCCTCGGGCACCGCCGACGACACCGGCTTCCGGGTCCGGCTGCGCAACTTCGAGGGTCCCTTCGATCTGTTACTGACCCTGATCTCGCAACGCCGACTCGACGTCACCGAGGTCGCACTGCACGAGGTCACCGACGAGTTCATCGCCTACACCCGCGCACTCGGACCCGAACTGGGCCTCGACCGGACCACCGAATTCCTCGTTGTCGCCGCGACCCTGCTCGACCTCAAGGCCGCCAGACTCCTGCCCTCCGGCGACGTCGACGACCCCGAGGACCTCGCCCTGCTCGAGGCCCGCGATCTGCTGTTCGCACGGCTGCTGCAGTACCGTGCCTACAAGCAGGTCGCCGAGCGGTTCGCCGAACTCGAGCGGGCCGCGCTGCGCCGGTATCCGCGCGCGGTGTCACTCGAGGACTGCTTCGAGAACCTCGTCCCCGAGGTGGTCCTCGGTGTCGACCCGCATCGGTTCGCGGAGATCGCGGCCGCAGCGTTCCGGCCGAAGCCACCCCCGACGGTGGGTCTCGATCACCTGCACACACCGAAGGTGTCGGTACCCGAACAGGCCGGCCACATCCTCGCGCTGCTCGAGCAGCGCGGCCCGGGAGTCTGGGTGGGATTCGACGAACTCGTCGCCGACTGCGACCACGGGCTGCTGGTCGTCGCCCGGTTCCTCGCGTTGCTCGAACTCTACCGGCAACGCGCGGTGACCTTCGACCAACCCGATCCCCTCGGTCCGCTGCAGGTGGCGTGGACCGGGGAGGACGACGACAGTGCCACCGACTTCGAGGAGGACTACGGGTGAGTCAGGACGCGTCGGAGCGACACGACACGGACCCGGAGGGCTCCGCCACCCGAGCGTGGGACGGCGAGCTGCTCGACATCGCCGACGACGAACTCGCCGCCGCCCTCGAAGCGGTCCTGCTGGTCGTCGACACCCCCGCCGCCACGGAGCAGCTCGCCGCGGCCATCGGTGTCACCGTCGACCGGGCCGACACCGCGCTGCGGCGTCTCGCCGCCGACCTCACGGCGCGCGGCTCCGGTATCGATCTGCGACACGCCGGTGACGGCTGGCGGTTCTACACCAGACGCGACTACGCCCCGTACGTCGAGAAGCTGCTCCAGGGCGGTGCCCGCACCAAGCTGACCCGGGCAGCGCTGGAAACCCTCGCGGTGATCGCCTACCGGCAACCCGTGACCCGCAGCCGCGTCGGTGCGGTTCGCGGGGTCAATGTCGACGCGGTGATCCGCACCCTGCACGCGCGCGGCCTCATCGCCGAATCGGGCACCGACCCGGACACCGGCGGCACCCTCTACACCACCACGGACCTGTTCCTGGAACGACTCGGTCTCGGTTCCCTGGCGGACCTGCCGCCCGTCGCGCCGCTGCTCCCGGACGTCGATGTGATCGACGACATCAGCGACAGCCTCGAGTCCGACCCACGATTTGAGAGAATGGGCAGGAACGCGCGCGCCGAGGCACCCCCGGCCGCGGAGTTCGACCCGGAGAACTGACAGGACACACGTGAACAACCCCGCTCGCCGTGATGGCACACCGGACAGAAAACGACACACCCGCACCGGCTCCGCCGGCAAGGGCACCGGCTCCGCCGGTAAGGGCGCAGGCCGCTCCCGATCCGGGGGCCGAGCCGACGCCCCCGCGACCCGCGGTGGCCGGAACCGGACCGAGGGAACACCCTCGGGGAAGAAGCCGCACCGCGGCGCCACCGCCGGTACCGGACGCGCCGGGTCGACGAACCCGAGATCGACGAACCCGAAATCGACAGGCCTGAACAAGCGCGGCAAGCCCGCCGCACCGAAACCGCAGGCGCGCCGAGCCCCGGCGACCCCGACGGTCAGCAACGCCAAACCCGCCCGGCACCAGCACGCGGACATCACCCCCGTCCAGCTTCCCGCCGGTGAAGGGGTCCGGTTGCAGAAGGTGCTCGCGCAGGCCGGGGTCGCTTCCCGCCGCGCCGCCGAGGACCTCATCGCCGCCGGCCGCGTCGAAGTGGACGGCGCGATCGTCCGCGAACAGGGACTGCGCGTGCACCCGGAGAACGCGGTGATCCGTGTCGACGGCGTCCGCGTCGTCATCAAGAAGGATCTGGTGCACCTGGTCCTCAACAAGCCCCGCGGGTGGCAGTCCACCATGTCCGACGACCTGGGGCGACCCTGCGTCGGTGACATCGTCTCCGAACGCGTCGCTGCCGGGCAGCGCCTCTTCCACGTCGGCCGGCTCGACGCCGACACCGAAGGACTGCTGCTGCTCACCAACGACGGGGAACTGGCCCACCGCCTCATGCACCCGTCGTTCGAAGTCCCCAAGACCTACCTCGCGACGGTCAAGGGCGTCGTCGAACGGGGCGTCGGCAAGCAACTGCGCGACGGCGTCGAACTCGAGGACGGTCCCGCCTCCGTCGACCACTTCGCCCTGCTCGAGGTCCACGAGGGCCAGTCCCTCGTCAAGATCGTGTTGCACGAGGGCCGCAAGCACATCGTGCGTCGACTCCTCGACGAGGTCGGCTACCCGGTACTCCGATTGCTGCGCACCCACATCGGTCCCGTGGCGCTCGGCGATCAGCGGCCCGGCACCCTGCGGGTGCTCGGCCGCACGGAGGTCGGCGGTCTCTACCAGGCGGTGGGTCTGTGACCGGCACCCCGGATCTGATCGTCGCGATGGACGGGCCGTCCGGCACCGGAAAGTCCACCGTCGCCAAGCTCCTCGCGCGGCACCTCGATGCCGCCTATCTGGACACCGGTGCGATGTACCGGGTCGCGACCCTGCACGTGCTGCGCCGCGGCGTCGACCTGACCGATCCCGCGGCGATCGCGGCGGCCACGGCCGACCTACCGTGGTTCATCGGCACCGACCCCGCCGTCGAGGACATCCGTCTCGACGGTGAGGACGTTCGCGCCGAGATCCGCGGCGGCGAGGTCACCTCCGCGGTGTCCGCGGTGTCCGCGGTCCCGCAGGTGCGGACGCTGCTGGTCGCCGCGCAACAGCAACTCGGGCGCGCGTCCGGTCGCGCCGTCGTGGAGGGACGCGACATCGGCACCGCCGTGTTCCCCGACGCGGACGTGAAGGTCTTCCTGACCGCGTCGGCGCAGGCCCGGTCGCGGCGCCGCAACACCCAGAACATCGCCGAGGGCCGCGGCGACGACTACGACGCGGTGCTCGCGGCCGTGCAGCGCCGCGACCACCTCGATTCCACACGCGCCGTGTCGCCGCTGCGCGCCGCCGACGACGCCGTCGTCGTGGACACCAGCGACATGGACATCGACCAGGTGATCGCCGCGCTCGTCGCGGTCGTCGCCGAGCAGACGGGAGCGCCGCTGTGAGCGACGACGCCACCTACGAACACCTCGACGGACCGTCCCCCGCGGACGGCACGTGGTCCGACGAATCGGATTGGGACGTCGAATTCCTCGACGATGCCGACCTCGAGGACTTCGTCGCCGTGCCCACCGTCGCGGTGGTCGGGCGTCCCAACGTCGGGAAGTCCACCCTCGTCAACCGCATCATCGGCCGTCGCGAAGCGGTCGTCGAGGACATCCCCGGGGTCACCCGTGACCGGGTGTCCTACGAGGCGACGTGGAACGGACGCCGGTTCATGGTGCAGGACACCGGCGGCTGGGAACCCGACGCGAAGGGAATGCAGCAGTCCGTGGCCCGGCAGGCCGAGGTCGCCATGCGCACCGCCGACGCGATCCTCGTCGTCGTCGACGCCACGGTCGGGGCGACCAGCGTCGACGAGGCCGTCGCGCGGGTGCTGCGCCGGTCGAAGACCCCGGTGCTGCTCGTCGCGAACAAGGTCGACGACGACCGGGTCGAATCGGAAGCGGCCGCGTTGTGGTCCCTCGGATTGGGCCAGCCGTACTCGGTGTCCGCCACCCACGGTCGCGGTACCGGTGACCTGCTCGACGTGCTGCTCGAGAAGCTGCCGGCCACTCCGCGGGAGGGCACCGGCGGGGGAGGACCACGTCGTGTCGCTCTGGTCGGGAAGCCGAACGTCGGCAAGTCGAGCCTGCTCAACAAGCTGTCCGGCGACGAACGGTCCGTGGTGCACGATGTGGCCGGAACCACCGTCGACCCCGTCGACTCGCTCGTCGAACTCGGCGGGAAGCCGTGGCGGTTCGTCGACACCGCCGGTCTGCGCAAGCGGGTCACGCACGCGTCCGGAGCCGAGTTCTACGCCTCACTGCGCACCCGCGGGGCGATCGAGGCCGCAGAGGTCGCTGTCCTGCTCATCGATGCCTCGCAGCCCATCACCGAACAGGATCAGCGGGTCATCGGGATGGTCGTGGACTCCGGCCGTGCACTGGTGATCGCGTTCAACAAGTGGGATCTCGTCGACGAGGACCGTCGTTACGAGTTGGGTCGCGAGATCGAACGTGACCTGTCGCGGGTGCCGTGGGCGGCCCGGGTGAACATCTCGGCGAAGACCGGCCGGGCCGTGCAGAGACTCGTCCCGGCGATGGAGACCGCACTCGAATCGTGGGACAAGCGCATCTCGACGGGGCGGCTCAACACCTGGCTCAAGGAGGTGGTGGCGGCGACACCACCGCCGATGCGTGGCGGCCGGCTACCGCGCGTGTTGTTCGCCACCCAGGCCGCGACACGTCCGCCGACGTTCGTGCTGTTCACCACGGGATTCCTCGAGGCCGGGTATCGCCGCTTCCTCGAACGGAAACTCCGGGAGGAGTTCAACTTCGACGGCAGCCCCGTCCGGGTCAACGTGCGAGTCCGCGAGAAGCGCGACCGCCGCAAGTAGGCGCGAACCGGAAAATGGTGCTGACCAGGCGATTAGTGTTTCCGTCCCGTCCTGTTGTAATCTCAACGAGCACTCGATGAGAGTGCGGGCGGGCTGTGGCGCAGCTTGGTAGCGCACTTGACTGGGGGTCAAGTGGTCGCAGGTTCAAATCCTGTCAGCCCGACCGAAAACCCCGGAGAATCAATGATTCTCCGGGGTTTTTCGTTGTCCGGAGCCGGTCGGACCGCGCCTCGTGCGCTCGTCGCGACCCACCACCTCGGCCCCGTGGGTTAGATTAGCCTAATCTTATTGCGTTGAAGGGATGCGGTTCAGAGATCCGGTGGTGCCATGACGACGATCGATGCTCCTGCGGTGGGTGTGCCCGAGAAGGACACCGCTACCGATGCGCGAGCCCAACAGAAGGCCGATGCGCGGGCGCTCGACGACCTGTTGCGCCCGGTCGCCCCGAGTCTGGCCGTCGGCCGGGTCCTGGCGGTGGTCTCGGCAATCCTGGCCGTCGTGCCGTACATCGCGCTGGTGCACATCGGCGAGATCCTGCTCGACGCCGGCCACTCCGACGGCGCAGTCGACGCGGACGCAGTATTCCGATGGCTGCGGATCCTGCTGGCCGCGTTCACCCTGCGACTCGCCGTGTACTTCGTCGCGTTGCTCATCACGCACCTGGCGGACATCAGGCTCGGTCACCTCCTCCGCCGCCGGATGATCCACCGGTTCGCCGAGGTGCCCCTCAACTGGTTCACCGCCACCAACTCCGGTCGCGTACGCAAGGCCCTGCAGGACGACATCGGAACCATCCACCACCTGATCGCGCACCGGCCCGTCGACGGCACCGTCGCGATCGTCATGCCGCTGACCCTGACGGTCTACGCGTTCGTCATCGACTGGCGTCTCGGGCTGCTCGCCGTGGCCACCGTGCCGCTGTACGGCGCGGCGATGGCATTGAGCATTCGCGGGATGGGCGAGAAGACCGTCCTGATGGACACGAAGCTGGCCGTCGTGTCGGCACGCATGGTGGAGTTCGTCACCGGCATCACGGTGGTCAAGGCATTCGGTCGGGTGGGTCACGCCCACCGCGCCTACCGCGAATCCGCCGAGGAGTTCCAGGTCTTCTACCACGACTGGGTACGTCCCCTCGTGCGGGTGAGCTCGCTGGGAACATCACTGCTGGCCGTGCCGCTGATCCTGCTCGTCAACATCGGCGGCGGCGCGTGGCTCGTCCACCACGGCGCAGTCACGGTCGCCGACGTCCTCGCCACCTCCCTGATCGCGCTCCTGATCCCGTACGGCATCGAGGTGCTGATGAACGCGATGTGGTCCGCGCAGATCGCCGGTGCCGCCGCCCGACGACTCACCGATCTCCTCGAGACCCCGGTCCTGGCCGACGACGGAGTGCGCGCCGAACCGCGCGGCCACGACGGCGTCTTCGATCACGTCGGATACACCTACGGAACGGGCGAGAGCGCCGAACTCGCGCTCGACGACGTCTCGTTCACGCTGCGGGAAGGCACCGTGACCGCCCTCGTCGGACCGTCCGGATCCGGCAAGTCGACGATCGCCGCACTCCTGGCACGGTTCGACGACCCGCAGTCCGGCGAGATCCGGCTCGGTGGGGTACCCGTCTCGGAGATCGACCACCTCTACCGGCACGTCGGCTTCGTCCTGCAGGACCCCCAACTGCCCGCGATCTCCCTCCGCGACAACATCGCGCTCGGCCGTCCGGATGCCACCGAGGAACAGATCCGGGAAGCGGCCCGGGCCGCCCGGATCCTCGACGAGATCGAGGCGTTACCGAACGGCTTCGACACGGTCTACGGTGCCGACAGCGGACTGTCCGGCGGCCAGGCCCAGCGCATCGCGACCGCCCGCGCCATCCTGGTCGACACCCCGTTCTGATCCTCGACGAGGCGACCGCACTGACCGACCCCGAGTCGCAGTTCCGGATCCAGCAGGCACTGTCGGATCTGGTACGCGACAAGACGGTGCTGCTCGTCGCGCACCGACCCGAAGTGATCACCGGCGTCGACCGGATCGTCCTCGTGCGCAACGGCCGCGTCGTCGCGGTGGGAACCCACGACGACCTCGCGTCCGAACCGGGTTACACCCAGCTCTGGAAATCGACCACCGCCACGTTCGGACGTGAGAACCGATGACCCTTCCACTGATCGACATCGTGCCGCGCATGAAACGCATGGTGTCCGAGCCCGACGCACTACGCCCGGTCATGGTGATCGCCGCGCTGTGCGG
The DNA here is from genome assembly GCF_020515525.1 of Rhodococcus yananensis. GTDB lineage: Bacteria > Actinomycetota > Actinomycetes > Mycobacteriales > Mycobacteriaceae > Rhodococcus > Rhodococcus yananensis. Next base: position 20,120 of record NZ_JAIYEP010000047.1, read on the forward strand.
TGTCGTCGAAGGTCTTGCCCTCGCCGCGATGCTGCCGGCGATCACCTCCCTGGCCTCCGGGGAACCGGAATGGGGTCTGGGAATCGGTGCCTGGCTCGCCGTCTTCGCCGCACTGGCCGCCGTCGGCTTCGCCCTCAACTACCGGCAGAACCAGCGTGCCTACGCCGTCGCCCTCGACTTCCTCCACAGCATCCACCGTCTGGTCGGCGACCGGGTCTCCCGACAACCACTGGGCTGGTTCGCGAAGCCGGTCGCCGGTCGACTGTCGCGGATGGTCTCCACCGAACTGATGCAGGCCGGAGAGATCTACGCCCACATGTTCGGTCCGATGATCGCGCGGATGTCCTCCGCGACCGTGGTCGTGATCGCGGCCTGGTTCTGGGACCCCCTGCTCGGTCTGATCCTGACGATCGCCGCGCCCGTGTTCGTGGCGATCACGCTGCTGTCCACGGCGCTCACGCGCCGCGGCCGTGACCTCCACGAACCACACGAGGTGGAACTCGCGAACCGCATCGTCGAGTACGCACGGTGCCAGGGTGCCGTGCGCTCGTGTGGGCGCAGCACAGACTTCGCCCCGTTGCGCGACGCACTCGACCACACCTACCGGGCGAAGACCCGGGCACAGTGGATCGAGACGGTCGGCCTGCTGCTCAGCGGAATGGTGACCCAGGGGGTGGTCGTCGCGCTGATCGCCGTCACCGGATCACTCGCGGTATCCGGCTCGTTGGAGCCCGTTCCGGCGTTGGCGTTCGCTGGCCTCGCGCTGCGCTTCACCTCGACCCTGTCCGCCATCACCGAGACCGCCATGGCCCTGGAGTCACGCCGACCGCTGCTCGACACGATCGACGAGGTCCTCACCGCAGCGCCGCTCCCCGAGCCGTCGGCGGCCGCGATACTGTCGCGCCCCGGCACCATCGAACTCGACGACGTCACCTTCGCGTACACGCCCGGCGCCGAGCCCGTCCTCGACGGCGTGTCGCTGACCGTCCCGGCCGGCTCGATGGTCGCGCTCGTCGGGCCGTCGGGCAGCGGCAAGACCACGATCGCGCGACTGATCAGCCGCTTCTACGATGCCGACTCCGGCACCGTGCGCGTCGGCGGCGTGCCGGTCATCGAGCAACCCACCGAGCAGCTGATGGCGCAACTGTCGATGGTCTTCCAGGACGCCTACCTGTTCGACGACACCCTGGAGGCCAACGTCGCGGTCGGACGCGCCGACGCGAGCCGGGAAGAGATCCGGGAGGCGGCCGACCTCGCCGGTGTCACCGAGATCGTCGAGCGTCTACCCGGCGGGTGGCAGGCGCGGGTCGGCGAGGGTGGCCGCGCACTCTCCGGCGGTGAACGTCAACGCGTCGCGATCGCCCGGGCCCTGCTGAAACGATCACCGATCGTGCTGTTCGACGAGGCCACCTCCGCGCTCGACGTGGAGAACGAAGCGAATATCGTCGCGGCGGTCGAGGCGCTGCGCACCCGGGCCACGATCCTGATCATCGCGCACCGTCTGGACACCATCGCCGCCGCCGACCGGATCATCGCGCTCGACGACGCCGGAGGAGTGGAAGCGCAGGGCACCCACGAGCAACTGCTCGCCGCCGGAGGAACCTACGCCCGGTTCTGGGACCGGTTGCACAGAGCGCAAGGCTGGACGCTCACCCGATCGTGACGCGCCGACCCACCGGACCCCGGCCGTTCAGTGCCGGGGACCGGGTCTGGGAGACCGACCACCGACGCCTTTCCGCGTTGACGCGGCTCGCCGCAAAGCCGGCCGCGCCCGACCGCTCACTCGCCGCGGCGTCGGGCGGGGGAGGAGTCGAGCGCACGCACCAGTCCCGCCGGCGCCGTCACCCGGAACGACATGTCGAGCAGTTCCGCGATCTCCACCCAATCCACCGCCTCCTCGCTCCCGCCGGAAGCCACGTTCCCGGACACGGTCAGATCGACCCCCACCCACCCCGCCGGCCCCAGATAGGCCGGAACGAAACAACGTGGCTCGGACAACAGCGCGCGGCGTTCCTCGGCATCGGGCTTGACCAGAAGCGACCGCGGGTACGCCACCCGGGTGTCCTTCTCGGCTCCGCCGTACACGGCGAACGCGGTCTTCGTGTGGAAGAAGGGCCGGCCGTGCGAGACCTTCTCGGCGGCGCCGGGGAAGGCGAGCGCGAGCGTGCGGACCCGGGCGAGCAGGGGATCGGCCTCATCGAACATGACCGGATGCGGCATGCCGCGAGCCTACTCCGGACGAGTGCGACCACGCGGAAGGCCGGACGGGTCGAACAACACTCACCGGAGCATCCCCCGCGCACCATTCCGAATTTCGGACTATACGGAAATCAAGAATAAGCCGAACGCTCCAGTGAAGCCCGCGAACCGCCCCCGCGCGCTCTACTGTCGGAACCATGCCCGCCGCCCCCACACCGGACGCTCTCGCATCGGACTCCCTCACAAGCGCCCTCTCCGCCTTCGATTCGACGCGCATCCCACTCGACGGCCGACGCCACGCCGCCGTCGTCATCGCCATCCTCGACGACGATGCCGGAAACCCGGTCATGCCACTGACCCGCCGACCCTCCCGGCTCCGCGCACATCCCGGACAATTCGCGCTCCCCGGTGGCGGTATCGACCCGGGGGAGACCCCCGAGGAGGCTGCGCTGCGCGAACTCCACGAAGAACTCGGACTCCGCGAGACCTCCGACAGCATCGTCGGACGGCTCGACGACTACGTCACCCGATCCGGATACGTCATGTCTCCCTTCGTCGTCAGATCGACCGCGACCATCGACACCCTGCGTCCCAGCCCCGACGAAGTGGACGTCCTGTTCGCCGTCACCGAGAACGAACTCGATGCCGAACCCCGATTCGTCGACATCCCCGAATCGGACAAGCCCGTGATCCAATGGCCCTTCCGCGGTCATCTCATCCACGCCCCGACCGCCGCCGTCGTCTACCAATTCCGTGAGGTGGCCCTCCACCACCGCCACACTCGCATCGACGGACTCGAACAACCCGTCTTCGCCTGGCGTTGACGCGATCCCCCCGACGATATGGAAGGCTGGACCGGCCGACGTCCGGTACCGGCCGCATCCGGAAGGACGACACGCACCGCAGACGAACGGATGACAGGACGATGACCGACGTGACGGACCAGGACGCCACCGACACCGGTGCCGACCGCATCGTCACCGTCCCCAACGCACTCAGCATCCTGCGTCTGCTCGGCGTCCCACTGTTCCTCTACCTACTCCTCGGCCCCCACGCCGACGTCTGGGCCCTCCTCGTCCTCGTCGCCAGCGGCGTCACCGACTGGGCCGACGGCAAACTCGCCCGCCTCCTCGACCAGAGCTCACGACTCGGCGCCCTGCTCGACCCCTTCGTCGACCGCCTCTCCATCGTCGCCACCCTGATCGGCCTCGTCGCCCGCGGCATCCTCCCGTGGTGGATCGCCGCCGTCCTGATCGGCCGCGAACTGGTCCTCGCACCCACCCTCGTCGTCTACCGCCGTCGCGGACTACCCCCACCACAAGTCCTCTACCTCGGAAAAGGCGCCACATTCCTCCTCATGTGCGCCCTCCCGTTGCTGCTACTCGACCTCGCCGTCCCCGCCACCTCCGTCGTCGCCCACCCCCTCGGCTGGGCCGCACTGATCTGGGGCACGACCCTGTACGTGTGGACCGCACTGCTCTACCTCCTGCAGTGTTACCGCACCGCCCGCGCCGTACCACCACACCCGAGCGCCCCCGGCCACGGCAGGGCCACCGGATGAGTCGACGCTGGGAACGCACACCCCGCAACCCCGTCCCGTCCCTGCTCAAATCCCTCCTCGAGGACCACCTCGACCCCGGCTATGCCGCCGCAGCGGCCGAGCACACCACCGACCGGCCGGCCACCGCCCGCGCCTGGCTCACCGCCGGCCTGGTCGTCACCGGCGTCGTCCTCGGAGTCGCCTTCGCGCACAACCGCGCCGACGACCCCGGAACCGACGGCGCCCGCGCCGAGATCCTCGCGTCCCTCGACGCCACCGACACCCGCGTCGACACCGTCGCCGCACAACGCGATCGGCTCACCGACGCCGTCGCCGCACAACGCGCCGAACTCGTCGCCGATGACGCCCGCGGCGCAGCCGCACTCGACGCGTTGACCGCAGCCGAGGACGCCGCCGCGACGAGTCCCGTGCACGGCCCCGGCGTGACCGTCACACTCACCGACCCCGCGGCCCGCCCCAACCTCTCCGACTCCTCCCAGCGACCGAGTACCCGTTCGGCCACGATCCTCGACCGCGACCTGCAATCCGTCGTCAACGCCCTGTGGGCGGGCGGTGCCGAAGCCGTCGCCGTCGGCGGAGTCCGCATCGGACCCGGTGTGACCATCCGCCAGGCCGGCGGCGCCATGCTCGTCGACAACCAGCCGGTCTTCTCCCCGTACACCGTCGACGCCATCGGGCCCACCACGCGGATGCACACCGACTTCGTCGTCAGCGACGCCTACCTGAGGCTCGCAGGCATCCACCAGCTCTACGGGGTAGGTTTCACCATCACCGAGGACGCCGAACTCGAGCTACCGGCAGCCCCGGCCCGCACCGTCGAATCAGCTCGGGAAAAGGAGACCCGGTGAGACAACTCCGACACGGACACGCCCTCTACGCGGTGGCTGCTCTCGCGCTCGGCATCGTCATCGGGATCGTGTTCTCTCCCCAGGTACCCGCCGCCGTCCAGCCCTACCTGCCGATCGCCGTCGTCGCGGCCCTCGACACCGTCTTCGGCGGCCTACGCGCCTACCTCGACGACATCTTCGACGCGAAGGTCTTCGTCGTCTCCTTCATGTTCAACGTCCTCGTCGCCGCACTGATCGTCTGGCTCGGCGACCAGCTCGGTGTCGGTACCCAGCTGTCCACCGCCGTCATCGTCGTCCTCGGCATCCGCATCTTCGGCAACGCCGCCGCACTGCGCAGGCGACTGTTCGGAGCGTGACCCTCCGTGAGTGACGACACACCCACCGGCCGCCCGACCGGCAGCGAGCCGCCGAGCGAGGCGCGAACCACCCCACCGGGCACAGCACGGAACCGGTTGCTGTTCCCGGTGCTGGCCGGGGTGCTCATCGTGCTGCTCGGCATCGCCATCGCCACCCAGGTCCGCAGCACGGGAACCGGCGATGCCCTCGACTCCGCGCGACCCGCCGACCTCCTCGTGCTCCTCGACAACCTCAACCGCCGCGAAGCCGCGCTGCGCCAGGAGGTCAACACACTCGAACGCACCCTCGACAGCCTCCGCACGAACGGTTCCGATGCGGCGCTCGCCGAAGCGAACAGCAGGCTGCAGAACCTGTCCATCCAGCTGGGCACGGTCGCGGCCACCGGCCCGGGCGTCGTCCTCACCCTCGCCGACCCGCACCACGGCATCGGCGCGGAGATCGTCCTCGACACCATCCAGGAACTGCGCGCGGCGGGCGCCGACACCATGCAGATCGCCGGGGCGGACGGGACCGCGGTGCGGATCGGAGTCGATTCGTGGGTCACCGGCGTCGGCGGGAACATCACCGTCGACGATCGGGAACTGACGGCCCCGTACACCGTGACGGCGATCGGTGACGGTCCCACTCTCGCGGCGGCGCTGAACATTCCCGGTGGTGTTGTCGACACGGTGTCCCGGGTCGGTGGGACACTGACCATCGAGCAGTTCGCCCAGGTCGATGTACCCGCCTTGCGGGAGATCGAACCGCGCCAATACTCTCAGCCCGGAAATTGACACAGACGTTCGTACCGAATCGTCGTTGCCCCGAAAGGATCTTCGAGTGAGCGAGTTCGACACTCCCGCCGACCTGCGTTACACGGCGGAACACGAATGGGTGCTGCGAACCGGCGTGACCACCGCGCGGATCGGAATCACCGACTACGCGCAGAAGCAGCTCGGCGACGTCGTGTTCGTCCAGCTTCCCGACACCGGTGCCGGAATCACCGCCGGTGACTCGTTCGGTGAGGTCGAGTCGACGAAGAGCGTGTCCGACGTGTACGCGCCGCTGACCGCAACGGTCGTCGCTGTCAACGGCGATCTCGAGGCGAGCCCCGAACTCGTCAACAGTGCCCCGTATGCGGGTGGCTGGCTGATCGACATCGAAGTGGCCGCGCAGGCAGATCTCGATGCGGCGTTGGAACAGGCTCTCGACGCAGCCGGATATCGCGCGATCACCGAGGGCTGACGCAGCGACCGGTAACGTACGACAACCTGCACCGGGAGCTGCACACAGGGTACCGTCGAAGTGAACGTGTGCCGTGTCGGCGCGTGGCCCCCGGCGAACGAGATCGACGATCCCCCGGGCCGCCCGGGGGATCGAACGGAGAAGGAGAAACGGTGAGCGAGAACGGCAACGCGGGCTACGAAGAGACTCCGGCGGAGACCACATCGGTGTTCCGCGCGGACTTCCTCAGCGAACTGGAGAATGCGGGATCCGCGTCGACGACCGACGCACCGGTGTCGGGTGTGGAGGGGCTTCCCGCCGGATCCGCGTTGCTCGTCGTGAAGCGTGGCCCCAACGCCGGATCGCGGTTCCTGCTCGACCAGCCGACGACGTCGGCGGGTCGCCACCCGGACAGCGACATCTTCCTCGACGACGTGACGGTCAGCCGTCGTCACGCCGAGTTCCGCCAGGACGAGGGCGATTTCCAGGTCGTCGACGTGGGCAGCCTCAACGGAACCTACGTCAATCGCGAACCCGTCGACTCCGCGGTCCTGGCGAACGGCGACGAGGTGCAGATCGGAAAGTTCCGCCTGGTGTTCCTCACCGGTCCGCGGAGCACTCAGGGCGCGGGTAGCTGATGACGGCTGCCCACCAGCCGGCACCGGCAGGCATGTCGATCGGGTCCGTGCTCGATCGGCTGCGCCCCGAGTTCCCGGACGTGACGATCTCGAAGATCAGATTTCTGGAATCGGAAGGACTGATCAGCCCGGAACGGACACCGTCGGGGTATCGTCGCTTCTCCGTTGCGGACTGCGAGCGGTTGCGCTATGTGCTGACCGCGCAGCGCGACCAGTACCTTCCGTTGAAGGTGATCAAGGAGCAACTCGAGGCGATCGATCGCGGTGCGGCCACGGTGGGTTCCGTCGACACTCGCCCGCGGCGGCCGCGTCCCCTCGCGGTGGCCCCCGGGGAGGTCTCACCCGAGGACCTGCGCTCGGATCATCAGGTCCGCGTCGCTCGTGACGATCTGTGTGCACGCGCAGGAATCGACGTCGCGTTTCTCAACGAATTGGTCGGATCCGGACTGCTCGTACCCGGTCCCGCAGGGTATTTCGACGATGATGCGGTGCTGATGGCCCGCACGGCCAAGTCGATGTCGGAGTTCGGTCTGGAGGTTCGCCACCTGCGTGCCTTCAAGCTTGCTGCCGATCGGGAGGCGGGGCTGGTCGCGCAGATTGCGGGGCCGGTCGCGAAGGGACGCGATGCGGGGGCACGTGAACGGGCCGAGGAGATGGTGCGTGAACTCGCGGCACTGTCGTTGACCCTCCACACCTGCCTGGTGAAGGCCGCGGTTCGGGGCGCACTCGATCGGTGAGGGCCGATCCGCCGGTCCCTTCCGGGACCGGCCGATCGGCACCTGACGGACCCTGCGCGAGCACACTAGACTTCAGGCAGAACGTGTCAGGGTGGTTCGCCACTGACGGTCAGCGGACGGAGGCACCGCGATGAGCGAGATGCGGATAGTGGGAATTCGGGTCGAGCAGCCACAGAATCAGCCCGTCCTGCTGTTGCGGGAGGTCGACGGCGAACGCTACCTGCCGATCTGGATCGGCCAGATGGAGGCCACGGCGATCGCCCTCGAACAGCAGGGGGTGGAACCTGTCCGGCCGCTGACCCACGACCTGATCAAGAACCTGCTCGACACTTTCGGCCACGCGCTACGCGAGGTGCGGATCGTCGATCTGCAGGAAGGCACGTTCTACGCCGACCTGGTGTTCGACGGCAACGTGCGTGTGTCCTGCCGGCCGTCCGATGCAGTCGCCGTGGCGCTGCGCAGCGGCGCGACCGTGTACGCGGAGGAACCCGTGTTGGCAGAGGCCGGTCTGGTCATGCCCGACGAACGCGAGGACGAGGTCGAGAAGTTCAAGGAATTCCTCGAATCCGTTTCGCCGGACGACTTCAAGGCAACCGACGGCTGACCGTTGCCTCGCTCTCCGTCGTCGACCGGGACTCGAGGGTGGTCGGCGGGGTGTAGAGTCGATCGTCGGCTTCGCGCCCGGCGTGTTGCGGCTCATTGTGCGCTGGGGGGCGTACGCTGGGTGAATCCGTGAGGGATCACTCGGTGAAGCCGGCGGTGCTCGGTGATCGGAACCCGTGGGGAGTCCGCTCACCGGTCGCGACGAGGCACATCGGGGCGCGCGAGAGGGAGTCACTACAGTGCGAGATCGGCCGCAAGGACAGCAGTTCGGTGCCGACGCCGGGCACCGCTCCGAGCAGTCGGTGGATCCGACCGTCACCGACGACGCACAGCCGGGCTTGTTCCCCGATGATTCGGTGCCCGACGAACTCGTCGGCTATCGCGTACCCATCGCCTGTCAGATCGCCGGCATCAGCTACCGCCAGCTCGACTACTGGGCCAGGACCAACCTGGTCGTGCCGTCGATCCGTGGCGCAGCAGGGTCCGGCAGCCAGCGCCTGTACTCCTTCAAGGACATCCTCGTTCTCAAGATCGTCAAACGGCTCCTCGACACCGGGGTGTCGCTGCAGAACATTCGTGTCGCCGTCGACCACCTCCGGAGCAGAGGCGTCCGGGATCTCGCGAAGATCACACTCTTCTCCGACGGCACCACCGTGTACGAATGCACCTCACCGGAGGAGGTCGTCGACCTGTTGCAGGGCGGCCAGGGCGTGTTCGGTATCGCAGTGAGCGGCGCGATGCGCGAACTGACCGGCAGCATCGCCGATTTCCCCGCAGAACGCGCCGACGGATACGAAGTCGAGGAACGTCCCGAGGACGAACTCGCATCCCGCCGCCGCAATCGGATCCACCGCCGCATCGGCTGAGTACACCGCACCGGAACCATCGCCCTCCGGTGTTCTAGAATCGACACTGCGTCGCCGTCACGCGGGAGAGCCCCGGAAATGCTGTATCCCCGGGCGCCGAAGGAGCAGCACCTCCCCGTCAATCTCTCAGGCACAAGGACCGCGTGGGCTCCGACGTCTCTGGAAAGTGGTGGGAGCACCCACCCGCCCACGGGGAAAGGTTCCGCGCCGGAACCGAATCTCTCAGGCGCTCGCAGTCGAGCATCCGACAGAGGGGGAGGAACCCACCGTGCGCCCGCACGGAGCTGGGCCTCGCCGATCAGCCGGGAGCTGCGATGACAGACGCCGTCACCTCGACCTTCACCGACCGACATCTCGGTCCGGACCCCACCGCGCTCCGTCGCATCCTCGACGTGGTCGGCGTCGGTTCGCTCGACGAACTCGCGGCGAAGGCACTCCCCGCCGGAATTCTCGACGCGCGCCTCGAGGGCGTCGCCGAAGGACTCGACGTGCTCGATGCACCTCGCGAAGAACACGAGGTTCTCGACCGACTCCGCGAGATCGCCGCCGGTAACGCCGTGCTCACGTCGATGATCGGTCAGGGATACTACGACACGTTCACCCCGCCGGTGCTGCAGCGCGGCATCGTCGAGAACCCCGCCTGGTACACCGCGTACACCCCCTACCAGCCCGAGATCAGCCAGGGCCGGCTCGAAGCGCTGCTGAACTTCCAGACCATGGTCGCCGACCTCACCGGAATGGAGGTCGCCAATTCGTCGATGCTGGACGAGGCCACCGCGGCCGCCGAGGCGATGACCCTGCTGCGGCGCGCCAACCGCCGATCGAAGAGCCCCCGCATCGCCGTCGATCGCGACCTGTTCACACAGTCGGCCGCCGTCCTGACGACCCGCGCCGAACCGCTCGGTATCGAGATCGTCACCGCGAATCTCGTCGACGACGGACTTCCCGAGGGGGACTTCTTCGGTGTGATCGTGCAGATTCCGGGTGCATCGGGCCGGGTCTTCGACGTCGCGCCACTGATCGCCGCGGCCCACGAGCGGGGTGCGCTGGTGGCTGTCGGTGCGGATCTGCTCGCACTCACCCTGCTCACCCCGCCGGGTGAACAGGGTGCCGATGCGTGCTTCGGCACCACCCAGCGTTTCGGTGTCCCGATGGGATTCGGCGGTCCGCACGCCGGCTACCTCGCCGTGAACTCGGTGCACACCCGCAACCTGCCCGGCAGGCTCGTCGGGCTGTCCGTCGACGCCGACGGTGCTCCCGCCTATCGTCTCGCTCTGCAGACTCGGGAACAGCACATCCGCAGGGAGAAGGCCACCAGCAACATCTGCACCGCGCAGGTGCTCCTGGCGGTGCTCGCCGCGATGTACGCGTCCTATCACGGTGCGGAAGGCCTGATCCGAATCGCCCGGCGCGTCGCCGGGCACGCCACCGCCCTCGCTGCGGGTCTGCGTGCGGGTGGCATCGAGGTCGTGCACCGGCACTTCTTCGACACCGTGCTCGTGCGGGTTCCGGGTCGCGCCGACGACATCGTCGCGGCGGCACTGGACCGGTCGATCAACCTGTACCGGGTGGACGGAGACCACGTCGTGGTCGCCTGCGACGAGGCCACCACCGATGCCCACGTGAGTGCGGTACTCGCTGCGTTCGCTGTCGACGGCAGCCCCGTCGATGAAGTCCCCGCGGACGCGGAGTCCGCGATCCCCGACGGCCTGGTCCGCACGAGCGGTTTCCTCGAGCACGAGGTATTCGCGCGCTACCGCACCGAGACGTCGATGATGCGCTACCTGCGGCGGCTGTCGGACAAGGATCTCGCTCTCGACCGCACGATGATTCCGCTCGGTTCCTGCACGATGAAACTGAACGCGGCCGTGGAGATGGAAGCCATCACGTGGCCGGAATTCGCCCGATTGCATCCGTTCGCTCCGGCCGATCAGACCGCGGGGATCCGCCGTTTGATCGCGGACCTCGAACGGTGGCTCGCCGCCGTCACCGGGTACGACACGGTGAGCCTGCAACCGAATGCCGGGAGCCAGGGCGAGTACGCGGGCCTGCTGGCGATCCGCCGTTATCATCTCGATCGGGGTGACGAGCACCGTGACACGTGCCTGATCCCGTCGAGCGCGCACGGAACGAACGCCGCGTCCGCGGTGATGGCCGGCATGCGCGTCGAAGTCGTGGCGTGCCGCCCGAACGGTGACGTCGACCTCGGTGATCTGCGTGCGAAGATCGCCGACCACGCGGAGCGTCTCGCCGCGATCATGATCACGTACCCGTCCACGCACGGCGTGTACGAGCACGAGATCGAAGACATCTGTGCGGCCGTCCACGACGCGGGCGGCCAGGTGTACATCGACGGCGCGAACCTCAACGCCCTCGTCGGACTGGCCCGGCCGGGTCGGTTCGGTGGCGATGTGAGCCACCTGAATCTGCACAAGACGTTCTGCATTCCCCACGGTGGTGGTGGGCCCGGTGTCGGACCCGTGGCGGTACGCGCGCACCTGGCCGAGTACCTGCCGGGGCATCCCTTCGAACCCGGACTCGGTGCCGGAGGCCCGGTGTCGGCGGCGCCCTACGGTTCCGCCTCGATCCTGCCGATCACGTGGGCGTACATCGAGTTGATGGGGGCGGAGGGACTGCGGCGGGCCACGCTCACGGCCATCGCGTCGGCGAACTACCTCGCGCGCCGACTCGACGAGTACTTCCCCGTCCTGTACACGGGCGCAGACGGGATGGTGGCGCACGAGTGCATCCTGGATCTGCGCGGGTTGACGAAGGACACGGGCGTGACCGTCGACGACGTGGCGAAGCGTCTCGCCGACTTCGGGTTCCACGCTCCGACGATGAGCTTCCCGGTGGCCGGCACGCTGATGGTCGAACCGACGGAGAGCGAGGATCTCGCGGAGCTCGACACGTTCGTGGATGCGATGGTCGCGATCCGCGGTGAGATCGACCGTGTCGGGGCAGGGGAGTGGCCTGTCGACGACAATCCGCTCCGGAATGCGCCGCACACCGCGGAGTGCCTGGTGGAGGAGTGGGACCACCCGTATTCACGGGAGACCGCGGTGTATCCGCTGGGGAAGGGGAGGCGCGCGAAGGTGTGGCCGCCGGTGCGCCGGATCGACGGTGCCCACGGTGATCGGAACCTCGTGTGCTCGTGCCCGCCGCTCGAGGCGTACGGAGACTGATCGGTCGCTTCGGGGTCGTGGTCCGGGAACCACGACCCCGAACGTTTACCCGCCACTCTTCTGCATGAGACGGAATGCATAGAAAAACCGAATAACCCTCCGACCGCACCGTCTCTCACCCATCCCGAACGGGAGGGCTCAGCCGCCGGTCGAGGTGAGTTCCAGCACGGAGATCTCGGGGGGAGCTGCGATCCGCACCGGTGGCCCCCAGGCGCCGGCGCCGAACGAGGTGTAGATCGTGGTGTCGCCGAACCTGTCGAGTCCGGTCACGGTCGGATTCGCCAATGAGACGAGGTATCCGAGCGGCCACATCTGACCGCCGTGGGTGTGGCCGGAGACCTGCAGGTCGACACCGAGTTCGCGGGCTTCGAGGACATGCTTCGGTTGGTGGGCGGCGAGCAGCACGAAGCTGTCGTGGGGGATTCCGTCGAGCGCGGCGGGGACGTCGGCGGCATCGGGCTCGGGCGCGGTGTAGTCGTGGACGCCGGCGAGCGCTATCCGGTCGTCGCCACGGGTCAGGACGACGTGTTCATTGCGCAGGGTGCGGACGCCGAGGGACTCCCAGTGGTCGAGCCAGTTCGCGGCATCGTCGGAGTAGTACTCGTGGTTTCCGCTGACGCCGTACACGCCGAGTGGGGCCTCCAGATCGGTGAGGGGAGCGAGATCCTCCCCGACGAACGCGACGGTGCCGTCTGCCAGGTCGCCGCCGAGCACGATCAGGTCGGGTTTCGTGGCGTTGACGGCATCGACGACCTCGCGCACGAACGCAGCGCCGCGGGCGGGGCCGACGTGCAGGTCGGTCACGAGTGCGACTCGGAGTCCGTCGAATCCGGTGGGCAGGGCGGCGAGGGGCACGGTGGTCCGGACGATGCGGGGGTGGGCGGCTGCGACTGCGCCGTATGCGACCGCCGAGACCGCGGCGACGACCACTGCTGCGGTGGCGACCCGGAGTGCTCGCCGCGATACCGGGGCGTCGGACGGGATGTCCGCTCGCGCACGTACCCGCCGGGTCACCCACCCGATTCCACGTCCGATCGCGACGACGGCGAGTCCGAGGATCAGGTAGAGGCCGACGGCGATCCACGACCATCCGAGGTAACCGAGTGGACGGGCCCAGGCGGGATCGAGGACCGTGCCGGTGACCGACGCGGCCAGGGCGAGTACCGCGAGGGTGCCGAGCGCGATGTCCGCGGCGCGCGCCGGTGTCCGGCCCAGGCCGGTGGCTCGGACGAGCCTGCGGTGGAACCAGTAGGTGATGAGGGCGAGGACGGCGCCCACGACGACGAGACGGAGCGCTGTCAGGACGGGCACGATCACGAAAGGAGCCTTCGGAGTGTGTCGGCGAGATCGGACCCGCCGGTGGTGACGGTGCGGAACGAGCCACCGGTCAGTTCGGTGATTTCTTCGAGGACGGTCGTGTCGTCGAGGTCGTCGGTGACGGCCAGGACGTCGATTCGTACGGGTGTGGCGGGGTCTGTCAGGGCGGTGACCTGTCGCAGGAGCCCGGCCGGGCCGAGGGCGCCGCTGTCGTTGCCTCCGACGATGACGAGCAGCGAGTTCGGTCGAGTCGGATCGTAGTTCTCCACGGCGTCGGTGTACGCCGCGAGAATCGCGGGGTGCACGGGTGCGGTGGAGGTCGGTGCGATGTCGTCGAGTGCGGTGGACAGGGCGGTGCGTTGGTTGGCGGTCAGTCCGTCGCGGGCCACGAGTGTACGCAGCGGTGAGCCGGAGTCCGCCGGGGTGTAGAGGCCCAGGACCGATGTGCTGCGCGAGCGCGCGACCGTGTCGGCGAGCGCGGACGACAGGCCGTCCCCGGTCGTGGTGGTCGTCGTCGATGTGTCGACGAGGATCGTCGCCTTGCGCGGGGACATCGGGGCGAGGCGGATGTCGCGGAGGAGTGCGGCGACGTCCGCCGTGACCGGCGCCAGGATCTCGTCGCCCGCGGCCTGATCCGGTGTGCGGAAGCCTGCGGCGAGCAGGACTTCGGAGTGATCGGGTTGCCGGATGTAGTCGACGATCTCGTCGGCGGCGCGCGCGAGGGTCTCGTTCGTCCAGGGAGCGTCGACGACGACGGCAGGGAAGTCCGCGACCGGGGTGGCGCCGGCCGGCTGTACTGCAGACAGTGCCGGTTCGTGACCGTCGGAGGCGATGTCGTGGAGTTGCTTCTCGATGACGGGGACGGAGTGGACCGGGGCGGCCGGGTCGGGGGCGGCGGCGAGGGCTGTGAGCACGTCGGAGGTGGTGGGGCCTGCGCTGGATGCGAGCGCATTCGCGCCGAGCGCGAGTTCGGAGACGGCGTCGACCGCGGCGGGGGAACCGGCATGGCTCACGGTGAGGGGGTCGGTGCCCACTCCGGATGCGGCTGCGGCCACGGCGGCGAGAGCGAGTGTGCTGGCGTCGGTGCGGGCGCCGGTCGGCAGTGCCGCGCGCAGGGTGCCCCAGCGGGGCAGGCCGAGGGCGGCGAGTTCGGCCGGGTCGGTTTGGAGGGCGGGGAGGTCCGACCAGGTGATCCGTGCGGCGGTGAGTGTGTTCGCGAGTTCGGTCGGGGCGGCGAGGACGATCGGGGACCGGGCGAGGGAGCGCGGGGTGGCGCCGGTTCCGGTGTCGGCGCGCAGTGCGGCGGCGGTGTCGAGGGGAATCCACAGTGACGGTTGGGGGCCGAGGTCGGTGTTCCATCCCGCTTCGCCGGTGAGTGCGGTGATGGCGGCGGTGGTGTCGACGCTGGTGATCTCGGCGGTGATGCAGTGGTCGCGGACGATGCGGGGGCCGTCTGCGGTCCAGTCCTGTGCGAGTTCGGTGAGGGCGGGGGCGATGAGGGGATCGGCGGCGATGTGGAGGACGAGGTCGCCTTCGACGCATGTTCCGGCGGCGGCGGTGGCTTGTTCGTCGATGCGGTCGCGGAGTTGGAACCAGCCGAGCACGGCCAGGACGAGCAGTGCGACGGTGGCGACGGCGATGATCGGTCCCTTGCTGATGCCTCGTGTGCCGCTGGCACCGCGATGTCGGCCGCTCACGTCGTTGTTCGCCTCGCTTCTGTCGGTGTCGTCCGGTTTTCGAGTCTAGTGGTGTGGCAGGAGTGGGGCGTGTGCGCTGGGAGTTGTGTGTGGTGGAGGGGGCCGCGCACGCATCGCGATTCTTCCGGGGCTGGTCACGTACGTGGGGCGCA
>NZ_JAIYEP010000048.1 GCF_020515525.1 Rhodococcus yananensis
CCCCGGCACTCGTGCCGGGGCCCGCCGCTACGTACCGACGTTCAGAGCCAGGTGTCCTCCGACACGGTCGTGAGAAACGCTTCGAGGTCATCGCGCCACGGCGCCGGAGTGGTCTTCTCCGGTTCGATCCCGGTGTACTGGCCGCGGTAGAACAGCAGCGGACGTTCCGACTCGTCGTGCACTTCGCTCAGCGAGGACACACGTCCGAAGACGACCCAGTGGTCGCCCCCGTCGTGCACCGACTCGACGACGCAGTCGATGTGCGCGAGCGAACCGGTGAGGATCGGCGATCCCAGCGGGGAGGGCGCCCACTCGATACCCGCGAACTTGTCCGGTTCCCGCGATCCGAACCGCGCGCACACCTGCTGCTGGTCCTCGGCGAGGACGTTGACGCAGAATCTGCCGGCCCGTTCGATGGCCGCCCACGACCGGGACTGCTTCGTGGGACAGAACAACACGAGGGGCGGATCGAGCGACAACGCCGCGAACGATTGGCAGGCGAATCCGACGGGGGCTCCGTCGTCGACGGTGGTGATGATGGTGACGCCGGTGCAGAACTGTCCGAGGACGGTACGGAACGTCCTCGGGTCGGGGGACGCGATCCCCGACGACTGCTCGATCGCACCGTCGCCACCGTCACCCGCGCCGCGGCGACCTGCGGCGGTCATTCCCGGAACCCGACCGTGAAGTCGTGACCCCACAGACTCACGGCTGTGGATTCCCGGGCGATCCATTTCTCGTCCTCCACCTGCAGGCCTTCGCAACCGAATTCGATGTCGAATCCGCCGGGGGTCTTCATGTAGAACGAGAGCATCTCGTCGTTGACGTGACGGCCGATGCTCGCCGACATCTTGACCTTCTTCCGGAGCGCACGGTCGAGGCACAGCCCGACGTCGTCGGAGTTCTCCACCTCGAGCATCAGGTGCACGATGCCGGTCGGATTCGGGAACGGCAGGAAGGCGAGACTGTGGTGTCGCGGGTTGCACCCGAGGAAGCGCAGCCACGCGGGTTCCCCGTCCTCCGGACGGCCGACCGCCTGCGGCGGCAGCCGCATCGAATCGCGCAGCGAGAAGCCGAGGACGTCACGGTAGAACCGCAGCGACGCCTCGTCGTCGTCGGTGGTCAGCACGACATGACCGAGCCCCTGCTCGCCGGTGACGAACCGGTGCCCGTAGGGGCTGACGATGCGGCGGTGTTCGAGCGCGACACCGTGGAACACCTCGAGGGTGTTGCCGGAGACGTCGTCGAAGGTGATGAGTTCGACGACCCGACGATCGGCCAGTTGCTCCTGGGTGCCCTCCTTGAATGGGACGCCCGCCGCCGACAGCGAATCACGGACCTCCTGCAGTTCCGCCGCGTTGGCGGTCTCCCAGCCGGAGACCTGCAGGCGGTCCCGTTCACCCGGCACGATGACGAGGCGGGCGGGGAAATCGTCCATCCGCAGGTACAGTGCCTCCGGGTCGGCTCCCTTGCCTTCGATCATGCCGAGCACCTTGAGCCCGTACTCGCGCCAGGCCGCCATGTCGGTGGCCTCGATCCGCATGTACCCCAGCGATCGGATACCCATCAGTTACCTCCCTCGCCCGCGCCACCGTCGAGCAGGAAGTCGGCGGCGAGCCGATTGAACTCGTCGAACTTCTCGAGTTGTGCCCAGTGCCCGCAACCCCCGAACACGTGCAACTGGACGCGCGGGATCATCTTCAGCGCCACCAACGCACCGTCGATGGGATTGACCCGGTCCTCGCGGCCCCAGATGAGCAGGACCCGCTGGCGCAGCTTGTAGGCGTCACGCCAGAGCATGCCGAGTTCGAATTCGGAACTCGAGAACGACTTGCCCATCGCCTTCGCCGCCGCGAGCGATTCGGGGGTGCTCGCCGCCGCGAACCGTTCGTCGATCAGTTCGTCGGTGACGAGTTTCTGGTCGAACACCATGATCCGCAGGAACGCCTCGAGGTTCTCGCGGGTGGGCTGGTAGCCGAACCTGCCGAGGTTCCTCACACCCTCGGTCGGGTCGGGCGCGAACAGGTTCACGCTCAGTCCGCCCGGGCCCATGAGCACGAGTCGTCCGGCCCGGTCGGGATGGTCGAGGGCGAATCGCACCGCGGCACCACCACCGAGCGAATTGCCGAGCAGATGGACGCGTTCGGTGATGCCGAGCGTGTCGAGCAGGTCCTTCAGCGCAGATGCACTGTGCCGGAAGTACTGCGGATGCTCGGTCGGTTTGTCGGAGAGCCCGTAGCCGGGCTGGTCGACGGCGAGCACGTGGAAACGTTCGGCGAGCACCGGAATGTTCTTCGCGAAGTTCGACCACGACGAGGCGCCGGGTCCGCCACCGTGCAGGAGCACGATGGTCGGCCCGTTGCCGACTCCGGCCTCGTGGTAGTGCAGTTTCAGGTCGGGTCGTACCTGCGCGAAACGGGACGTGGATTCGAAGGTCAGTTCGTCGAGTGCGGTCACGTGCGTCCCCTAGACCATCGTGTCCGTGAGCGGCAGACCGAATTCGGCGCCGCCGAACATGACGTAGGCCCGTTCGGCGTCGTTCGCGGCGTGCACCCGGCCGGCATGGGCGTCACGCCAGAACCGTTGGATCGGTGTGCCGTTGGCCAGTGCGGTGGCTCCGGAGTTCTCGAAGAGAAGGTCGATGGACGCAATGGCCCGGCCGGTCGCGCGCACCTGGTCACGGCGGGCGCGGAGGCGCAGTTCGATGGGCACCTCCTTGCCCTCGAGCAGGTACGCGTACTCGTCGGCGACGTTCCCCGACAGCTGACGCCAGGCGGCGTCGATGTCGCTGGAGGCCTCCGCGATGCGGACCTTCGAGAACGGATCGTCCTTGGCCTTCTCCCCCGCGTACGCGGCCCGGACCCGCTTGCCCTGGTGTTCGACGTGCGCGTCGTACGCGCCGTACGCCATGCCGACGATGGGCGTGGAGATGGTGGTGGGGTGGATGGTGCCCCAGGGCATCCGGTAGACCGGCGCGGTGTTGCGCTCGAGCCCGGGCGACGCCAGATCGTTCATGGTCTTGAAGCTCAGGAACCGGTGCCGCGGCACGAACACGTCCTTGACGACGACGGTGTTCGATCCGGTGCCGCGCAGGCCGACGACGTTCCAGACGTCGTCGATCTCGTAGTCGGTCCGCGGGATCAGGAAGCTGCCGAAATCGACGGGACGGCCGTCCTTGATGACCGGGCCACCGACGACGACCCAGTCTGCATGGTCGCAACCCGACGACCAGGCCCACGCCCCGTTGACCGTGTAGCCGCCGTCGACGACCTGGCCGGCGCCCATCGGCGCGTACGACGACGAGATGCGCACGTCGGTGTCGGTGCCCCAGACATCCTCCTGGGCCTGCTGGTCGAACAGGGCGAGGTGCCAGTTGTGGACACCGATGATGCCCGCGACCCAACCGGTGGACCCGCATGCGCTCGCGATGGTGCGGACGGCGGTGTAGAAGGTCACCGGATCGGCTTCGTAGCCGCCCCACTGCGCCGGTTGCAGGAGCTTGAAGAAGCCGATCTCCTGGAGCGCCTTGATCGACTCGTCGGGGATACGGCGCAGATCCTCGGTTTCCTGCGCACGTTCGCGCAGGCTGGGCAGCAGAGCCTCGATCCGCTGCAGTACCTCGTGGCTGTCGTGGTCACCCACTGGACGCTCCCGTCTGTTCAGGAATTGATCTCCGCACCCAAGACTAGAACATGTTCTCATTTGTGTCGAGGGTGGGCGTCGACGCAGGTCCACGCGTCGACGTCGGGGACGAAAGTCCCCGAAACCTTCCCCTCGGCGGCAATGTTCTATAACGTGTTCTAGCAAGACATCCGAAAGGAAGTGAACGGACATGGCGCAGATTCGTGAGATCGACGTGGGTGCCGCGCGGACGCGTTTCGCGCGCGGCTGGCACTGTATCGGCCTGGAGAGCGAGTTCCTCGACGGCAAACCGCACTCGATCGAGGCCTTCGGTACCAAACTCGTAGTCTTCGCGGACAGCCAGAACAAGCTCCACGTGCTCGACGCATACTGCCGGCACATGGGCGGTGACCTGAGCCAGGGCACGGTCAAGGGCGACTCGATCGCATGCCCGTTCCACGATTGGCGCTGGGGCGGCAACGGCAAGTGCACCGACATTCCCTACGCTCGCCGGGTGCCGCCGATCGCGCGGACCCGCTCATGGGTCACGCTGCAGGAGAACAAGCAGCTGTTCATCTGGAACGACCCCGAGGGCAATCCGCCTCCCGAGGACGTCACGATCCCGAAGCTGCCCGAGGTGTTCACCGACGAGTGGACCGACTGGACGTGGAACCGGATCCTCGTCGAGGGATCGAACTGCCGCGAGATCGTGGACAACGTCGTCGACATGGCGCACTTCTTCTACGTTCACTTCGGGTTCCCGAAGTACTTCAAGAACGTCTTCGAGGGGCACGTCGCGTCGCAGTACCTGCAGAACCACGGCCGGCCCGACGTCGGAGCGATGGGTACGCAGTACGGGGAGTCGATCCTCGATTCCGAGGCGTCGTACTTCGGTCCGTCGTACATGGTCAACTGGCTGCACAACAACTACGGCGGCTACAAGGTCGAGAGCATCCTGATCAACTGCCACTACCCGGTCGATCAGGACTCGTTCGTCCTCATGTACGGCGTGGCCGTGGAGAAGCCGAAGGGCCTCGACGACGCCACGACCACCAAGCTCGCCACGAAGTTCACCGAGGGCGTCGCGATGGGTTTCGAGCAGGACGTCGCGATCTGGAAGAACAAGACCAAGATCGAGAATCCGCTCCTGTGCGAGGAGGACGGCCCCGTCTACCAGTTGCGCCGCTGGTACGACCAGTTCTATGTCGACGTCGCAGACGTCGACCCCAAGGCCACCCAGCGGTTCGAGTTCGAGATCGACACGACCAGGGCCGTCGAGGCCTGGCAACGCGAGGTCGACGAGAATCTCGCCCGCCAGGCCGCCGAGAAGGCGGCCGCGGAGACCACCGAGCACAAGACCGGAGTGTGACGATGTCCTCGACCTGGGCCAAGGCCCCCGACTTCGCCGGTAGCCCGGTCCGGGTCGAGGCCGTCCGCGCACAGACCGCCCGCGACAAGCAGACCTACCTCGACGCGGGACTCCACGAGGTGCAGTGCCGCGCGTGCGGAACCTGCGTGCTGGTCCAGAAGAACAGCTTCCGGCACACCAGCATCCAGTGGCAGGGCGACCCGACGCAGGTGTGCCCGGAGTTCACCGGGGCGGGAGGCGCACGAGGATCCCGGCAGACGTGCCCGCGGCTGCTCGGCAGCATCGATCACGCCGTCATGGAAGGCCTCCTCGAGGTGCGGGACCCCGAGGCCTGACGGCCGGCCCCACCGCATCCTCGACCCCACACATGGAACACGTGTTCGTTGTCGGCGATCGATCAAGTCCTGACGTCACATACTCACTGGCAGAAAGGATGGACTCGACACCCCCTGATTCTATAACGTGTTCTACATGACCCAGGAGGAGTACGACATCGTCGTCGTCGGCAGCGGTGCCGGCGGCATGACGGCCGCGATCACCGCCGCACGCAAGGGCGCACGCGTCGTTCTGATCGAGAAGGCCCCGCATTTCGGTGGTTCGAGTGCGCGCTCCGGCGGTGGCGTGTGGATCCCGAACAACGACAACCTGAAGGCCGCGGGTGTCGACGACACCCCGGACGCCGCCCGCACCTACCTGCACAGCATCATCGGCGACGATGTTCCCGCCGATCGCATCGACACCTACATCGATCGCGGCCCCGAGATGCTGCGGTTCGTCCAGAAGTACAGCGCGCTCGAACTCCAATGGGTCCCGGGATATTCCGACTACTACCCCGAGGCGCCCGGTGGACGGGCGGGGGGACGCTCGGTCGAACCCAAGCCGTTCGACGGCACACGCCTCGGCGACGACCTCGCCCTCCTCGAACCCGACTACGTCAAGGCCCCCACCAATTTCGTCATCACCCAGGCCGACTACAAGTGGCTCAACCTGCTCATCCGCAACCCCCGGGGTCCGCTGCGCGCCGCCCGGGTCGGCGCCCGGTTCGTCTGGGCGAAGCTCACCGGCAAGAACCTGCTGGTGCGCGGCCAGGCGCTCATGGCCGGCCTGTACCTCGGCCTCCGCGACGCCGGCGTGCCGTTGCTCCTCGGCACTGCCCTGACCGAACTCGTCGTCGAGGACGGCGCGGTGCGCGGCGTCCGCGTCACCCACGACGGACACGAACGGGTCATCCGTGCCACGCGCGGCGTGGTGCTCGCGTCCGGCGGATTCGAGCACAACGCCGCGATGCGCGCGCAATACCAGCGCCAGCCCATCGGCACCGAATGGACCGTCGGTGCCGAGGCCAACACCGGCGACGGTATTCTCGCGGGCCAGAATGCAGGTGCAGCAGTAGATTTCATGGACGACGCCTGGTGGGGGCCGTCCTTTCCGCTCACGGGCGGCCCGTGGTTCGCGTTGTCCGAACGAAGCCTGCCCGGTTGCATCGTCGTCAACGGCGACGGCAAGCGGTTCGTCAACGAATCCGCCCCGTACGTCGAGGCCACGCACGCGATGTACGGCGGCGAGCACGGTCGCGGCGAGGGACCCGGCGAGAACATTCCGTGCTGGATGATCCTCGACCAGCGCTACCGCAACCGGTACACGTTCGCGGGCATCACCCCGGGACAACCGTTCCCGAAACGCTGGTTCAAGGCCGGGGTGATGGTCAAGGCCGACACCGTCGCCGAACTCGCCGAGAAGATCGGCGTGCCCGCCACCGCGCTCGGCGAGACGGTGGAGCGTTTCAACGGCTTCGCCCGCACCGGCAAGGACGAAGACTTCGGTCGCGGCGAATCGAAATACGACCACTACTACGGCGATCCGCGCAACAAGCCCAACCCGAGCCTCGCGGAGATCGGCAAGGCACCCTTCTACGCGATCAAGATGGTGCCCGGCGACCTCGGCACCAAGGGCGGTCTGGTCACCGACGTCGACGCCCGCGTGCTGCGCGAGGACGGATCCGTCATCGACGGTCTGTACGCGGCGGGCAATGTCGGCGCCCCGGTCATGGGCCACACCTACGCCGGTCCCGGCGCGACGATCGGTCCGGCCATGACGTTCGGGTACCTGGCCGTCCTCGACATCCTCGACGAGGGTGACCTGTCGCCGGAATCGGACGTGGCCGAAACCGCCGAACAACACTAGGGTGCTGCCGCCGGGGCCTGTGGCCCCGGCGATCCCGACCGCTCGTCGAACGGACCTCGAAAGGACCCGTCTGTGCCCATCGACCCGTCAGTCGCCATCGGTGCCGAACTGCCCGCCCAGGAATTCTCGTGGACCGGCAGCGACGTCCAGCTCTACCATCTCGGCCTCGGAGCCGGCGCCCGTCCCACCGATGCGGGCGAACTGCGCTACCTGCGTGACGGCGACCCGCAGGTGTTGCCGACATTCGCGACGGTCGCGGCGACCTTCCACGCGACCGAGCCGCCGAAGGTGTCGTTCCCCGGTGTCGAGATCGACCTCGCGAAGGTCGTGCACGGCAGCCAGGAGATCGTCGTGCACCGCCCGATTCCGGCGTCGGGGTCGGGCCGGACCGTCACCCGCGTCGCCGAAGCATGGGACAAGGGCAAGGCCGCCGTCATCGTGCAGGAGTCGACCACCGAGGATGCCGACGGCGAGCCCCTGTGGACGGCGCGGTCCTCCATCTTCGCCCGCGGCGAAGGCGGATTCGGTGGCGAACGCGGTCCGTCGGAGGCGGTCGACTATCCCGAACGCGAACCCGACGCCGAGTTCGACGTCCCGACCCTGCCCCAGCAGGCACTGCTGTACCGCCTGTGCGGCGACCGCAATCCCCTGCACTCCGACCCGGAGTTCGCGAAGAACGCCGGATTCCCCGCTCCGATCCTGCACGGACTGTGCACGTACGGAACGGTGTGCAAGGCGGTCACCGATCGTCTCCTCGATGCGGACGTGTCCCGTGTCGCCGGCTTCCGCGCGCGGTTCGCGGGAGTGGTGTTCCCCGGCGAGACCCTGCGGGTGCGCGTGTGGAACGAAGGTGACCGTCTGCTCGCCACCGCTGCCGTCGTCGACCGTGATCTCGCCCCCGCCCTCGCCGATGTGGTCCTCACCGTCTCCTGAGACCACCCTGTCCCGGAAAGCAGTTCAGAGATGACAATTCGAGATCGATCGCCGCGCCTGTCGCGGAGAGGCTTCCTCGCCGCCGGCGCCGGCGCCGTCGCTGCCACCGCCGTCGCCGGATGGACTCCGGCGTACGCGATCCCGCTCGGCTCACCCGAGGCGACGCTTCCCGCGCCGCCGTCCTTCCCCGACGGAATCGTGCTCGAGCAGCAGGCGTACCAGAACTGGTCGAAAGAGATCATGTTCGACTCGGTGTGGACCTGCGTCCCGCGCAACGCGGACGACGTCGTCCGGTTGGTCAACTGGGCACACCAGAACGGGTACACCATCCGCCCCCGGGGTGCCATGCACGGGTGGACGCCGTTGACCGTGGTCAACGGGGCGCCCGTCGACCGGGTCATCCTCGCGGACACGATGGTCCACCTGAACGGGGTGAACGTGCATCCCGGAGGTGACCCCGCGACCGTCACGGCCGGACCGGGCGCCACCCTCGACGCCATCACGTCGGCGCTGCAGGAACACGGGTTGGGACTCGCGAACCTGCCCGCCCCCGGTGTGCTGTCGATCGCGGGTTCGCTCGCGGTCAACGCGCACGGTGCCGCACTGCCCGCCGACGGGGAGGCGCCCGTCGCGGGGCACACCTTCGGCTCGCTGAGCAATCTCGTCACCGAACTCACCGCGGTCGTCTGGGACGGAAACGCGTACTCGCTGCGCACGTTCAACCGCGCCGATCCCGACATCACGCCGCTGCTCACCAACCTCGGGCGCACGTTCCTGACGTCCGTGACGTTGCAGGCCGGACCGAACTACCGGATGCGATGCGTCAGCACCACCGACGTCGACTGGCGTGAACTGTTCGCACCCGCCGGTGCCCCCGGCCGCACCTTCGAATCGCACATCCGGGAATCCGGTCGCGCCGAGGCCATCTGGTATCCGTTCACCGACAAGCCGTGGATGAAGGTGTGGTCGGTCGCCCCGGAGAAGCCTGCGTCGTCGCGTGAGGTGACCGGACCGTACAACTATCCGTTCTCCGACAACGTGCCCGAATCCGTCACCGACATCATCGGTCGGATCACGGCGGGAAACACCCAGATCGCACCGGCGTTCGGGCAGACGTACTACGGCGTGACCGTCGCGGGACTGGCCGCGACGAACTCGTCGGACATCTGGGGATGGTCGAAGGATCTGCAGTTCTACATCAAGGCGACGACGCTGCGCCTGACCGAGGGCGGCGGCGCAGTGCTCACGAACCGCGCGAACATCGCGACCGTCATCCACGATTTCGCACAGTGGTTCCATGAGCGGATCGAGCACTACCGGGCACTCGGCGAGTACCCGCTCAACGGGCCCGTCGAGATCCGGTGCTGCGGCCTCGACCGGGACGAGGACGTCCGCGTCCCGTCCGCCGGGCCGCCGACGATCGCCTCGACCCGGCCACGCCCCGACCATCCCGAATGGGACACCGCGATCTGGCTGAACGTGCTCGGTGTTCCCGGCACCCCGGGGATGTTCGCGTTCTACCGCGAGATGGAGCAGTGGATGCGCTCACGGTACAACGGCAGCGATTCTACGTTCCGGCCCGAATGGTCGAAGGGGTGGGCGTTCGGCCCCGAGTGGCCGTACACCGACACCGCGATCATCACCCAGGGCCTGCCCGACACCTACCGGGAAGGCGTTCCCTCGGACGAGAACTGGGATTCCGCCCGGGCGGTGTACAACCGACTCGATCCGCACCGGGTGTTCAGCAACACGTTCATGGACCAACTGCTGCCGTAGTCGGCGTCCGCTTCCGGCAGCGCACGACAGCACAGCACGGCGAGGGGTTCCGCCGCCCGGCGGAACCCCTCGCCGTGTCTCACCTCGCCACACACCGCACCACGTGCGTTGTTAGGGTCGGTCACCATGCGACGGATGCGACGGTGGATCGGTGCTGCGACTCTCGCTCTCCTGGTGGTGTCGGGCGGCGTGACGCTCGCGGCGCCGGCAGCGGCACTGCCCGACACGGGATCCGTCATCGTCCCTTCTGGGTCCGACACCGAACTGACCTTCGAGACCGACGGCACCGTCTTCCACGGCAGTGTGCGTACTCCCGACGGGCAGACGCGCGGCGCCGCACTTCTCCTTCCCGGCAGCGGGATCTCGGACCGCAACGGAAACCAGCCGGGGATCGCCGTCTCGGATGTCCTGTCGAGGACCGCGGATGTTCTTGCGTCGCACGGTATCGCCAGTCTGCGTTTCGACAAGATCGGGGCGGGCGCGACCGGCCTCGGCGCGTACACCCCGGACACTATCGGTGAATACGGATTCGTCGACCAGGTCGATCACGCCGAGGCGGCGGCGCACGTGCTGTCGGAGCGCACGGGGATCGCGACCGACGACCTGCTCGTCCTCGGCCACAGCGAGGGCGGACTGACCACCCTCGCCCTCGCCGAGCGGGGCATCGGCGGCGGTTTCGGGCTTCTCGCCCCGCTGCCGATGCGCTACCTGGACCTGTTGCGGAGCCAGGTCGAGGGTGTCGCCGAGTCGGGTCGCCTCGACGCGGCGGACGCCGACACCGTCCGACGCGAGCTCCCCCGCACCATCGAGTCGATCCGCGCGACGGGAACCGTGCCCGCCGATCAGGATCCGTTGCTCGACCAACTCGGATTCAACGCGTACAACGCGAAGTTCCTGCAGGAGTCCGATCGAATGGATCCCCCGGTCCTCGCGGCGTCGTTGGCCGCGGACACCCCGGTGCTGCTCACCTGCTCGGAGAAGGATCTCAACATCGGCTGCGACCAGGTGGCCCCGCTGCGGGCCGCGCTCGGACACACCGATCTGCAGTTCGAACACTTCGCGACGGCAAACCACAGCCTCGAGGAACTCGGACCCGTTCCTCCGAGCAGCGCCGACATGCCCCTTCTGCTCCCGCCGTCCGCGGAGTACACCGCCGCGCTCCACACGTGGGCGTCGAGCATCTGAGTCGCGCACCGTCCACTCCCGACGATCACCGTCCGACCACGAATCGCCCATCAGGACACGGGGCGTCACTTCTCGTATCCTGACCCGTGTCCGATTCGTGATATGACTCGTCGGGGTATTGGAGGTATACGTTCGATGTCGTCCCTCGGAACGAGAGCGGCACGCGTGGTCGGCGCGACCGCGGCAGCCCTGTCGGTGTCGGTCGTCGCCACCCTGGCGACAGCGATTCCGGCGGCGGCCGGCCCGGTCGTCTATCCCTCCCCCGTGAACGACACCTTCTATTCGGCACCGGTCGACCTCGGCGCGTATCGGCCCGGTGACGTCCTCTCGGTCCGTCCCGCGCCGGCGCCGGTCGGGTTCGTCGACACCGACGTCGTGCAGATCCGGTACCGCAGCGTCGATTCGCTCGGGAATCCCGTCGCGGCGGTCACCACGGTGCTGTCACCGCACCATGCGGTGCCCGGGCGGCCGGTGCTGTCGTACCAACACATCATCAACGGGCTCGGGTTGCAGTGTGCGCCGTCGCAGGCCCTCTACA
Organism: Rhodococcus yananensis; assembly: GCF_020515525.1. Taxonomy (GTDB): domain Bacteria; phylum Actinomycetota; class Actinomycetes; order Mycobacteriales; family Mycobacteriaceae; genus Rhodococcus; species Rhodococcus yananensis. The sequence goes on from NZ_JAIYEP010000048.1 coordinate 11,607, forward strand.
CCCAGGACCCCGATCTCGCGATCCGCGAGGCCCCCGCGCTCAATGTCGCTCTCCAGCAGGGGTGGACGGTGGCGATCCCCGACCATCTGGGACCGGACAGCGCATACGGCGCCGTGCGTCTCGGTGCGCAACTCACCCTAGACGGGATCCGCGCGGTGCAACGGCTCCCGCAGCTCGGCCTGGCCGACAGCCCGGTCGCGCTCGCCGGATACTCCGGCGGCGGCATGACCACGGCCATGGCGGCGGCGCTCGCATCCACCTACGCCCCCGAACTCCGCATCGTGGGCAGCGCATTCGGCGGCGCACCGTTGAGCATCGAGAAGATGGCCCGCGGTCTCGGCGAGGAATCGCATCCCGCGTTCGGCCTGGCGATGGCCGCGGCCCTCGGTCTCGAACGCGAATATCCCGACGCCATGCCCGTCACGCCCACTCTCAACACCCACGGATTGGCGCTGCGGGATTCGATCGCGAATGCGTGCACCAACGGGATCCTGGCGCACGGTGCCGGGCAGAGTCTCTCCGACGTGGCCGACGCCGACGCAGCGTTCGCCCTGCTCGATCGGCCGGCCGTCCAGACCGTCCTCGACGCCAACAGCGTCGAGCAGACCCCCGAGGTTCCGACCGCCCCGGTGTACGAATGGCACGCCTCCGACGATGTGCTGATCCCGGTCGATTCGATCACGGCCACGCTGCGCCGCTACTGCGACGCGGGCGTTCCGGTCCGGTCCGAGGTCGTGTCGAGCCCGGACCACCTCTCCGCAGCGGTCATCGGTCTTCCCGGTGCGTTGCAGTTCCTCGACGACCGGTTCGCGGGTGTTCCACCGACGTCGACCTGCTGACACGCGAGGCGCGGTGCCGCCCGCCCGGGCGCACTCAGCGTGAGACGGCCTTCTTGTAACGGCGGATCGCGAACGGAACGAACACCGCCAGCATCACTGCGGTCCACAGCAGCGATGCGAGGACCGGGTTCTGCAGCGGCCACGCATCCGACGTCGGCATCATCGGGTTCGTGTTTCCGAACAGTTCACGGATGGCCTGGGTGACCGCCGAGACCGGGTTCCACTCGGCGAACACCCTCAGTACCGTCGGCATCTGGGAGGGATCGACGAACGTGTTCGCGATGAACGACAGCGGAAAGATCGCCATGAAACTGGCGTTGTTGAACACCTCCGGTGTGCGGATCCACATGCCCACGACCGCCATCAGCCACGACAGCGAGTACGCGAACAGCAACAGCAGCGCGTACCCCGCGAGGGCTTCGAGCGGCGACGAATGGATGCGCCACCCCACCACCAGTCCCGCCAGAGACATCACGACGAGACTGACGATGTTGATGAGCACATCCGTGGAAGTACGTCCTATCAGCACCGCGGACGGCGCCATCGGCAGCGACCGGAATCGGTCGATGATGCCCTTCTGCAGGTCTTCGACCATCCCCAGACCCGTCCACGTCGCCCCGAAGATCACCGTCTGGGTGAACACGCCTGCGATGAGGAACTCGCGGTACGAGGTGCCCGGGATCTCGATCGCACTGCCGAACACGTAGGCGAACAACAACACGAACATGATGGGCGACAACGTCGTGAACACGATCAGATCGGGCACACGCTTGATCTTGATGACGTTGCGTTTGGCGATGGTCAGACCGTCGGACACGGCCAACTGCACTGCGTTCACGAAACCGGATCCTCCATCCGTTCCTCCGCCTCGTGACCGGTGAGGGTGAGGAACACGTCGTCGAGGGTGGGGCGGCGCAGCGTCACGTCGGTGACCCCGATCCCGGCCTCCGTCAGCCGGCCGAGCGCCGCGACGAGCATCTCGGTTCCGCCCGAGGCCGGCACGATCACCCGCGTGGACTCGACGCGGATGTCGCCGGCGGCGAGCGGTGTCAGCTCGGCAACCGCGTCGCCCAGCTGGGTGTCGTCGGATACGACCAACTCGAGCCGTTCGCCACCGACGAGCGATTTGAGTTCATCGGCGGTACCCCGCGCGATGACGGCACCTCGGTCGATCACCGCGATCCTGTCGGCGAGCCGCTCGGCTTCTTCCATGTACTGCGTGGTGAGCAGCAGTGTGGTGCCGCGCGCGACGAGTTGTTCGATGATGTCCCACAGACCGAGGCGGGCGCGGGGATCGAGACCGGTGGTCGGTTCGTCGAGGAAGAGCACCGGGGGTTCAGCGACGAGCGCCCCTGCGAGATCGAGCCGGCGCCTCATCCCACCCGAATAGCCCTTCACCGGGCGGTCGCCGGCGTCGACGAGGTCGAACTGTTCGAGCAGTTCGCGAGCGCGTTCGCGGCTGCGCTTCGCTCCGAGGTGATACAGCCGCCCCACCATGTCGAGGTTCTCGAAACCGGTGAGGTATTCGTCGACGGCCGCGTACTGGCCGGACGCCCCGATGTGTGCCCGCAGTTCGGCGGCCTGGGACACCACGTCGAATCCCGCGACCTCCGCGCGCCCGGAGTCGGGGGCGAGCAGCGTCGTGAGGACGCGGACGGTGGTGGTCTTGCCCGCACCGTTCGGCCCCAGGAGCGCCGTCACGGTGCCTTCCTCAACACGTAGGTCGATGCCGTCGAGGGCGATGAACTGCCCGAATCGTTTACACAGTCCTTCAACCACGATGGCGTCGGCCATGAGAGTCTCCCTGGCTGGTGCGTGATACCTCGGCACGTACGTCGTGCACAGTCTGCACGACAGCACCGACAGGGTGCGTCATTCCCGCGGACCGGTTTGCTTCCCGCGACCGCTGTAACGGCGGAGGGAAGCAGCTTGGTCCGCGGGAAGTGCGGTGGCGTCGGGCAGAGGCCGCATCGGGACCCGTGCCCGCGCCACCGCCGATTCCACCGCGTTGGGTTCGCGCGAGCCCCGGATCCGCCGGAGGGATTCGATTGCCCTGCCGAAGCCTCGACGCACGGTCGTCGCGGACGGTGATCCACCGACGAGGTATGCACCCACCGCGATCACCAGGCCCAGCACGGCAACCGCGCGCAGTGCCGCCCGCAACGGGTCGAGCACCGTATCCACGAGGACCGCCGCCGCGTCCGGGGACAGCACGTCCGGTGGGATGTCGTCCAGGTAGACGGCCCGGGCGACGATCAACGAGACCGCGAGAATCAGCATGCCCACCGCGAGCGCCACACCGACGAACGCGAGGGTGCGCAGGCGCCGCCCGGACGGGGCGAGGACGACGGCAGCGGCCGCCACGGCGATCGTCAGCCAGGGAAGAATCCCGGATGCCTTGTCCAGCAACGACACCGCCTGCTGCGCCCGCACGAGTTCCGGCGACCGGAACAGGACGAACTGCTTGTCGATCTCCGGGACCCTCTCGGCGAACGTGAAGCCGCGATCGAGCAACCTGCCCTTGACGTTCTCGATGATCGGGCCCAGCGAGATGCTCACCGTGCCGGACGGGTCGACCGACAGCGATTCCGGGCCGCCGTCGCCGGTCACGACCGCGACGAGACCGGCGTGTGCGGCGCGGTTCGCCTGGATCCACAGGTCCTCGAACTGGTCGGTGTCCACCAGAGTCGCCACCGTCTCGTCGACGAAACTTCTCGCCTGGCCGGCGAGGACCGGCGCGAGACCCTCGATGGCGCTGTCGAGACGCGGTGCGTCGTCCGTCACCGGTACCGCATCGGTCAGGGCCGACAGTGCGTCGGCCGTGAGTTCTTCGACGTCCAGTCGGGTGAAGATCTCATCGGTGACCGTGTCGGCGACCTGACTCTGGATCGCCGGTTCCGACGCGAGCGGCGCGACGGTGGTGACGTACCGCCCGGTGTCGAGGACCTCGCCCCGCACGAATCGCGCGGTGACCGTCGCGATCGACAGGAGCGCGACGAGCACGATCAGCACCGTCGCCGCCGTCCGACGCAGGATGTGGCGGGGGCGGCGCTCCCGTCCGCTCGGCGGTGCCGCCGCATCTTCCGCGTGTTTCCGGAGGGCCGCCACCTCCGCGCGCAGGCGTTCGAGTTCGGCCCGCTCGTCGCTGCCGAGCGGGCCGCCGTCCGAGCTGCGCCCCCCGGCATCGGTGGTCATGGATGCGGTGGTGTCAGGCCGAGGCCCGGCGGTGTCAGGCCGAGGCCCGACTCGGATTCCACGTGCTGATCGCCCAGATCACGACGATGTCGAGCGCGATGATGAGAATCGACCACCAGGGGTAGTACGGCAACCACAGGAAGTTGGCGACGATCGACAATGCCGCGAGGACGATCGCGGTGGCGCGGGCCCACGTCGCCCCGGTCATCAGGGCGATGCCGACGAGGATCATCAGGACGCCCACGACGATGTGGATCCAGCCCCATCCGGTGACGTCGAACCGGTAGATGTACTCGAGCCCTCTGACGAACACCTCGTCCTCGGCGACGGCGGCGATCCCCTGGAAGAGGGACAGGACGCCGAGAGTGATCAGGATGACCGCGGCTCCCATCGACGTCCCCGCCGCGATTCCCTGCTCGACGGACATCTGTTCCCGGTCTGCGCGCGCGTGCTCGGACATGACGGGTCCTTTCGCGAAAGCGACTGATTATGAGCAATTATGCGCGCGTCCGGAATTGTTCGGGACCAAAACCCGAATCAGGTCGGGAACGGGACCTTCGGCGAGCCACACCGGGCACGGTGGATCCGGCCTTCAGAAACACCGTCCGTCGTCGACCGGTCGGACTATCGTCGACAGTGTCTGCGCGTGTGCTTTCTTCGTCCAGAAATGAGATTCCTGTGATCGATTCCGATCTCGACGAGATGGGCCCCATCGACTATCTCGTCATCGAATTCCCCGCGGATCGCCCTCCGAACGGCTCCGCCCTGCCGCTGCTACGCGACCTCGTCGACCGCGACATCATCCGCGTACTCGATCTCGCCTTCGTACAGAAGGATGTGGACGGGTCCGTCTCGGGCATCGACATCGCCGACGTCGGCCTCGAAGGCGACGTCGACGTGACGTTGTTCGCCGAGGCCGCGTCCGGACTTCTCGACGAGACCGACCTCGGGGATGCCGGCGAAGCCCTCGAACCCGGGTGTTCGGCAGCCGTTCTCGTGTACGAGAACCGTTGGGCCGCACCGCTCGCGCGTGCGCTGCGCGGCAACGGAGCCCAAATGGTCGCGTCCGGACGTATTCCCCTGCAGAGCATCCTGGCCTCGTTGGACGCGCTCGAACCGCAGGGCTGACCCCACCGACCACCACCGGAAGACATTCCACCGGAAAGGGATACACCATGCCAGGACTTCTCCGCGGCGTCGCCCGCACCGCCGTGATCGCGGGAACGGCGACGTCGGTGTCCAACCGGGTCTCGCGTCGTCAGGGACAGCGCTGGGCTCGGCAGGAACAGGAACAGGACGACCGTTCCCCGTCCGCCGCGCAGCCCGCGCCTCCACCGCCACCCCCTCCACCCGCCGCGCCCACCCCGGATCTCACCGGCCGGTTGGACGCCCTGAAACAACTCGGTGAACTCAAGGCCCAGGGCGTGCTCACCGACGCGGAGTTCGAAGCCGAGAAGGCACGCATCCTCGGCGGATGACGACCGGTTCTCAGATCCCCTGCCGCGCCTCGACCCGGCCCTGCTCGACCGCCGCGAGCAGGGCCCGGAAGTCCTGCTCGCTCTTCCTCGCGTACGCGTCGGCGAACTCCGCCATCGCGTCGTCGAATTCGGTACCGGATCCGAGGTATGCAGCGATCGAGATGCGGTCGCCCGCCCGGGCGTGCGCGTACCCCAGCACTCGCCCGCACAATCGCCCGTACAGGGTCATCCCGGTCGGTGTCATCGCCTCGATCACCGCCGACCCTTTCCCGTCGCGCAACTGTCGAATGTAGAAGTCTCGGACCACGCCGTCGGCACCGGCGCCTTTCTGCCAGCCGAGGAAGATGTCGCTCGCCGCCTGCATGAGCCGTTGTCCGTTGACGACACGCTCCCCCTCGTTCGTGAACGTCGGACCGTCGACATACCTCGACAGGACGGACGGCTGCGCTTCCTTCGCCTGGAGGAACAGCGGATCATCGTCGTCGGTGCCCCTCATCAACACGATCCAGGCGCGCGTCCCCACACTGCCGACACCGACGACCTTCCGTGCGGCCTGCACGAACTGGAACTGCTCGAGCAGAACCCTGCGGTCCCACTGCAGGGTGGCACGGTAGGACCGGATCCGGTCGCGCAGTTCCTCGTAGACGCGGTCGATGTCGAGATCGGCGAAGACCTCCTCGATCGGCACGATCAACGGTGGGGCACTGATGATCCGGCGCTCGCCGTCCACCACCTCGGTGAGTTTTCCGAGAGCCTGCACGCTGTCGCGTGTCCGCGACTTCTCGATCAGTTTGCGCGTGCGCTTCTTCATCGTCGTGTCGAGTTCGTCGCGCAACTCCACCAGTTCCGTCGTGGGCTCGATGTGCGAGTACCACACCGCCAGATTGCCGCGCTCGGCCTGGCCCAGCATCGTCTCCCGATACTCCGCCGCGCACGCCCGCGTGATCCGCGCGCACTGCTTGTCGCCGAAATCGTTGTCACGGGCCGCGACCGCAAGGCTCGCCACGAGACGCTTGACGTCCCACTCGAACGGACCCGGGCAGGTCTCGTCGAAATCGTTGACGTCGAACGCCAGTTTGCGTTCCGGGGTGGCGAAGACCCCGAAGTTGCTCAGATGCGCATCCCCGCACAGTTGCGTGTGCAGTCCACTGTTCGGGGTGCGAGACAGGTCGTCGGCCATGACCAGCGCTGCCCCGCGGAAGAACGCGAACGCAGAACTCGTCATCCGCCCGTACCGCACGGACACCAACTGCGGGATCCGGGTGGACGCCTGCTCTTCGAGCAGGTCCACCGGGTCCCGGTCACCGCGCGGTGCGCACTCGGCGAGGTCGGCGAGCGGCACTGCGCGGCGCGCTTCGCGGCCGGCTTCGATCCGTTGTTTCCGCGTCGGGTGCGCCACGACGTGCGGGGCGGAATCCGTCACGGATCAACGGTAGCCGGTATACGTCCGCGCGGCTGCCGAATCCGGATCAGCCGGTGACGCGAGCGGCGTTGCCGGCGTCGACGGGCAGCACCGTACCGCTGATGTGCGCCGAGGCCTCGTCGGCGAAGAAGAGGACGGCACGGGTGATCTCGGCGGGCTCGAGCCACGGCACGGGCTGCGCGTGCAGCGATGTGAACACCGGAGCCACGTCGTCGGCGGTGGGATGTTCGAGGTCGGGACGCAACATCCCGTACAGCGCGTCGTTGTGGATCATCGGGGTCGAGATATTTCCCGGCGCAATGACATTGACCGTGATCCCGTTCTGTGCGAGGTCGAGTGCGGCGCTCTTGGACAGCCCGATCACACCCCACTTGGAGGCCGCATACGCCACCATGTTGGTGTTGCCGGCACGCCCCAGCATCGACGAGATCGTCACGATGCGTCCGTAACCGCGTTCGATCATGCCCGGAGACACCGCCGCGATCGTGTTGAACACCCCGGTCAGGTTCGACGCGATCGTCTCGTCCCACATGGCCTGAGGCATCATCTGCACCGGAGCGGCCGTCGACACCCCGGCATTCGCGACGGCGATGTCGATGCGGCCGAGTTCCTCGTGTGCGCGAGCCACCAGGGCATCGAGCGCAGCCCGGTCGGCGGTGTCCAGCTTCGCCCACACCACGCGACGCCCCGCGGCCTCGACGAGGCGCACGGTCTCGGCGAGATCGTCGTCGGTCGCCAACGGGTACCGCACCATCGGCGAATCCTCACACCGATCGCACAGCACGAGGTCCGCGCCCGCCTCCGCGAATGCCAGCGCGTGCGAACGGCCCTGACCGCGCGCCGCACCGGTGATCAGCGCGACCTTGCCCTCGAAGTTGCCCATGATGTCCTCTCTCGACGCGACATGTCCTCCCCCGGTCTACACCACCGAACTCCCGCACAGTCGGGAGAACTCCCGTCGACCGGGAGCGTCACCCGGTCAGGATGCGGACAGCACGAGTCCGGACGTCGGAACCCCGGTACCGGCGGTGACCAGGACGTTCTCGACACCGTCGACCTGGTTGACGGACGTCCCGCGGATCTGCCGAACCCCCTCGGCGATGCCGTTCATCCCGTGGATGTACGCCTCGCCGAGCTGACCGCCGTGGGTGTTCAGCGGCAAGCGGCCACCGAGTTCGATCGCCCCGCCCGCGATGAAGTCCTTCGCCTCGCCGCGACCGCAGAAGCCGAGCTCCTCGAGCTGCATCAGCACGTACGGGGTGAAGTGGTCGTAGAGCACCGCGGTCTGCACGTCCCGCGCCGTGATCCCCGCCTGCTGCCACAGTTGATCTCCGACGACACCCATCTCGGGCAGGCCGGTGAGCCCGTCCCGGTAGTAGCTGGTCATGATGTACTGGTCCGGTCCGCTGCCCTGCGCGGCGGCCGCGACGATCGCGGGTGTCTGTTTCAGATCCCTCGCACGCTCGGGGGTGGTGATCACCAACGCGACACCGCCGTCGGACTCCTGACAGCAGTCGAGCAGATGCAGCGGCTCCGCGATGAACCGCGAGCTCTGGTGATCGTCGAGAGTGATCGGTTTGCCGTGGAAGAACGCCTTCGGGTTCGTCGCCGCGTGCTTGCGGTCGGCGACCGCGACCGCGCCGAAGTCGGCGCTCGTCGCACCGGTGACGTGCATGTAGCGTTGCGCGACCATCGCGACGAACGACGCCGGCGTGCTCAACCCGTGCGGGTACGAGAAGGCGTTGTCTGTCCCCGACGCGTTCACCTGGGTGGCGAGCGCACCGTTGACCTGCCCGTACCGGGCACCCGAGCGTTCGTTGAACGCGCGGTAGGCGACGACGACGTCCGCGACACCCGTCGCGACGGCCATCGCCGCCTGCTGCACGGTCGCGCACGCGGCGCCGCCGCCGTAGTGGATGCGCGAGAAGAACTTCAGGTTCGGGATGCCCACCGCACGCGCGACCGCCACCTCGGTGTTGGTGTCCATCGTGAACGACACCAGGCCGTCGACGTCCGACGGGCTCAGCCCCGCGTCGTCGAGGGCATCGGCCACGGCCTCGGCGGCGAGCCGCAGTTCGCTGCGCCCGGAGTCCTTCGAGAAGTCGGTGGCGCCGATCCCGGCGATCGCCGCCCTGCGCGACAGTCCGCTCATCGGTCGCCTCCTGTGCGAGTGAACGTGGCCCGGGCCGTGACGTGATCGCCGAGCCCGTTGCGTCCGACGATGTCGACGGTGACGACACCGGCGTCGACCGCGGTGACCTCACCGGTCAACGTGAGTGTGTCGTACGCGTACCAGGGAACACCGAGACGCAGTGAGATCGATCCGATCACCGCGGTCGGGCCCGCCCAGTCGGTGACGTACCGCTGCACGAGACCGGTGTCGGTGAGGATGTTGACGAAGATGTCCTCGGACCCGCGTTCCTGCGCCTTGTCGCGGTCGTGGTGGACGTCCTGGAAGTCCCGGGTCGCCAACGCCGTCGACACGATGAACGTGGGGTCACCGTGGATGGACAACGGCGGGAGCGTCTCTCCCACCGTCGGTGCTGGAGCGCTCACGCGTTCTCCTCCTCGAGCGGTTGCCAGGCGTAGAGGGTCCACGGATCACCGCCGGTGTCGTCGTCACCGGGGAAATCCAGGTACGTGACGTGCACGGGCATTCCGATCCGCACGTCGGCCGGATCGACACCGCGCAGCTCACCGAGCATCCTGATCTTCCCGTCGCCCTCCTCGAGTTCGACGAGCGCGACGACGAACGGCACCTGCCGGCCGGGCACCTTCGGTGCGTGATGCACGACGTGGCTGAACACCGTGCCGCGACCGGACGCGACGACGTAGTCGGTCGTCTCGTGCTTGTCGAGCCACAACGCGGGAACCGGGGGGTGTTGCAGCGAGCCGTCGGGGCGGCGTTGGATGCGCAGTTCGTGCGCGGCGACGCCGTCCCAGAAGAACTTCGTGTCGTGCGACGCCGACGGACGCAGCATCCGGGTGGGGTCGAGATCGTCCGGCACCGCGTCGGTGGCCGGTGCCGACTCGGCCGCGGCGGCGGGCGGCGCGAACTTCAGGATGCGGAACATCATCTCGGCGACAGTCTCGTCACCGACCTTCCAGATGTTGCGGGTGGTGAAGAACCAGCCTTCACCGAGCCCCGTCCGCTTCGGACCGACGACATCCTCGAGGGTCGACTCGATCGTCACGGTCTCGTCGGGCCGCAGGTAACGGTGGTACACCTGGTCGCAGTTCGTCGCGACGACCGACGTGTAGCCGGCCTCGTCGAGAATGTTCGTCATCCGGCCGAGCGGATCGTCCTTCTCGCGTTCGGCACCGAGCCCACGCATCGTCCACACCTGGGCCATCGCCGGCGGAGCCACCGGCCCGCCGTGACCCGCAGCGACCGCCGCGGACTCGTCGGTGTAGATCGGATTGTCGTCGCCGATGGCCTCGACCCAGTTGCGGATCATCGGCAGGTTCACCGGGTCTCGTCCCTGCCGCGGCGCGGACGGTCCGTCGGCGCGGACCGCCTCCGCCGCGGCGAGGATTTCGTCGGCAGTGCTCATCGCTGTCCCTCCGTCTCGGTCGGTCGCCCGGGGTTCCGGCTCATCGCGGAACCCGGGGCATCCCGAGCCCGGCCGTCGCGATCAGTTCCCGCATCACCTCGTTGACACCGCCACCGAAGGTGATGACGACGTTGCGTTTGGCCTGCATGTCGAGCCAGCTCAACAGGGCGGCGGTGTCGGGATCGGCGGGGTCACCGTGGCGTCCGACGACCTCCTCGGCGAGCCGGCCGACCCGCTGGATGCGTTCGGTCGCGAACACCTTCGTCGCCGATGCGTCGGCGATGTCGACCGCGTCGTTCGCACTGGACGCGACCTGCCAGTTGAGCAGTTCACCCAGCCGGTACGTGGCGTGGATCTCCCCCAGCGCGCGACGCACGTCGGGTTCGTCGCCGAGCCCGTGGGCACGCACCCAGTCGGCGAGGTGATCGTAGATGCCCCCGACCCGGCCGGCGGGGCCGAGCATGACCCGTTCGTGGTTGAGCTGGGTGGTGATGAGTCGCCAGCCCTTGTTCTCCTCACCGACCAGCATGCTCGCGGGCACCCGCACATCGCTGTAGTACGTGGCGTTGACGTGGTGCGCGCCGTCGCACGTGATGATCGGTGTCCAGCTGAACCCGGGGTCCTTCGTGTCGACGATGAACACCGAGATTCCGCGGTGCCGCGAATCGGCGGTGCCGGTGCGCGCGGCGAGCCAGATGTAGTCGGCGTCGTGGCCGCCGGTCGTGAAGATCTTCTGACCGTTGATGACGTACTCGTCGCCGTCACGCACAGCGGTGGTGCGCAGTGCCGCGAGATCCGTTCCGGCCTCCGGCTCGGAGTAGCCGATCGCGAAGTGCACCTCGCCGGCGAGGATCGAGGGAAGGAACTTCTGCTTCTGCTCGTCGGTGCCGTACACCTGCAGGGTCGGTCCCACGGTCTGCAGGGTGACGCTGGGCAGCGGGACGTCGGCGCGAACGGCCTCGTTCGCGAAGATCTGCTGCTCGACGTCGCCGAATCCGCGGCCACCGAACTCGACGGGCCAGCCCACCCCGAGCCAGCCGTCCTTGCCCATGCGGCGGACGACCTCACGGTACGTCGGACCGTGCCGCTCGGTGCGCATGATCGCGGCTTCCTCGGGCGCGATGAGGTCGGCGAAGTATCGGCGCAGTTCGTCCTGCAGTGCGCGCTGGTCGTCGGTCAGATCGATGAACACCGGGCCCCCACGAGGTCGAGTCGGTACGAAGCTCCGCCGAGCAGCCGGGTGAGATCCTTGGCCGTCGACGAATATCTGTGCAGCGGATAGGTTTCGTCCACACCGATCCCGCCGTGCAGGTGGTGCAGCACACGCATCGCGGGGAGCAACTCCTCCGCGATCCAGTACGCGGTGACGTCGAGATCGTCTGCGGCGTCGAGGCCCTCGGAGACACGCCAGATGCTCGCGGTCGCAGCGACGTGCAGGGTGCGGGCGGTGACGTACACGTCGGCGATCTGCTGGGCGACGGCCTGGAAGGCGGCGAGCGGCTTGCCGAACTGGTGTCGCTCACTGACATGCTTCGCGGTGAGTACCGTTGCACCGGTGAGCAACCCGTCCGACAACGCGGCGATCGCGGCGAGCGCGAACCGGTGGAGGGTCGCGATGTCCGCGGCGGGGTCGGTGCCGGCACCGAGACGGATACCGGCGGCCCCGGCGAGACGCACGGAGAATTCCGGGGTTCCGACGGACGTGGGACTCGCGACGAGTGTGACGCCGTCCGCATCCGAGGGGACTGCGACGACGCCCACGGTGGTGGGCACGAGGATGTGGCGGGCACGGTCGGCGTAGGGGACGGCCACGAACGATCCGGTGACCGCGACACCGTCGTCGCTCACGGTGCCGGTCGCCGCCGGATCCGTCACGAACGGTCGCCCGGGTTCGGAGAGGGCCGCCGTGAGAACCGCACCACTCCCGACACCGTGAAGGAGCGCGTCCTGCTGGGCATCGTCTGCGAGTGCGAGCACGGGCAGCACACCGAACCCGACCGTGGCCAGGGCAGGCACCAGCGCTCCGGCGCGGCCGACCTCGGTGAGCACGGTCAGTGCGTCGGCGGCGCCGAGTCCGGATCCGCCGAGTCGCTCCGGAAGCGCGAGCGACAACAGGTCTGCGTCGGCGAGCGCCGCCCACAGGTCGTCGGCGCCGAGTTCGCGCCCGAGCAGGTCGGCCGCGACCGAGGCCACGTCCTCCTGCGTCTCGTCACGTGCGAAGTCCACCGTTACCACCTTCGTTCTAGAACGTGTTTCAGTTGTAGCACCTCGGGGGTACCGGACGAAAGTGCCGTCGAGCGCCGTGCGCAACCGGCGCGAACGAACGCTCCCCCGAGTCTCCACCGGGCCTACCGCCCGGCGAGGGCGGAGGTCCCGACCATCGGAACCCCAACGGAATCCACGGCCGCGGTCGCTCAGTCGCGCGGCAGCCCCAGCAGCCGCTCGGCCGCGACGGTGAGCAGGATCTGCTCGGTGCCGCCGGCGATCGTCAGACACCGCGTGTTGAGGAATTCGCGGGTGAACGGCCCCTCGACCCACCCGGCCTCCCCCGCGAGTTCCATCGCCAACTCGGAGGTCTGCTGCCGCTGGCGCACACCGATGAGCTTGCGCACACTCGACGCGGGGCCCGGATCCTGCCCCTCGAGTTGCGCGAGGGTGGTGCGCAGATCGAGCAGTGAACCGACGAGCGCCTCACCGATCTGGACGCCGATGCGATCCTCCGCAACCGGATCACCGGACGACGACAACGCGACCAGCTCCTCGATGGCGGGACCCAGTGACGATTTCCCTCCCATCGCGACACGTTCGTTGGCGAGTGTCGTGCGTGCGAGCCGCCATCCGCCGCCGAGGTCTCCGACGACGCAGTCGTCGGGAACGAACACCGAATCGAGGAACACCTCGTTGAACAGGGCGTCGCCGGTGATCTCGCGCAGCGGGGAGACGGTGATCCCGGCGGATTTCATGTCCACCAGGAAGTACGTGATGCCCTTGTGTTTCGGGGCATCACGATCGGTTCGAGCCAGACAGATCGCCCAATCTGCCTCCTGTGCAAGCGAATTCCACACCTTCTGTCCCGAAAGCACCCAGCCGCCGTCGACCTTGTCCGCGCTGGTACGCAGCGAGGCGAGGTCCGAGCCGGCCCCCGGCTCGGAGAACAGCTGACACCAGACGAGATCGCCGCGCAGCGTCGGCATCACGAAACGGTCGATCTGCTCGGCGGATCCGTGCTCGAGAATGGTGGGCAGCGCCCACCAGCCGATCACCAGATCGGGCTGCTCCACCCCCGCGGCGGCAAGCTCCTCCTGGATGAGGAGTTGTTCGGCCGGTCCGGCGCCCCGACCGTGGGGCGCCGGCCAATGCGGTGCGAGAAGCCCGGATCCGGCGAGTGCCGCACGACGCTCCGACTCGGGAAGCCCGGCGATGCCCGCGATCTCCGCGGCGATGACGCGGCGCCGATCCTCGTGTCCGGTGAGGTCGACACCGAGCCGACGGCGGGCACCGGACCGCGTCAACGCCGTGAGTCGTGAACGCCAACGCCCGGAGCCACCGAGGACCTGCCGGGTCGCCACCGCCCGGCGAAGGTAGAGATGCGCGTCGTGTTCCCACGTGAACCCGATACCGCCGAGCACCTGGATGGCATCCTTGGCCGTGTCCACGGCCGCATCCAGCGCGACGGTGGCGGCAGCAGCGGCGGCGACGGGAAGCTCGTCGACGGCGGTGTCGATCGCGCGGGCGGCATCCCACGCCACGGCGCGGATCTTCTCCGTGCGGCACAGCATTTCGGCGCAGATGTGTTTGACCGCCTGGAACGCGCCGATCGGTTTGCCGAACTGTTCACGGATCTTGGCGTAGTCGACGGCGGTGTCGAGCGCCCACCCGGCGACGCCGGCCAGTTCCGCGGCGGCGAAGGCCGCGGTGAGATCACGCACGAATCCGGCGGGGACATCGACGATGCGGTCCGCGGGTACGGCCACGTCGTCGAACCGGATGCGCGCCAGCGACCTCGACGGGTCGACGGCGTCGAGCGGTTCGTGCGTCATCCCGCTGCTGTCGGCGGTGACGAGCGCCCACCGCTCCCGGTCGTCGCCCCCGGCGATCCGCACGAGGACGGCGACACCCGACCCGCCACCGACCGCCACCCCCGCGTCACCGCTGAGGCGGACACCGTCGTCACCCGGGATTCCCGAGACGGTCGAGTCGAGTGCGAGCGCGGTCGGGAGCGCACCTTCGACGAGCAGGGCCGCGGTCTTGGCTGCGGCGTCGCCACCGCGGCCGAACACGAGCGCGGCTGTCGCGGTGGTCAGGACGGGTCCCGGTGCGAGGTCGTACGCCGTCTGCTCGAGCATGACCGCGAGGTCGACCGCGGTGGCTCCGAATCCGCCGGATTCCTCGGGTACGGCGACGCCGAACAGCCCGAGTTCGGCGAGCGCGGACCAGCCGCCGCGCCACGCCTCGGCGGGATCCGCGCGCACGGCCTCGACGGGTTTCGCGGCGCGCGACCACGCTCGGAGGGACGATTGGACGTCCCGCTGTTCCTCGGTCGTGGCAATACTCACAGCGGGTCTCCAGACTTTCGTATGACATCAGGCCTAGAACGTGTTCTAATATGAGACCGGTTCAGAGTCAAGGTGTGAGGAAGCGATCTATGGCCACCACGTCCCGCTCCAACGGAAACGGAACCCTGACCGCCCTCACCGAGGACGACCTCAGTTCCAATGCCCAGAAGGAACGGCGCAAGCGGATTCTCGACGCCACACTGGCGCTCGCATCCAAGGGCGGTTACGAGGCCGTGCAGATGCGCGCCGTCGCCGAACGCGCCGATGTCGCGGTGGGGACGCTGTACCGGTACTTCCCGTCGAAGGTGCACCTGCTCGTATCCGCCCTCGGCCGCGAATTCGCCCGCATCGAGGGCAAGGGCAAGATTCCGCCCGGGCACAGCCCCCTCGAACGGATGCACCTGATCCTGGGCCTGATCACCAAGGCGATGCAACGCGATCCGCTCCTCACCGAGGCGATGACCCGCGCCTTCATGTTCGCCGACGCCTCCGCCGCCGCCGAGGTCGAGCACGTCGGCAACCTCATGGACCGGCTGTTCGCGAAGGCGATGACCGACACCGAACCCACCGAGGAGGAACTGGCCGTCGCGCGCGTCATCAGCGACGTGTGGTTGTCCAACCTCGTCGCGTGGCTCACCCGCCGCTCCTCGGCGACCGACGTCGCCCGACGTCTCGAGTTGACGGTCGAACTGCTGCTCGGAGACGGTTCCCAACGACCGTCGGTCACCACCGCCTGAACCCTGCGACCCGTCGTCCGCGTGCAGGGTCGGTGTAACACGAAACACGACCGCGGATGTGACCGGTCGGTGGGGACGATCCGGAGTCTTCGCTTACCTTGGAACAGGTGAGCGCCCAAGATCTGCCCATCGAACTGCGTCGCGCCCTCGCCGCTGTCGCGCGGACGCCGCGATTGCTCGTGGCGACCGACTACGACGGCACGCTGGCCCCCATCGTGTCGGACCCCGACAAGGCCTTCCCGCACGCCGAGTCCGTACGGGCACTGCGCAGCCTCGCCGCGCTCCCCTCGACGTCGGCCGCGGTCATCTCGGGGCGGGCACTGAAGGATCTGGCGGCGCTGTCGCGACTGCCCGTGGAGGTGCAGCTCGTCGGCAGTCACGGCTCGGAGTTCGACGTCGGCTTCGTCCACGCGATCGGCGACGACGCCCGCGCGTTGCTGCGCGAGATCGTCGACGGCCTCGAGGCGGTCGCGGCGAGATTCGACGGGGTCCACGTCGAGGTCAAGCCGGCGAGCGCCGCGCTGCACGTACGCAACGCCTCGGACGCCGATGCCGCGACCGCCGTCGCCGAGGTCCACGACACCCTCGCCGTGCGCGCCGGTGTCCAGGTCACCGAAGGCAAGGCCGTCATCGAACTGTCGGTGGTGCCCACCGACAAGGGCAGCGCTCTGGACGCGATCCGGCACCAGGAGGCGTCGAGCGCGGCGGTGTTCATCGGTGACGACGTCACCGACGAGAAGGCGTTCCGGTCGCTGCGCGGACCCGACGTCGGCGTCAAGATCGGCGACGGCGCCACGGCCGCCGAATTCCGCATCGACAGTTCCGAGCACGTCGTCGCGGCCCTCGCGTTCCTGTTGGAGGAACGTCGCACCTGGCTGTCCGGTGCCCACGCGGTCCCCATCGAACGGTTGACGATGCTCGCGAGTCCCCGCTCGAAGGCGTTGGTGACCCCGGAGGGCACCATCACGTGGATGTGCCACCCGGAACCCGACTCCGCCGCACTGTTCGCGCACCTGCTCGGCGGCGACGCCGCAGGACACTTCTCGATCGGTCCGACGCGGGAAGCGCTGCCGCTGAGCCAGCGGTACGTCGACTCCACCATGACGGTGGTGACGCGGTGGGCGAGCCTCGCGGTGATCGACTACCTGCCGCACGATGTCGATGCGGGCCGCACCGATCTGACCCGCGTCATCTCCGGAACCGCCACGGCCGTCGTGACGTTCGCGCCCCGCCCCGAGTTCGGACAGGGACAGGTCGTACTCGAGGTGGACGACGACGGTCTGCGCGTGCACGGCTTCAACGAGCCGTATGTGCTGCGGTCCCCCGGCGTGCGCTGGGACATCACCACCGACGGCGCGCACCAGTCGGCACACGCCGTGGTCGACCCCTCCCGCGGCGACGTGATCCTTGAACTACGCTGCGGAACAGATGATCTGACCGAGCATCCACTGTCCGAGGTGGAGCGTCGATCGCACGCGGAAGGGTACTGGTGGCAGTGGGCCGCCGACCTGCGTCTGCCCGCCGTCAAACCCGACCTCACCAAGAGGTCGGCGCTCACCCTCCGGGGTCTGGTGCACGCGCCGACCGGTTCGATCCTGGCGGCCGCGACCACGTCGCTGCCCGAGGAGATCGGCGGCGTCCGAAACTGGGACTACCGCTACTGTTGGCTCCGCGACGCGGCGCTGACCGCGCACGCGCTCGTCGACGTCGACTCCCTCACCGAGGCCGAGGACTATCTCGACTGGGTGCACCGCGTGCTCGAGACACTGCCCGGACCGGAACGGCTGCACCCGCTGTACACGCTGACCGGTGGGCCGCTGCCACCCGAGGCCGTGCTCGACACGCTTCCCGGGTACGCCGGTTCACGGCCCGTGCGGGTCGGTAACGCCGCGAACCAGCAGGTCCAGCTCGACGTGTTCGGCCCGATCGTCGACCTGATCGCGGCCCTCGCACACCGTCGGGAGCAACACGGGGCCGAGAACTCCCACGCGCTCACCGACCGCGACTGGGATCTGGTGCGTTCGATGGTCACCGCGGTGGAGCGACGCTGGTTCGAGCCCGACCACGGGATCTGGGAGATCCGCGACAATCCGCGTCACCACGTGTACTCGAAGGTCATGGGGTGGCTCACCGTCGATCGTGCACTGACGCTGTCGGCGAGGTTCGACCGTCCTGCCGGAGAGAACTGGGCTGCGCTGCGCGACGAGATCGCGGCGGAAGTGATCGAGAAGGGCTGGAACGACGACGTCCGCTCGTACACCGCGGCCTACGACGGAACCGACCTCGACGCCGCGACGTTGTTCATCGGCCTGACCGGCCTCATCGATCCCACCGACGACCGCTTCCGCGCGACCGTGCAGGCCACCGAAGCGGAACTACGCAGCGGCGCAACGGTGTACCGGTACCGACGCGACGACGGACTGCCCGGCACCGAGGGTGGATTCCATCTGTGTGCGGCCTGGCTCGTCGAGGCCTACCTGCTGATCGGGCAGCGGAGCGACGCGGAAGCGTTGTTCGCGCAACTCGTCGCGGCGGCAGGTCCCACGGGGCTGCTCAGCGAGGAGTACGACCCCGTCGCCGAGCGGGCGCTCGGCAACCATCCGCAGGCCTACAGCCACATCGGGTTGCTCCGGTGCGCGCAGCTGCTGGACGGTGCCTGACCGTCCCGGGCCCGCGGGCCGCTCCCGCGGCTCGGCCGTGTTCGCGCGGCCGCAACAGCAGCCGCGTGAACACGGTGGGCTCGCGTGAGTCACTCGGCGTACCAGCCGGTGCTCTCCACCGGCCCGGACGTCTTCCCGAACACCAGGTGGGTGTCGAGGGTCTCCACCTCGGGCGTCCCGGAATGCGACGGTGCCGCGAGCAACAGTTCGCCGGCGCGCCGGCCCTTGTCCTTCTGCGGCTGACTCACGGTGGTCAGGCCCTCGCGCATCGCCTCGTCGACACCGTCGAACCCGGTGATCGACAGGTGGCCCGGCACGTCGAGGCCCGCCTGGTGCGCCCAGGTGAGTGCACCGAGCGCGAGGACGTCCGTCGTGCACATCAGTGCGGTCACCCGCGGGTTGATCTTCATGAGTTGCGCGGTCGCGGACAGTCCGTCCTCCGACGTGTGCGTGTACCGCTCGACGACGGTGAGGTTCGCGTCGTCGAGACCGGCGTCGCGCATCGCATCACGCACTCCGAGGAGGCGTTCGCGCTGCACGTGGAAGCCCGGTGTGTCGAGCGTCGAGAGGTCGGCGACACCGTCGTTGCGGGTATGTCCCAGTCGCATGCACACGATCCCGAATTCGCGGTGGCCGAGCCCGATCAGGTGCGTCGCGAGGTCGCGCATGGACCTGCGGTCGTCGATCCCCACGACCGGGACGGCCCCCAGGTCGCGCGGCTGGTCGCACGCGACGATCGGCAGGTGCCGTTCGAGTACTGCGGCGAGGTAGGGGTCTTCGGGCGGCACGGAGTAGACGATGAACCCGTCGACGGACGATCCGTGCACGACCTGCGCGGCCTCGGTGTCGGTGCGGCCCGGTCCGGCCGGGATGAGCAGCAGACCCTGCCCGGCGGACTCGCATGCCTCGGACAGTCCGGACAGGAAACTCATGGCGGCGGGGTCGCGGAACGAATAGCTCAGGGCCTCGGTGAGCAGGACTCCGACGGCTCCGGCCTTGCGGGTGCGCAGCGATCGCGCCATCGGGTCGGGGCCGGCGTAACCGCGGCGTCGGGCGACCTCGAACACGCGTTCGCGGAGTTCGGCCGACAACTGATCGGGCCGGTTGTAGGCGTTGGAGACGGTGGTGCGGGAGATCTTCAGTTCCGCAGCGATCGACGCCAGGGTCGCCTGTCGATGTGGCTGACGGGACCTGGGCATGAACGGACCGTAGTCCTGTGCCGATCGTCACGGCCAGCCGGGTCTACACGATCGGGACTTTCGTCCGCTAAAGTGGAACGGTAACGGTTTCCAATAGCGTTAGGCGTGCCTCAGCCGGCCGCGTCCACGCCTCGATTCCCAGGAGCTCCGGAACAGTGCGACTGTCCTTCCGCGCCGTGCTCGTCACGGCCGCCGTGTCCTGCGCCACCGCCCTCACCGCATGCGGATCCGGCGACGCCGGTGGCGGTTCCGACGAGCTGAGCATCGTCGCATCCACGAACGTCTGGGGTTCGATCGCGCAGGCCGTCGCCGGTGACCGCGCCCAGGTGCAGTCCCTGATCACCGAACCGTCCGCCGACCCGCACTCCTACGAGGCGAGCCCCCGCGATGCCGCAGCGATCAGCGACGCGACGCTCGTCGTCTACAACGGCGGTGGATACGACCACTTCGTCGACGACATCCTCGACGCCACAGGACGCGACGTCCCCACCGTCGACGCGTTCGCACTCTTCGAATCCGGTGAATACAGCGACCTGCACGCCGGGCACGACCACGGCGACACCACCGCCGAGACGACGCCCGCGGACGGGACGGACAGCGGCGACCGTTCGCACGACGGTCATTCGCACGACGGTCACGACCACAGCGGCATCAACGAGCACGTCTGGTACGACCTCGCGACCGCCGACGCCGTCGCACACGCCGTCGCCGACCACCTCGCCGAACTCGACCCGGACGGCGCCGACACCTACCGAGACAACGCCGCTGCGTTCCACGCGCAACTGCACACCGTCGCCGACACTGTCGAGTCCCTCGCCCGAACCCACCCGGGCGCGCCGATCGCACAGACCGAATCCATCGCCCACTATCTCGTCGTCGGCGCAGGTCTCGACGACCGCACCCCGAGCGACTTCACCGACGCCGTGGAGAACGGCACCGATCCGTCGCCCGCGTCGATCGCCGCGACCCGCCGACTCCTCCTCGACGGGCAGGTCGATGCGCTGCTCTACAACCCGCAGACAGAGGACCGGGTGAGCCTCGAGATGCGCCGCTCGGCCGAGTCCACCGGGATCCCCGTCGTCGAGGTTTTCGAAACCCTCCCCGAGGGCGTCGACTACATTCAGTGGCAGACCCGGACCGCCGAGGCGCTCTCCGCCGCGCTCGACACCGCACCCTGACAACCCGCTCGAGAACACGGATCCCGGTGACCTCCTCCCAACCCACACCCGTCGTCGAAGCCGAACTCGCTGTCAGGCTCAGCGGCGCCGGACTCGCCTTCGGCGACCGCACCCTCTGGAACGACCTCGACCTCGACGTCGCCGCCGGCGAATTCGTCGCCGTCCTCGGTCCCAACGGCGCCGGCAAGACATCCCTGCTGAAGGTGCTGCTCGGTCAGCTCCCGCTCAGCTCCGGCAGCGCAACCATCGCCGGTTCACCCGTGCGCGCGGGCAACGCGCACGTCGGCTACGTGCCGCAGCAGAGGACCCTCGACTCGGGTGTGCCGCTGCGCGGGCGCGACCTCGTCGGCCTCGGAGTCGACGGGCACCGGTGGGGCACCGGACTGCGGCACTGGAAACGGCGTCGCGCCGCCGTCGACGACGCGATCGCCCAGGTCGGCGCCGAACGTTACGCGGGCGCGCCCGTCGGCGACCTGTCGGGCGGCGAGCAGCAACGTCTGCGCGTGGCGCAGGCGCTCGTCGGTGACCCGCGAGTACTGCTGTGCGACGAACCGCTGCTCAGCCTCGACCTCGCCAACCAGCACCTGGTGTCGTCACTGATCGACAGGCGTCGTCGCGACCACGGCACGGCGGTGCTGTTCGTCACCCACGAGATCAACCCGATCCTGCCGCTCGTCGACCGCGTCCTGTACCTCGTCGACGGACAGTTCCGCATCGGTACCCCCGCCGAGGTGATGACCTCCGAGGTGCTCTCGGAGCTGTACCGCACCGAGGTGGAAGTCCTCGAGATGAGGGGGCGGCTCGTCGTCGTCGGCACCGGCGACGCGATCGACGCGCTCGGTAGCGCCGGCGGGCTGCGCCCCGGCGAAGGCGTTCACCATCACCACCCCGAGGACGACGAATGAGCAGCAAGTTCAGCGATGCGATGAGCCATCTCTTCGACATCGACGCCACGATGGAGCTGCTCGGGTACGACTTCGTGCAGCAGGCCCTGATCGCCGGTGCACTGCTCGGGCTGCTCGCCGGCGTCATCGGGCCTCTCATCATCAGTCGGCAGATGGCGTTCTCCGTGCACGGCACCTCCGAGCTGTCACTCACCGGTGCCGCCGCAGCACTGCTCGTCGGGGTGTCCGTGGGGGTCGGTGCGGTCGCCGGTGCGGTCGTCGCGGCGGTCCTCTTCGGACTGCTCGGTGCCCGCGCGCGCGAACGAGACTCCGTCATCGGCGTGATCATGGCATTCGGGCTCGGTGTCGCGATGCTGCTGCTGTGGGCCTACGACGGCCGTACCGGTGCGGCGCTGTCGCTGCTCACCGGACAGATCGTCGCTCCCGGCGGCACCGGGATCGCACTGCTCGCGGTGTGCGCCGCGATCGTGATCGGGGTGCTGCTGCTGATCTACCGACCACTGTTGTTCGCCAGCACCGACCCCGAGGTCGCCGCCGCGCGCGGCGTGCCCGTGCGAGGGCTGTCCATCGTCTTCGCAGTGCTCGTCGGCATCACCGCTGCATTGGGTGTGCAGATCGTCGGCGCGCTACTGGTGATGGCCCTGCTCATCACCCCGGCCGCCGCGGCAGCGCGGGTCACCAGCGGGCCGCTCGCCGCGACGGTGCTGGCGGTGGTCTTCGCGGAGATCTCCGCGGTCGGCGGGATCCTGCTGTCCCTCGCCCCCGGCGTCCCCGTGTCGAGCTTCATCACGACGATCGCGTTCGTCATCTACATCGTGTGCCGGATCATCGGGTCCGCGCGGCGCCGTCGCGGCACCGGCCGCGCGGCGGTCGCCGCGCACTGACCCCACCCGTGCGCACTTCTGGTAGCCCCAGCTA
>NZ_JAIYEP010000049.1 GCF_020515525.1 Rhodococcus yananensis
GGCCCGGGGCCACGCCGCGCCAGTGAGCACCGGATCGGTGCGGTTGCAACCGAAATCGACCGACGGTGCTGGAACGGATATCGCGTCGGGCGATGGTACGTGGCGCGATGATCACCGCGACCGGTGATGGCGCCGCGCGGAATCTAGTGCGGGAGGCGGTGGTAGGCGGTCGCCTTGATCTCCACCCGGGCGCCGGGTGCGGTGCCCGCGCCGAGTGCGGTGACCTCGACGGCGGTCCATGCCGGGTACGGCGCGCCGATGTGGCGGTCCTTCACGGCGTGGAAGACCTCGAGGTCGGATTCGAGGTGTGTGTGGTAGGTGACGAGTTCGACGATGTCGTTGAGCGAAGCACCTGCTGCTGCAAGAACATTCGAGATAGCTGCGAACGCGGCCTCGAACTGTGCGTCGAGGTCGTCGGGGATCGATCCGTCGGCGGCCATCGCTCCGCGTTCGCCCTCGACGACGACCGTCGTGCGGTCGTCGACGCGGTCGATGTACGGCAGTCCGGTGGGTGTCTCGCAGACCATGCAGGGGCGGGTGCGGGCCGGTCCCCGCTCCTGGCCGGGCAGCAGTTCGCCCAGCACCGCGAGGGTTTCGTCGATGTCGTCGGTGCGCCCGCCGGTGCGGACCCACGCGGCGATCTCGTCGGTCGATGCCAGCGGGTTGTCGAGCAGGCTCCGTCCGGACACCTTCACGTACCATTTTCCATCCGGATACTGCAACGGAGACATCACGATTCCGCCGAACTCGATGGTTCCGTCGACGGACTTCATGTACATCATCGCGGGCATGTCGACGGTCTCCGGGTCGTCGACCTCGACGAGGACGACGGTGGCACCGAAGGTGGTCATCGGTACCGGACGCGACAGCAGGCCGACGGCGTTGGTCGCCGACCCGGTGGCCATCACGACCCGATCCGCACGCTAGGTCTCGCCGGATCGGCCGGTCACCCGCACGCCCTCGTCGAGGTGGGTGATCTCGACGATCTCGTCGCGGACGAGGTGGGCGCCGGCAGACACGGCCGCGGTGAGTTCCGCGCGCACGAGTTCGCGCGGATTGACGATGAAGGCGTCCTTCTGGAGGAGGCCGGTGTGGTTGCGGGGGAACCGCAGCTGCGGGAATTCCGTGCGCAGCCGGTCCTCGTCGAGTGCGTCGACCGGGACACCGAGGTCCTCGGCGTTGTTCATGATCTGCCCGGCGTCGAACCAGGTGGAGGCCTGGGGGTTCTCCTCCGCCGACGGCAGGATGCTCAGTGATCGGACGGGTGTGGTGAACACGACGCCGGACCGCTCCTCGAGGTCGGCGAAGCGCCGGCGGCTGCGGGTGGCGAGCAGCGTGGTCACCAGCGGGACCTCGAGCACATGGGCCAGACGACCCTGGTCGTAGTAGCCGGCCCACACGCCTTCGTGGTCGTCGAATCGGGCGGGTTCGTCCGGGCCGACGACCAGGACGGACGTGTCGCGGTCGGCGAGATGTCGTGCGGTGGCGGCGCCGAGTGGTCCGGCGCCGATCACGACGACGTCGAACGAGGGGGAATCGTCCATGGGGTCTCCTTGTGGGCTGAGTCGGCCTGCGCGGGGTAGGCGCTCGTGTGATGCACATCATCTCCACGGACCGGGACTAAAGTCAACAGTCTGTGTCGTTAAGTATGTGTTTCGATTGGGGGAACGGAACGGACGGATACACGGGGTCGGAATGGACGAACAGGGACGTAGGGCCGGGGCGGGTACGCGGGTGCGCACCCGGGCGGGAGGGCGCAGCGAGGACGTGCGTCGCGCGGTCGGCGACGCCTGCCTGGCCTTCCTGGCCGAGGGACGCGTGGAGTTCACGACGGTCGAACTCGCCGAGCGCGCCGGAGTGAGCCGCAAGACGATCTACCGCTGGTGGCCCACCCACACCGACGTCCTCGTCGAGGGGTTGTCGCGGCACGTGCGGCAGGTGGCGCCCCCGGACACCGGCAGATGGGACACCGACGTGCGCGAGTTCGCCCACCGGATCGCCGCGTACGCGGCCGACCCCGTCGAGGTCGCGACCGCCGCGGTCATGGCGAGCCACCGGCACCCGGAATTCGAGCGACTCGTCCTCGACCAGTACACGCCGGTACGTGAGGCCTGGCAGCAGATCGTGGAACGTGCGGTGCGCCGCGGTGACGCGAGCTCGGAGCACAGCCCGGAAGGCGTCGTGAACGTCCTCGTCTCCCCGCTGTTCATGGCGCCGATGATGATGGGGCGGAAGGCGACCGACGAAGAGATCGAGCGGACCGTCGCGATCGTGCTGGCCGCGACACGGCCGTGCCCCGACACCGCGACGTGACCGCGGGAGATCAGCTTCCGAGCGCGTCGACGATGTCGTCCTCCGACAGCAGCACGTGCGCGGCCGCCGGGCCGAGCGGTACGTAACTGTCGCGGCTGGTGACCCGATCGATCCGGCCCGGGTGGCGGGCATCGACGAGCGCCGCCACCACCGACTCGGCGACTCCGCCGCTGCGACGTGTCTCGTCGACGACGAGCACCCGCGGGAATCTCTGCGCGTGCTCGACGAGGGCCTCGACCGGCAGTGGGGCGAGCCATTGCAGATCCATCACCGTCACCGACACGTGCGGAACACGGGCCGCGGCACGCAAACCCATGCGCACACCGTTGCCGAACGTCACCACCAGGGTGTCCGCACCGTCACCGAACATGCGGACCGAACCCGGTTGCGCCGCGGCCGTGTCCGGGATCGACTGCCACAGGCCGTCACCCGGTTCGTGGAGATCGCGCTGGTGGTAGAGGGCGATGGGTTCGAGATACACGCATACCGCACCGGTCCCGCGGGCCAGGGCGACACACGAGCGCAGCAGCGGTCCGGCCGTGGCGGCGCTGCTCGGCACAGCGAGGACGAGACCGGGAACGTCCCGGAGCACCGCGACCGAGTCGTCGTTGTGGAAGTGCCCACCGAATCCCCGCTGATACGCCAGTCCGGCGACCCGCACCACCATCGGATTGCGGAACCGTCTGTCGGAGAAGAACTTCAGGCTCGCCGCCTCGCCGCGTAGCTGATCTTCCGCGTTGTGCAGGTACGCCAGGTACTGGATCTCCGGGATCGGGAACAGGCCCGCGACCGCGAATCCCAGCGCGGTACCCAGGATCGTCTGCTCGTCGAGGAGCGTGTCGAACACCCGCGTCGCACCGAACCGCTGCTGCAGGCCCCGCGTCACCCCGTACACCCCGCCCTTGGCGCCGACGTCCTCCCCGAACACGCACGCGCCGGGGTGCTCGGTGAGGATGTCGCCGAGCGCCCGTCCGATGGCCTGCGCCAGCGTGAGCGGCTCCCGGGCGGACGGGTTCGGATCGTCGGCGACACGGACCCGTCCCCGGTGCAACGGACGCATCACCTCCGCCGCCGAACCGAGATGCGGAGTGTGCACGAATTCTTCCGTGGCCGCAGCGACGTCGGCCCGGACCCGTTCGTACCGCTGCGTGATCGCCTCGGGGGAGAACACCCCGCGGGCGACGAGTTCGCTCGCCGTCGACACGAGGGGGTCGCGGAGCAGATCCGCGGACAGTTCGTCCGCCGAGCGATAGGCCGTTTCGACGTCGGATCCGGCGTGCCCGAGATACCGCACGGTGCGCAGGTGCAGCACCGCCGGTATCCGCGTGGAACGGACCTGCTCGACCAGGTCGCGGACGAGCACGAGCGTCGAGACGGTGTCGGTGCCGTCGACGGTCGCGTAGCCGATACCCGGCCACGACGACAATGTGCGCTCGACCCAGCCTCGCGGACTGCGCACGCTGATGCCGAGCCCGTTGTCCTCGCACACGAACAGCACCCGCAGGGGCACCCCGAGATGGGTGAGATAGGCGGCGGTGTGGAACGCACCCGCGGCGGTGGAGTGGTTCACCGACGCATCCCCGAAACTGCACACCACCACCGAATCGGCGGGCCACGCCGACTCGACGCCGAGCCGCTGCATGCGCGGCAGCGCCAGCGCGAGACCGACCGCGCGCGGCAGATGCGAGGCGATCGTCGACGTCTGCGGCAGAACGCTCAGCGCGGCGTTGCCGAACACCTTGTGCCGGCCACCGGAAATCGGGTCGAGCGTCGAGGCCGCGCAACCCGCGAGCACGTCCCGGATCGGCGTCGTACCCGCGAGCAGCGCGGCACGTGCAGCGTAGAAACCGCCCGAACGGTAATGCAGCAGAGCCGGATCCGTGACGCGCGTGAGCAACCCCAGCGCCGCGTTCGATTCGTGTCCGGCCGAACCGATCGTGTAGAAGCCGGCGCCGCGCGCCTGCAGGTCGCGGGCGGCGAAATCGAGGTGCCGCGACTGCAGTTGCGCATCGAAACACCGGACCAGCAGATCGTCGCCGACACGACGATCGGGTGTGCCCCCGACCCCGGAGCCGACCTCGTCGAGGAAGTGGGTGTCGAGGGCGTCGGTCGTCACGGCGTGGTCCGGGCGTCCGGGGTCACCGTGGGTGCAGGTCGATCGGCTGACCGTCCTGCGGGTACGGCAGCGATGTGAAGTTCAACGGTGTCTCGTACCCGGCGGGCACGTGCCAGCGGTACCGCAGGAGCATGTGGTGCAGCACGGTCTTGATCTCGGTCCCGGAGAAGTGCATTCCGAGGCACCGGTGCGCACCACCCCCGAACGGTGTCCACGCGTACTTGTGGACGCGGTCCTCCCGGCGTTCGGCGGCGAACCGGCCCGGATCGAAACGTTCGGGGTCGGGCCAGTACTCGGTCATGTGGTGGGTGTAGTGCAGGCCGACGTTCACCAGGGTGCCGGCGGGCACGTAGCGGCCGAGGATCTCGGTGTCGGCGACCGCGCGGCGAACGACACCGGGCACCGGTGTGACGAGTCGCTGGCATTCCTTGATCACGAGGTCGACGGTGGTGAGTCGTTCGAGGTCGTCGAAGGACGGTGTCTCGGTGCCGAGCGCCTCGGACTCGTCGCGGCACAGGTCCTGCCACGTCGGGAACTGCCCGAGATACCGCAGCGCCGTCGACAAGGTGATTGTGGAGGTGTCGTGCGCGGCCATCATCAGGAAGATCATGTGGTCGACGACGTCGTCGTCGGAGAATCGCTCGCCCTCCTCGGATTCGACGTGACACAACACCGAGAACAGGTCGTCGCCGTCGCCGGCGCGGCGGGCCGGGAGATAGCGGCGGAAGAAGTCCTCGAGGTGTCGTCGGCCGCGCACGCCGCGGCGCCACCGGGTGCCGGGCAGCGGATACCGCACGATCGCCGTCGCCGCCTGCACGCACCCGACGAAGGCCGCGTTCACGGCGTCCATCTCCCGCGGCGACGTCTCTTCTGCGCCGCCCATGAAGATCGCCGTCGCAAGTCCGAGGGTGAGCTCCTTCATCGCCGGGTACGCGCGGAATCCGTCCCGCGGGCTCCAGCCGTCGAGGGCGGCATCGATCGCGGGGTGCAGCGCCTCGGTGTACCGGGAGAGCCGGTCGCGGGTGAACGCCTGCGCCATGATCCGCCGGTGCGAGCTGTGCTCGTCGCCGTCGAGGAGCATCAGTCCGCGGTCGAAGAACGGCCCGATCAGCGTCCGCCATCCGGGACCGTTCGCGAGCGCGCGGTCGCGGTTCTGCAGGGCGGCGCCGCATGCGTCCGGTCCGATCAGAACGACCCACGGGTCTCCGGCGAAGCGGAACCACGACACGGGCCCGTGTCGTCGGTAGCGTCGTTCGTACGTTTTCAACGGGTCGCGCATGTAGTCGAGTGCGTACCCGACGTAGGGCAGTCCGGCGTCGCCGGGCACAGCGTCGAGGCCGACGGGTGCGGGTGCCAGCATCTTCGTCACGAGTGTCTCCACGATCGAATCCGACTGCAGGCGTTGTCAGATAACGGTACCGCGGTTACGACCCGGGCGCCGCCGATTCGGGTGTGCATCCGGTCCTGTCCGGCAGCAGATGACGAAAAGGTAGAACACGTGTCATGCTGTCGCGCATGATCGACGTCGCACGCCCGAAACTCGAGGGCACCGTCGCCGTCGGCAGCGGCCGCAGGCTCGGGTTCGCCGAGTTCGGGTCCGCTACCGGCCGCGCGGTGTTCTGGCTGCACGGCACGCCCGGTGCGCGCCGGCAGATCCCGATCGAGGCCAGGTCCCTCGCCGAACGGATGGGCGTGCGGCTCATCGGTGTCGACCGCCCGGGGATCGGCTCGTCCACCCCGCACACCTACGGCAACGTCCTCGCGTTCGCCGAGGACCTGCGGATCGTCGCCGACACCCTCGGCGTCGACCGCATGGCAGTCGTCGGACTGTCCGGAGGCGGCCCCTACACCCTCGCGTCCGCCTACGCGATGCCCGACCGGGTCGTCGCCGCCGCCGTGCTCGGTGGGGTCGCTCCCGTCACCGGGCCCGACGCGATCAGCGGTGGACTGATGGAACTCGGGGCGCTCGTGGCGCCGCTGCTGGCGCGCGGAGGTGTCCCGATCGGGACGGCACTGAGCGCGGGCATCCGGGTGGTGCGGCCCTTCGCGTCGCCGATCATCGACCTGTACGGGCGACTGTCACCGGAAGGCGACCGCCGGTTGCTGGCCCGCCCCGAGTTCAAGGCCATGTTCCTCGACGATCTCCTCAACGGCAGCCGTAAACAGATGGCGGCACCGTTCGCCGACATCGTCGTGTTCGCCCGCGACTGGGGATTCCGGATCGCCGACGTGCAGGTTCCGGTGCGGTGGTGGCACGGCGACACCGACCACATCATCCCGTTCCGGCACGGGCTCCACATGGTGGAGTTGCTGCCGGCCGCCGAGTTCCAGCACCTGCCGGGGGAGAGCCACCTCGGTGGGCTCGGGGTCTCCGAGGAGATCCTCACGACCGTGCTGAAACTGTGGGACGACGCCGACGCACCGCAACGGGAGGGCCGGTAGCGTTTTCCGAACCGGTACGACGTCCCACGGTCGGAAACGAGGACGCCTCGCCCGACAGAGCCCTACCAGGGCATCAATCCGAGGTCGATGGCGGCAAGCCCGGCTTGCGTGCGGTTGTGCACACCGAGTTTGGTGTAGAGATGCTCGACGTGGTTGCGCGTCGTCTTGTGGGTGATGTGCAGTTCGGCGGCGATCTGCCGGTTCGTGTACCCCAGGGCGACGAGTCCGAGCACCTCCACCTCCCGCCCGGTCAGTCCGGCCGGCCAGGGTGCGCGTCGTTCGGTTCGGTGCCCGGCCGCGCCGAGCACGGCTTCGACTGCTTCCGCGTCGAACCGTCCTGCGCGCGCATCGCGGCGCATCCGTGCGGCCGCGTCCTCGGCGGTGAGCGCCCGCCGGTGCGGTCGGGGTTCGAGTAGTCGCTGATAGGTCTCGGCGGCGGCGAGAATCCGCGATTCGGCATGCAGTTCCGCACCGCGCAGTCCGTTGGGATATCCGGAACCGTCGAGCCGTTCGCGGTGCGTGCGGGCGAGCGCGACGACCGATTCCAAACCGTCGACGCGACTGAGGATCCGGTCCGTCAGATACGGATACATCCGGACCCGCTCCCATTCCGCGGTGGTGAGGGGACCGGGCTTCTCCCAGATCTGGTTGGGCACACCCATTCTTCCCAGCCCGTGCACCAGTCCGGCGCGGTAGAGGAGTTCGACGTGCGCACCGGACAGTCCTCGATACCGTCCTGCCGCTGCGGCCAGATCTGCAACGTGCTTCGAATGGCCCAACAGGAACGGGCATTTGAGGTCGACGAAATCGCCCATCGCCCGCAACAATTCGTCCAACTCGGGATCGCTCAGGACATCGTTCCCATCGGGTGCCCGGGCCAGCGCAGCCGACCACGCATCCTGCTCGAGCACGCCCGCGGTGATCTCGGCGGCGGCCTCGTCGAATACCTGAACCACACGCGGACAGAACTGTGTCCCACGGCGCGCCCGGGCCACGGCGACCGCAGTCGCCGGCCCACCGGCACGCAGGTGAACTTCGACGACGTCCGCCAGATGCACGATGTGCATCTCGATCGGGATCGCGTCGCCGCGCACACCGGCGGGTAGCCCGGCACCGTCCCACCGCTCGAATGTGAACGCCAGCATAGACCCCACCTGCGGATCCAGCCCGATGTGCGCGGCGAGGGCGCTCGCGGACCCGCAGTGAGATCGGATCAGATCGGACATCTGCCGGCGCGCGGTGAAGAGGAAGACGGCGGCCCGGAGGCTGCGCTCGGCATGGGGAAGTCCGCGCCCGACATGGTTCATCAGCAGGCGAAGAAACGACAATCCTGTCATGTCCACCGCATAGGTGTCGGCGCGGAAGGCGATGTCATCGCCGAACAGCTGCGCCAGTTCGTGCGAGTCCGCATGGCATCCGATCCATGCGACCAGGTTGGAGTAGTACACGACCGCCTGCTGTTCGGGGCCGAGCCCCATACGGTCCGCGAGGCGGGTGGCGATCAGCGCCGACCGCAGCATGTGTTCCATCGGCTGGCCGAGGCCGAGGTCGATCGCGAGGGACAACGCGGCGATCAGCTCGGCTCGCCGCGGACCGCCACTGGTCGGTGCCATCGTCTCAGTGTCCACCGAGCGAGCCCAGGTGCGGAAGATGAGGCAACGGCCCCATGACGCCACAGCGCGCGCGGCGCACGATCGGTGTACCAGCAATTCTGGGAGGACGTCATGACCACCACCCCGCAGTCGGCCGCGGAGAAATCCTGTGAGCTGCCCCGCGTCTCCGGTGAACGATTCGCCGGCTACGCGGTGATCGGCGCCCCGTTCGCCAGCGGCCACTACCTCGCGCTGCGCAGATTCCCCGTCAACTCCATCGGCGACGGCTACACGTCCGTATGGCATCGGGACCCGGCCGGGGCGTGGACCGTGTACAGCGACGTCCCGCCCGAACTGAACTGCCCTCGGTTCCTGGGCCACGCGCTGACCCGGACCGAGCAGACCGACGTCCGCGCCGAGTGGACCGGTCCGAACGACCTGCACGTCACGGCCGGCAGTGAGCTCGAATGGGATCTCCGGATGGCCACGTCGCCGGCGACCACCGCCATGAACGTGGCGGGCAAGCTCATGCCCGCCGTGCTTCGGCACAGTCCCGCGGTGCTGGCGGGGATGGGACGGGTCGCGGGTCCGGTGCTCGGCGTCGGCCGGGTTCGGCTCGGCGGACACGTGCCGAACGGTCAGTGGTTCCGGGCCGACCCGCGGCAGTTGTGGACGGTGCGCACCGTGCACGCGGTCGTCGCCGGATCCGATCTCGGGCCGGACGGCCCGCTGACCGAGCAGGCCGCATTCGGCGACTTCTGGTTGCCGCAACGTGCCTTGTTCGCGACGGTGCAGGCGTGGTTCGAGCCGTTCGATGCCGGACGTCATTTCGCGGCGCGCCCGCGAACGGAGTTCTCGGCCGGTGACGAACACCGGCCCTTCTCGACCGGCCTACCGAAAGACACGTTGTGACGTACCCGAGGGGCCTCCCGAGCTCCGCGGCGTCAGGATCGCTGCCGGGGTTCAGCGCGCGCGATCGAGCAGATCGAGCACCGCCCGCAGCTCCCCGGCATCCACCTGACCCGGCGCCGAGGCGGCGCCCACCATCCCGAACGTCGCCGCCGACCCGAACACCTGACCGGCGATCCGCGAGATCACCCCGAGCCCGCCCATCGACATCGTGATGATCGGCCGGTCGGCGTGCTCCTCGTGCATGACGCGGGTCGCGTCGAGCAACGTCAGCACATCCTTCGTCGACTGCGGCATCACCGCGATCTTGCAGATGTCGGCGCCCAGTTCCTGCATGGCCCGCAGGCGCGCCACGATCTCGTCGCGCGGCGGGGTCGCGTCGAAATCGTGGTTCGACGCGATCACGGCGACATCGTGCCGGTGGGCGGTCGCGATGATCTCCCGCACCGCGTCGGGTGCGCGGAGGAACTCGACGTCGACGAGCCCGATCGCCCCCGACCGCACCAGTGCGCAGTTCAGGTCGCTGTAGGTGGTGCCGTCGACGTCGAGTTCACCGCCCTCGTGCGCGGTGCGGACGGTGGCGAGCAGCGGGGTGTCGCCGAGCTGCTCGGCGAGCAGCCGCGCCTGCGCGACGGCGGCGTCGACACCGGTGGGTCCGGTGAGGTCCTCGAAGAAGTCGACGCGCCATTCGACGATGTCGATGCGACGACCGGCCAGCGCGTCCACCTGCTCACGCAGGGTGTCGGGGGTGCGTCCGGTCAAGGGGACGATCACCGTCGGTGTGCCGTCCCCGACCGTCACGTCCCCGACCCGGACCGGTGTGATCGATGCGCTCAATGCGAACTCCCGTGGTCGGTGCTGTGGTCGACGGTCATTCGACCACAGCAGTGCTGTTCGGTCGCGGTGCGGTGGGTCACCGCGGTCGGGCGGCGTCGCCGAAGCGACGTCGCGCGGTGCGTACGCGTCGACGATGCCCTCCCGGAGCGGTTCGGACAGTTGTTTCATGACGGCGGGGTCCCGCGTCGCGGTGGACTGTCGAACCACGACCGTGTCGCCGGCTTCACCCACATGATCTTCTCGTCCCGGTGCCCGCGGCGAGCCGCGGGATGATCGGGATGCGCCCGCGCCCACGCATCCTTCTCGTCCAGCAGCGAAGCCACCAGAGTCCACGTCTCCATCGTCCGCGGCGGGTGCGCGTCGGCCGCCCGCGCCAGGCGGCGCCGCACCTCGTCGCTCATCGCCAGCAACTCCGCGCCCGTCACACCGCGATCCCACACGAACCGTGCCAACGCCAACGCCTTGTCGCGGCGGTTCTTCTCGGCCCTGTCGGTGTGGGCGAAATCCGCATCGCTCACCGCTGCACCCCTTTCCTCACGAACCATGATCCGTCGTTGACAAGACCGCCGCCCCGGCACACTCTCGTGGTGACACACATCGGTGGGGAAGGGGACCGGCATGTCCGCGACGAGACCGCTACCCGAGGGGACGCCCCCCGACGTCGTCGCCCGCGCCACGCACCCACCGCGAGTACCCGAATTCGACCCCGCACTGGGCATCGACGTCCACATCGAGCGGCGCGCCACACCGAGACACCGACTCGTGGCGATCGGCGATTCGCTGCTCCAGGGATTTCAGAGCGGAGCCGTCTTCCACACCGACCTGTCGGTACCGGCGATCGTCGCGTACGAACTGGGGGTGTTGCCCACTTTCCGGTATCCGCGGTTCGGTGGGCCCGGTGGGCTACCGCTCAACGTCGAAGTCCTGCTGCGCCGCCTCGAGGACCGATACGGGGCGCATCCACGACCGTGGCAGATCCCGGCGGCGCTGTTCACCGCCCGCGGCTTCATGGACGAGGTCGAGGACTACTGGGAGCGGGGGCCGGGTGCGGAACCACCGGTCGTCGGCGGCTACAACCACAACCTGTCGTGCTACGGCTGGGATCTGCGCGACGCGCTCGGGAAGACCGCCGCGATCTGCGCTGCCGCCCTCGAGACCCCCGTCGACAACCTCCTCGACCAGATCGTGCAGAACAACGGCGATCGGGCCGCGTTGCACGTGTATCCGCACTGGGCGCCGCCGCAGACCGCCATGACACTGTTCGACGCGGCCACCGCACTCGGCGACGACCGTGACGACGACGCGGACGCGGGGATCGAGACGCTCGTCGTGTTCCTCGGTTCCAACAACGCGTTGCGGTCCGTCACCGAACTGAAGGTCGAATGGAGCGGACCGGACTTCCGTGATCCGGATGCCAAGAACGCGTACACCGTGTGGCGGCCCGAACACTTCGACGTCGAGTACGCCGAGGTGGTCGGCGCGGTGCGCGCCGTGTCCGCACGGCACGTCGTCCTGTGCACCGTCCCGCACGTCACCATCGCACCCATCGCGCGGGGCATCGGAGACAAGAGCGGCACCCGGTACTTCCCCTACTACACGCGACCGTGGGTGGACGAACGCCGTTTCGACGCCGTCCGCGACGAGCACATCACCGGTGCCCAGGCCCGCGCGGTCGACATCGCCATCGACCACTACAACGAGACGATCACCGCGGCGGTCGCCGATGCCCGCCGCGACGGCCTCGACTGGTACCTCCTCGACACCGCGGGACTCCTCGAACGGCTCGCGAGCCGCCGCTACATCCACGACGTCAACGCTCGGCCCGACTGGTGGGAGCCCTATCCGCTGCCACCCGAACTCGCTGCGCTGCAACCGGTACCCGACACGCGGTTCCTGACCGCTGACGGTGACGGCGGTCGTCGCACCGGTGGATTGTTCTCGCTCGACGGCGTTCATCCCACCACCGTCGGCTACGGGATCCTCGCTCGCGAACTCGTCCGGATCATGGCCGCGGCGGGCGTCGAGTTCCGCGGCCCGAACGGCGCGGTGCGGGCGGATCCGTCGGTCGACTTCGAGCGACTGGTGCGTCTGGACACCCTCGTACGGACACCGCCGCAGAACATCGACTCGACGCTGTCCGTACTCGGATGGGCCGACGAGGCCCTCGATGTCTTCCGGAGGATCCTCCACTTCGGTGTGTGACGTTGGTGTGCGGTGTGACTTCTCGGCGAGTGGTGTCGGGCTCGTCGGTGTCGTCGGGCTCGTCAGGTGAGGGTGACGACGTGCGCGTGCGACACCACCGCATCCTGCAGTTTCTTGCGGGATATGGTGCGGGGTCCGCAGCCGCAGCCGGCAGGCAACTCGTCGTCCTCGAACTGGGTGGCCTCGACGGTGTCGACGAACTTGTCGTCGAGGGAGTCGCCACCGCGGTTGTTGGCGTTGCGGTCGCGGGAGCCGTGCCCGCCCGGGCCGGTGCCACACACCACGACATGCCCTGCGGACGTGTCGTAGACCGCGGCGACCATGTGGCTCGCGGGGCATTTCACCTTCAACAGGGCGTGGTCGGTGCGCTGCTTCCCGAGATCCCGGACGGCCTCGAGTGCTTGCCGTCGGCGTTCGGTGGGAGGTGTTTCGGCGATGTTCATGCTCTCCATTCCACCCTAGATGGACGTATTCCACGCGGGTTCCGTCGAACCGATCCCGGTGGATCTCGGACGGATCGCCTGGATCCTTCTATTCTGTTGATGCAGAACGTATTCCGGCGTTGATCACCTCCTCTTCGGCTCGAGCATCAGGGTGAGTCCGGCACCGAGCAACCACGAGTCCTTCGCGAGCGGAATTCCGTCCTGCGTGGGCCGCGGGGAACCGTTCTCGTGCATGCCGGGGGTACGCCAGTACATGGTCATCATCCCGCCACCGAACGCCGTGAGCGCGGCACCCGCGACGAACGACGGCACGAACGGGGCGAGGAGTGCGGCACCGATCCCGATCTCGGCGGCGCACAGCGCCTTGCCGAACGTTCCGGGATCCCACCGGCCGACGAAGGGAAAGGCGTTCGCGGCCATCCCCTGCAATTCCGCGGCGTTCTCGGCGGGCAGCGCCCGTTTGCCCAGGCCCGAGTTGAGGATGAACGCGCCCGTGGCGGCGCGGAGGGGGAGATGGCTGGGTCGCACGATGCGCCTCGCTTCCGTCGACGTCGGTGCCCGTTCCAATCTACCGACTCGGAACCCGCCGCGGGTACGCAATTTCATGCGGCACCTTCATGCGTCACCGGACGTGCGTCACTGGACGATTCGCCGAAACCAGGCGAATCGGCGAATCGTCGGAACGGGCGATCGGTGCGTGATCGGTGCGTGATCTGTGCGGGTGCGGTCGGTGCGGGTTCAGTCGATCAGTGCATGCTCGGTGCCCTCGAGTTGCCACATGGCGGGGCCGGGCATGTCGATGAGGATCGACCCCACCGACACCATGTCGCCGTCACTGTCCTCGCAGTTGGCCTTCACCTCGTGCGGACCGGGCAGCACCCCGGCGAATTCGACGGTGTCGTACGTGACCACCCACATGTCCGCGTTGCCGACCTCGTCCACCACGGCGGTGCACGTGTACGGCCGGTCCCTGTCCGGGATCTGGTGATAGTTGAACCGGACCCTGACCTGATCGTGCTTCGTGTACACCGACCAGCTCAGCGTCGTGTCGATCGCCGACGCGCTCGGCGCGGTCCCGGCGAGCAGAGCAATCGGTGCTGCACATGCGACGAGCGCACGCAGGATCGTCCGGCCGTTCATAGCTGCCCTCCCTCTGTGCCCGACCCTCCTCCATGCTGGTCCGAGGAGGTGTCGACGCCGAGGTGATCACCGTTTCTGCCGTGATGCTGTGACCCTGGGGCAATGTCGTGTCCAGGTCGTGACCCGGTAGGTCACCCTCCCGTGACCCCGCCCCCGTTCCGCTCACCCCGAGTGAACGGTACACCCGGTCGATCCAGCGAGATGGCCGGTACATTCGCTCACGGAATGGGGGCGACGTGGCGCCTGTCGCTGAACCGAAGGGATGACGCAGTGCAGATCCGCTCCGCATCGGTGGAGGACGTCGAAGCGATCACCGGAATCTACAACG
The DNA here is from genome assembly GCF_020515525.1 of Rhodococcus yananensis. Classification (GTDB taxonomy): domain Bacteria; phylum Actinomycetota; class Actinomycetes; order Mycobacteriales; family Mycobacteriaceae; genus Rhodococcus; species Rhodococcus yananensis. The sequence continues at coordinate 14,323 of NZ_JAIYEP010000049.1, forward strand.
ACGCGGTGGAGAACTCCACGGCGATCTGGAACGAGACGGTCGTCGACGTCGCGAACCGGCGGGCATGGCTCGCCGACCGTACCGGCGCCGGCTATCCGGTGCTCGTGGCCGTCGACGGCGACGACGTGCTCGGATACGCGACGTTCGGTGACTGGCGCCCGTTCGACGGGTATCGGCACACCGTCGAGCACTCGGTGTACGTCCGCACCGACACCCACGGGAAGGGGCTCGGACGGGCCCTCATGACCGAACTGATCGAGCACGCCCGCCGACTCGGCAAGCACGTGATGGTCGCGGGAGTGGACGCGACCAACGTCGCCTCGATCCGGATGCACGAGAAGCTCGGATTCGAGCAGGTAGGCCACCTTCCGCAAGTGGGTGCGAAGTTCGGGCGTTGGCTCGACCTCGTGTTTCTGCAACTGGTCCTCGACGACCGCTCCGCTCCCCGCTGAATGCGGGTCGCTCCGCGCTCCCGTGAATGTGGGGTCGCTCCGCGCTCTCGTGAATTCGGGGTCGCTCCGCTCCCCCGTGGATGTGGGTCGCTCCGCTCCCTCGTGAGCGAGTGGTACATCCGATCGATTCAATCGACCGGGCGATACATTCGCACAGGTGAGGGTGGGTTTCACGCATCCGGGCGCGACCGGAGCCTTGACAATATGCAACCAGTTGGTTGTATGTTTGAGCCTGTGAACGGAGATGGTGAGGACGAGGCGGACGCCCTGTTCCACGCGCTCGCCGACCGCACCCGGCGCGACATCCTGCGCAGGGTTCTTGCGGGAGAGCAGTCGGTCTCCGCGCTCGCGGCGAAGTACGAGATGAGCTTCGCCGCGGTTCAGAAGCACGTTGCCGTGCTGGAGAAGGCCGGTCTGCTGACCAAGCGTCGCAGCGGTCGGGAGCAGTTGGCCAGTGGCGACGTGGAGGCGGTGCGCTCGGTGGCGTCCATGCTTCTCGAACTCGAGCAGGTGTGGCGTGGACGCATTGCGCGTATCGACGAACTCATCGCAACCGACTCCGCCGTGGAGGGCTGAGCAATGCCTGTGACCGATGTCCGCAAGAACCTCGACGATCGGACGCTGACGATCGTTGCCGATTTCGCTGCACCCGTGCAGCGCGTCTGGGAGATCTACGCCGATCCTCGCCAGCTCGAGAAGGTCTGGGGCCCACCGGAATACCCGGCCACTTTCGTCGAGCACGATCTCACCCCGGGTGGGCGCGTCACCTACTTCATGACCGGTCCCGAAGGGGAGAAGTTCGCCGGCTACTGGGAGATCGTCGCAGTGGACGAACCGACGAGGCTGTCGTTCCTCGACGGTTTCGCCGACGAGAAGTTCAATCCGAACACCGACCTTCCGGTGTCGCGGAACGACTACACCTTCGTCGAACACGACGGTGGTACCCGCGCGACCTACGTGAGCACGTACGAATCCGCCGACGCGTTGCAGCAGGTGCTCGACATGGGTGTCGTCGAAGGTGCCAGTTCGGCGATCGGCCAGATCGACGAGCTCCTCGCATCCTGACGGTGGGCCGCCACCTCGTGAGGTCTCAGCCCGCGAGGTGGCGACTGATCACGAGGCGCTGAATCTGGTTGGTGCCCTCGAAGATCTGCGTGATCTTTGCTTCCCGCATGTATCGCTCCACACGGAAGTCGCGGGTGTAGCCGTAGCCGCCGAGTACCTGTACCGCGTCGGTCGTCACCTTCATCGCCGCATCGGTGGCGACGAGTTTGGCGACGGATGCGTTGCGGGAGTAGGGGAGTCCGGCGTCGCGGCGGCGGGCGGCGTCGATGTAGGTGGCGCGGGCCGAGTCGACGGCGGCGGCCATGTCGGCGAGGAGGAAGCCGAGGCCCTGGTGGTCGATGATCTTGCGACCGAATGCAGTCCGGTCCTGTGCGTAGGCGACGGCTTCGTCGAGTGCGGCCTGGGCGAGGCCGACCGCGACCGCCGCGATACCGAGCCGACCGGAATCCAAAGCGCTGAATGCGATCTGGAGCCCCTGGCCTTCGTCGCCGATGCGACGCTCGGCGGGAACGAATGCGTCGTCGTAGTGCGCGGAGGTGGTGGGGACGGCGTGCAGGCCCATCTTCTCCTCGGGTCTGCCGAAGCTCAGCCCCTCGGTGTCGTCGGGGACGAGGAAGCAGGAGATGCCCTTCGAACCCTCGCCCGTGCGGGCGAACAGGTTGTAGAAGTCGGCGATGCCACCGTGGGTGATCCATGCCTTCGCGCCGGTGATCCGGTAGCCGCCATCGGCGGCGACGGCCTTGCATGCGAGCGCTGCCGCGTCGGATCCGGCCTGCGGTTCGGACAGGCTGTAGGCGCCGACGGTGTTGCCGCCGAGCATGTCCGGAAGCCACGTCTGCTTCTGCTCGTCGGTGCCGAACGCCATCAGTGGGTGGCAGGCGAGGCTGTGGACGCTCACCGCGACCGCGACGGCGGCCCAGCGGGCGGCGATCTCCTCGAGGACCTGCAGGTACACCTCGTAGGGTTGTCCGCCGCCGCCCCATTCCTCGGGGTACGGCAGGCTCAGCAGGCCGGCCTCGCCGAGCGTCGCGAACACGCCCTCGGGATAGGTCTCGTTCTTCTCGTGCTCGTCGACGATCGGCGCGAGCACCTTGTCGGCGACGTCGCGGGTCAGGGCGATGAGGTCGCGGGCTTCGGCGGTGGGCAGCAGGCGGTCGACGGCCACGGTGTCTCCTCGAACTGAGTACTGGATCGATGCTCACAGTACTGTCGTCGGAGTAGTACTGCAAGGAGTCCGCCAGTACTATCGATCGAATGGAGTCACGCTCGTCGTTCGCCACCGCCCGCCGCACCGAACTCTTCGACGCCCTGGTCGATCTCTTTCTCGCCGAAGGATTCGCACGGCTGACCCTGGACGCGATCGCCGCGCGACTGAAGTGTTCCAAGTCCACCCTCTACACCCTGGCGGGCAGCAAGGAACGGCTGGTCACGTCCGCGACGGTGCACTTCTTCAAGAGGGCCACCGAGCAGGTCGAATCCGCGGTCGCCGACATTGCCGCACCACGCGACCGCGTCGTGGTCTACCTGACCGCGGTGGGGGAGGCGCTGTCGGTCGCGTCGGAACCGTTCATGACGGATCTGGCGGCGTTCGCGCCGGCTCGGGAGGTGTACGAACGCAATACCCGGATCGCGGCCGGAAGGGTCCAGGAGCTCATCGCCGACGGCGTCGCGACCGGCGACTTCCGGAGCGTGCACGCCGCTTTCGCCGCGGATCTCGCGGCGACCATGATGGTCCGGATCCAACAGGGCGGGGTCGGTGCAGCCACCGGACTCGACGACGCGAACGCCTACCGCGAACTGGCATCCATCCTCACCGCGGGAATCACCGCCTGACGGCTACCGGGCGCGTCCGACGATCTCCTCGATCAGATCGGCGGCGCGCGCCGTGCCACCTTCGGCGCGCGCGTCGGCGCGAAGCTGCCTCGACCGGCGGGCGACCTGGGGATCGGTGATCAACTCGTCCAAGGCGGTGCGCAATGCGTCGGCGGTGGCGTCGGCGGTGTCGAGGCGCCGCGCGACACCCAACTCGACCAACCGGTCGGCGTTCATGAACTGGTCCACGGCCTGGGGCACGGCGATCATGGGTGTGCCCGCCCACAGGCCTTCGCTGCTGCCACCCATTCCCGCGTGGGTGACGAAGGCATCCGCCTGGTCGAGGATGGCGCGCTGCGGAACCCACTGATGCACTTCGATGTTCGGGGGGATCTCGCCGAGTTCACCGGGTTCGACGTACTTGCCGATCTGGAGGACGACGTGCCAGCCCGGAAGGTTGCCGAACGCGACCAGGCACCGCCGATAGAAGTCCGGTTGCCGCGTGTACGCCGAGCCGAGGGAGATCAGCAGGACGTTCTGCGCATCGGCCGGCCGATGCCATTCGTCCGTCGTCGGTTCGAAACAGGGGCCCACGAACGTCACCCTGTCGGTGTCGACGCGTTCCGCGTTGGGTTGCATCGCCTTCGGGATCAACGCCAATGCGCTTTCGGGAACACCGGCGAAGCTGTCGGGGTCGGTCGTGGTGGCGCCGCACGCGGCGAGCCACGCCGCGAACTTCGACCGGTAGGCGTCGGCGCCCGGAAGCTCACGCATGGGTGCCACGACCTCCTCGTCGTAGCCGTCCCACGCGACGAACGTCGGCGACAGTTGTACGCAGGGACGCCCCTGTGATTCGGCGAGAGCGCGCGCAGCGTAGCCGGCGATGTCGTACAGGTACACGTCGGCCGGGTCGTCGTCGTAGGCGGCATGCAACCGGGGGAGGACCTGGATGGCGTCGTCGAGGAACACGTCCATCGCCCCGAAGGGGTCGTCGGGCCAGTCGTTGTCGGCGACCGGCAGTGTCGATGGGACAGGGACGAGTTCGGCGCCGGTCGGGGCGATCAGTTCGGCTGCGGTCGGGTCGTTGGCGTAGGTCACCCGATGTCCGCGGTCCACCAGTTCGCGGATGATCCGGAGACTCGGCAGGACGTGGCTGACGGCCGGGATACCGACCATCGCGATGTGGGCACGTGGTCGAGACTCGGGCATGTCTCCCTCTCCGGTTCCGTTACGGGGTGTCCGCGTCAGGGTAGAGGTGTTCGGCGTCCACGGGCGACCGAATATTCGTGGACGTCTTCTCGGATCGGTGTCAGCGGGCCAGGTGGGACCGGTCCGCGAGGGTGTGCAGGGTGCGGTTGTGGAAGACGTCGTCCTCTCTCAGGACGGTGATGCTGCCGGGTGTCGCGTGGAACGCCGGGTACGCGCACGCCTCGACGGGTAGTCGCAGCCATGCGGCGACGACCCAGTTGAGGGAGCCGCCGTGCGTCACGACGATCCGATGTTCGACGTCGTCGGCCGTGATGCGCTCGACCGCCCGGTGGACGCGGACCACCCATTCGCGTTTCGTCTCGCCCCCCGCGATTCCTTCGTCGTGATCGAGTCGGTTGCCCGTCGGCGGTGGTGGCACGAACCGGGCATCGAGCCAGGCGCGGGGGCGGCCGCCCGCGACGCCGTACGACTTCTCCCTCAGATCTGCGAGGAGAACCGGTTCGATGTCGAACACCTCGCCGATGGGGTGCGCGGTCTGCACGGTGCGGGTCAGGTCGGAACTGTGGAGTGTCGGGACGGCCGCGGCCGGAACGAGTTCCCTCAGCCGATTCGCGATCGCCGCTGCGTCGGCCACGCCCTGGTCGGTGAGTTCGGAGTCGTACCAACCGCCGACGAGACCGTCGACGTGATGGGTGGCCTCGGGGTGCGTCACGACGTAGACCGTCTTCATCCGGTCACTGTCGCACATCTCGGGGCACCTCCTGTACGGGCAATCGGAACGAAGCCTTCCGCAAGGATGAAACCTGTTCTAGATTCTGGGGTAGGGCTCGACGGAGCAGACCCCGACGGTTGCAGGAGGAATTCATGGTGCAGTTCAACCTCGCGGATGTGTTCGAGACGGTCGCCGCGGCGGTACCGGATCGTATTGCGCTCACCTACGAAGATCTGAACTTCACCTACGCGCAACTGGACGGTGAAGCCAATCGAGTGGCTCAGCTCTTCGACCGGGCGGGCATCGCCGAAGGCGACCACGTGGCGCTGTTCCTCAAGAACAGCGTCGAACACGTCACGAGCATCCTCGGTCTCATCAAGGTGCGGGCCGCGCCGATCAACGTCAACTACCGGTACACGCCCACCGAACTCGAGTACATCTTCACCAACTCCGATTCCGTCGCGGTCGTCGTCGAACTGCCGGAGCACCAGCGGGTGCTCGCATCGCTGCTCGACCGCTGTCCGCTGGTCCGGTCGGTGTTCGTCGTCGGCGAGACGACGGAGGAACTACGGGAGGCCGCCGGATCACGGTCCGTCGCCGTGATCCCGTTCGGTGATGCACGCGAGTTGCCGACCACCGCGGAGTTCCCCGCGCGCAGCGGCGACGACGTCTACCTGCTGTACACGGGAGGCACCACCGGATACCCGAAGGGAGTCATGTGGCGGCACGACGACTTCTTCCGCAAGCCGTTGTCGGGAGGCAACCCGTACGGCAGCGAGCCGCGCAAGGATCTCGCCGAGGTCGCGGCGGCCGCGAAGGAGTTCCCCGACCTCGCGTTCCTCATCGCCGCGCCCCTCATGCACGGAGCAGCCCTGTACTCGCTGTTCACGTTCTTCACGCTCGGCGCCCGCGTCGTGCTGCGCCGCGACTTCGATCCGAAGAAGGTCGTCGAGGCCATCGAGAAGGACAGGGTGCAGGTGATCCTCATCGTCGGTGACGGCATGGGGTTGCCGCTGGTCGACGAGATGGAACGACGCAAGGACGAGGTCGACTTCAGCTCGCTGTTCTCCATCACCTCCGGTGGCGCGATCTGGTCGACGAGCGTGCGCGACCGGATGCTCGCGGTGAAACCGGACCTGCTGCTGCGCGACAACTTCGGCGCGTCCGAGACCGGAAACGACGGTGCGTTCACCGTCGACGACGCCGGGAACCTGCGGATGCCGCCGTCGCCCAACATGATTCTCGTCGACGAACGGCTCGAGGAGATCCCGGCGGGATCCGACGACATCGGCTACATCGCGCGGATCGGGAACGTTCCGCTGGGTTACTTCAAGGACGAGGAGAAGACGGCACGGACGTTCCCGACTCGCGCGGACGGTACCCGTCTCGCCGTGCTCGGCGACATGGGGCGCGTCGAGGCCGACGGCACCATCGTCTTCCTCGGCCGGGGCTCGCAGTGCATCAACACCGGTGGTGAGAAGGTGTTCGCCGAGGAAGTCGAGGCCGCGATCCACGCGCACCCGTCCGTCCTGGACGCACTGGTCGTACCGGTGCCGGACGAGCGGATGGGTCAGGCCGTCGCCGCGGTCATCGCCACCTATCCGGATGCCGACGAACTGACGCTGGATGATGTTCAGGACCACTGCCGCAAGACCTTGGCGGGATACAAGGTGCCCCGGTCGATCGTCGTCGTCGACGAGGTGAAGCGCACGCCGGCAGGTAAGGCGGACTATCGGTGGGCGACCGCGACTGCGGCGTCCCGGTAGTCGGCATCCCGGTAGTCGTTACCGCTCGCCCCTCGGCTGTCCACGGTGGACGTTCGACCGAGGGGCGAGCGTGTGTCCGGGGTCGGTCCGGTCGGCGGCGTTCCGTGATTCCCGGGCGGCGAGCGTTGTGAGCACGAACTCGCACCACCGGATGTTCTCGGTTTCGAACGTGATGCCGCGGGCCAGTGTCAGGTACGACCCGATGCTGCGCTCGTTCGCGAGGTACGACGCTTCCGACCGCCCCTCGAGTAGGTGTTCGCGCGTCTTCTCGTAGCGTTTGAGCTTGGTTTCCGACGCTGCGAGTTTCTGCTGGATGTGCGTTCGAACCGCGTCCAGGTCGCCGCGTTCCATCGCTTCCACCTGGACGAGGAGTTCGTCGCGGATCGCGATGGGCTTGGGATCGGAGGTCGTGAAGCGGTGTAGTGCGGCCGTTCCCTCCTCCGTCAGCGAATACATGCGCTTGTTGGGACGCTTCTCCTGTTCGACGGTCCGCGCGACCACCAGTCCTGCCTCGAGCATCTTGTCGAGTTCGCGGTAGAGCTGCTGAGGGGTGGCCGACCAGTAGTTGGCGACGGTGATGTCGAAGGCTTTCGCCAGGTCGTAGCCGGAGGCATCACCGTTGGTCAGTGCAGCGAGGATCGCGTGTCGGAGCGCCATGCGCCCATGTTACGACGCCGCGGGCCCCTAGTGAAAAAATTGATTAGTAACTTTTCTGGACAACGCACGTCTCCGCTCATATGCTCACCGAAGTTGGTATTCAACAAGTTGACTATGGAGGGGCTGTGAGCACGTTCCGCGAAGCAATCGAAACCGAGGACATGGACGCTGCCGAGGCGCTGCTCGCCGACGACGTCGTCTTCCGCAGCCCGGTGGCCTTCGCCCCCTATCCGGGCAAGGCGATCACCAACGCGATCCTGCGATCGGTCGCGGAGGTTTTCGAGGACTTCCGCTACGTCCGCGAGATCCGTGACGGTCGCAATCACGCACTCGTCTTCGAAGCGACCATCGACGATCTGACCGTCACCGGGTGCGACTTCCTCGTCTACGACGAGAACGACCGCATCGTCGACTTCATGGTGATGGTCCGACCGCTCAAGGCTGCGCAGGCGCTGGCAACCCGAATGGCGCAGCGCTACCCCGACATCCAGGCCGCGGCGCTCGCCTGGGCCGAGTCCTCTCGATGACCGATTACGACGCGGTGGTCGTGGGGGCGGGCAACGCCGGTCTCACGGCGGCGGCCACCCTGCAGCAGGGCGGCCTCCGCACTCTCCTCGTCGAACGTCACAACGTCCCCGGGGGAGCCGGAACCTCCTTCCGCAGAGGACGGTTCGAGTTCGAATCCGCGCTGCACCAGCTTTCCGGTGTCGGCGTGATCGGCCATCCCGGACCGCCGTTCCGGGTCCTGCAATCTCTGGGTGTCGCAGATGATCTCGAGTTCGTCCGCGAACCCGACCTGTATCGGGCGGTGGTTCCCGGAAGCCACGACGTGACGATCCCGGCGGACTGGGCCGGTGCGGTCGATGTGCTCGACGATGCGTTCCCCGGCAACCGCGACCGCCTCGAACGCTACTTCGACCTGGTGCGGCGCGTCACGTTCTGGCAGATCACCGCGATGCGGGGGACCCCGCCGGCAGACATCGACCCCGTTCTGTTCACTCACGGACCGCGGACACTCGGCGACGTGCTCGACGAACACTTCACCGGGGCGGGCATCAAGTCGGCACTCGCTGCGTACTGGCCGTACCTGGGTGTTCCACCGTCGCACCTTGCATTCCAGGACTATGCCCTGACGTTCTCCACCTACATCGACTTCAAGGCCGCTCACGTCCGCGGTGGGTCCCGGGCGATGTCGTCGGCGATCCTCGACGCGTTCCTCCGCGCCGGCGGCGACGTGCAGTTCAGCACCGAGGTCACCGGCATCCGCACCCACGCGAGCGGTGTCGTCGCGGTCCGGTTCGACGACGGCACCGAGGTCGGTACCGGCGAGGTCGTCTCCAACGCATCGCTGCCCGACACCTACGGAATGCTCGACGACCCGCCCGCCGGTGTCTCTGCCGAGCTCGCTCGCAGGCGCGTCGGTCCGTCGGCGTTCGTCGTGCACCTCGGTCTCGACGCCACCGCCGCCGAACTCGGTTTCACATCCGGCACCAACGTCGTCTCGACCACGCTCGACGACGATGCGCTCGCTCGCAACTGGAACTCCCTCGAACCCGCACTCGGTGTCTTCGCGACCTGTCACGACGTCGCACCCGACGTCGCACCCCCGGGGTTCGCGCCGCCGGGCACCTGTCGTCTGAGTCTGTTCACCCTCCAGTACAGCGGACTGTGGGATCGAATCGCCCCGAAGCACTACCACATCAACAAGTTCGGTCACGCGGAGTCGCTCCTCGACGCAATCGCTCCGATATCACCGAATCTGCGCGACGCCATCGAGGAGGCGGACGTGTCGACCCCGCACACGCTCGCCCGCCGTCTCGGGCACACCGGCGGTGCCCTCTACGGCTACCGCCAGGATCCCGCCGAGAACAGGCTCTTCAACGATCGGGAACGTCACACCGGTGTCCGCGGCCTGCACATCGCGGGGTTGTGGGCCGGATCGGGCGGTTTCGAACCGGCACTCGAATCCGGTGTCCGTGTGGCCCGTCGCGTCGTCTGTTCCCGTGCCGCCTGAACAGGACCCCGCCATGCCACACCCACTCATCGCGTCGTACCCGACGGGCCGCGACATCTCCGACGGATTCGCCTCGCGCCGACCGGACCTCGTCGACCACCGGGCGAGCGGTCGCGACACGATCGACACCTGTCATCCGAAACGGCTGCACCTGCACGTCACCGACGTCGTCGACGAGACCGCGACGACGAAGACCTTCCGGCTCGCCCACCCGGACGGTTCCGATCTTCCGCCCTTCCTCGCCGGGCAGTACGTTGCGCTGAGGTATGCGAACACGACACGGCCGTATACGATCTCGTCGAGTCCGTCGCAGCTCGGACACTACGACCTGACCGTGCGCCGCGTGCCGGGCGGCCGGATCAGCAACCTGCTGATCGACACGCTCACCGTCGGCGACGAGTGCGTCACCACCGGACCGATGGGGACCTTCCACCACAATCCGCTGTTCCACGGCGACGACGGACTCTTCCTCGCGGACGGTTCCGGGGTGGTGCCGGCGATGAGCATGATCCGGGAGATCGCCGACGCCGGCCTCGACCGGCGACTGCACCTGATCTACGGGTCCCGCTCCGCCGACGACGTGATCTTCCACGACGAACTCGACGAACTCGCCGCTGCCCACCCGAACATCGTGGTCGACCATGTGATCGGAGGAGTCCTCACCGCCGAAGTCGTCACGCTGCTCGCCGGGGACCTGCGCGACCGCACGGTGTACGTGTGTGGCCCGCAGGAGATGTACCCGCATGTTCTCGAACAGCTCACCTCGCTCGGCCACCCGCGCCGTCGTATCCGGTTCGAGGCGAACGGTGCGCCCGCTCGCCCCGGAGCCCGGCCACCCTGGCCGTCCGGTGTCGACCCCTCCGGGTCGGTGGCGGTGACGGTGCGCGGTACCACGTTCCGCACACCGCGCAACCGTCCACTGCTCGAGGCTCTGGAGAACAAGGGATTCCGTCCCGAATCGGCGTGCCGCTCCGGGGAATGCAGCCTGTGCCGTGTGCGGGTGCGTTCCGGTGATGTCCATCGGGCGGAGGAGGCCCGCCCACGACTGTCCGACGAGTGCGTCGGATACGTCCACTCGTGTGTGTCGTACCCGATCACCGACATAGAACTGGAGCTCTGAGATGCTCAATCTCGCAGAAATTCTGGAAAACTCCGCTCGCACCTGTCCGGACCGCACCGCGGTGGTCGCCGGCGAAACCCGGATGACCTTCGCCGAGGTCGATGCCGCGGCGAAGCAGGTCGCGAACCTGCTCGTCGCCCGCGGGATCGAACCGGGTGACAGGGTGGCGTTGAGCATCCCGAACGTCGTGTGGTTCCCGATCGTGTACTACGGCATCCTCGAAGCCGGCGCCGTCGTCGTTCCGCTGAACATCCTCCTCAAGGGGCGTGAGGTGGCGTATCACCTCGAGGACAGCGGCGCCCGCGCCTACTTCTGCTTCGAGGGAAGTCCCGAACTCCCCGTGCTCGAGGAGGGCAGGGCGGGGTTCGATGCGGTGCCGGGGTGCGAGCACCTGTTCGTCGTCACGGCCGATCCGCAGGCGCTCTCGCCGTTGCCGGGCACCGAGACGCTCACCCGGGCACTGGCCGGGCACAGTGAAGCGTTCGAGAGTGTGGCAACAGAATCCGACGACACCGCAGTGGTGCTGTACACGTCGGGGACGACGGGGAAACCCAAGGGAGCCGAACTGACCCATGCGAACGTCACCCTCAACGCCTTGACCGCGCATCGCACCTTCGAAGGGGGTGAGGGTACCGATATCCATCTGGTGACACTCCCGCTGTTCCATTCGTTCGGCCAGACCCTGCAGATGCACACGGCGTTCGCAGCCGGTAACACCCTGGTCCTGATGCCGCGATTCGATCCGGCGGCAGCGATCGCACTGATCCGCTCCGAACAGGTCACCGTCTTCGCCGGGGTTCCGACGATGTACCACGGTCTGCTCACAGCAGTGTCCGGCGATCCCGGACCTGCGGAGGCACTGTCGACGCTGCGCATCGCGGTGTCGGCGGGTTCGGCCATGCCCACCGAACTCATGGCACGTGTCGAGGAGAAACTCGGTGTGCAGGTGATGGAAGGCTACGGGCTGTCGGAGACATCACCGGGCGTGTGCTTCACACCGCGCGACGGCAGGCGCAAGCCCGGTTCGATCGGCAAACCGATCTGGGGTGTACAGATGAAGCTGGTCGACGAGAACGGCCGCGACATCGACGACGACCCGAGTGCGGTCGGTGAGATCGCGGTCAAGGGCCACCCGGTGATGAAGGGCTATCTGAACAGGCCGGAGGCGACCGCCGCCGCGATCGTCGACGGATGGTTCCGCACCGGTGACCTTGCGCGCAAGGACGAGGACGGCTACTACCACGTGATCGATCGTGCCAAGGACATGATCATCCGCGGTGGGTACAACGTCTATCCACGTGAGCTCGAAGAGGTGCTCATGACACACCCGGCGGTGTCGATGGTCGCGGTCGTCGGCGTGCCCCACGACACCCTGGGCGAGGAGATCAAGGCGTACGTCCTGAACAACCCCGGCGATCCGACCACCCCGGACGAACTGGTTCGGTGGGGCAAGCAACAGTTCGCCGCCTACAAGTATCCGCGTGTCGTCGAGTTCGTCGACCGGCTCCCGATGACCGCGACCGGAAAGATTCTCAAACGCGAACTCGGCCCCGCCTGATCGACATCCCTCTGCACTTGGTGTGCAGCAACTACTTTCCCGGAAGGGTGCATGATGAGTCACTACAAGAGCAATGTCCGCGACCTCGAGTTCAACCTGTTCGAGGTCCTCGGACTCGACCGCGACCTCGGCGCGGGCGACTACACCGACCTCGACGCCGAAACCGTCCGCACGATGCTGCGTGAAGCGGCGAAACAGGCCGAAGGCCCGATTGCCGAATCGTTCACCGAATCCGACCGCAACCCTACGGTATTCGATCCGGCCACCCACACGGTGGCTCTGCCGGACGGTTTCAAACGGTCGTTCCGGACGTGGCAGGACGCCGAATGGTTCCTGCTCGGGATGCCGGAGGCGCTCGGGGGAACCCCGGTGCCGCGCACCGTCATGTGGGCGATCAACGAACTTCTGCTCGGTGCGAATCCGGGGGTCTTCTTCTACCTGCTCGGTCCGGTGATGTCCGATGTGCTCCACCGTGTCGGCAACGACGAGCAGAAGCGGTGGGCGCAGATCGCGGTGGAGCGCAGGTGGGGTGCGACGATGGTGCTCACCGAAGCCGACGCGGGTTCCGACGTCGGGGCCGGTCGAACCCGCGCCGTCGAGCAGAAGGACGGCAGTTGGCACATCGAGGGTGTGAAGCGATTCATCACCGGTGGCGAATCGGATGATCTCGTCGAGAACATCTTCCACCTCGTCCTCGCTCGCCCGGAAGGCGCCGGGCCGGGAACGAAGGGACTGTCGCTGTTCTTCGTCCCGAAGTTCCACTTCGACACCGAGACCGGGGAGCTCGGCGACCGTAACGGCGTGTTCGTCACCGGTGTGGAACACAAGATGGGTCTGAAGGTCTCGGCGACGTGCGAGTTGACGTTCGGTGCGCACGGCGTGCCCGCACGGGGCTGGCTCGTCGGCGACGTACACGACGGCATCGCCCAGATGTTCAAGGTCATCGAGAATGCCCGGATGTCGGTGGGTACCAAAGCCATCGCGACACTGTCCACCGGATACCTCAACGCCCTCGAATACGCGAGGACACGCATCCAGGGTGCCGATCTGACCCGCATGGCGGACAAGTCGGCGCCGCGAGTGCCGATCCTGCGGCATCCCGACGTGCGACGCAGCCTCATGATGCAGAAGGCGTATGCGGAAGGGTTGCGCGCCGTCTACCTGTATGCCGCTGCGCACCAGGACCCGGTGACCGCGGCGACCGTGTCGGGTGCCGACGCGGACCTCGCTGCCCGCATCAACGACCTGCTGCTGCCGATCGTCAAGGGCGCCGGATCCGAACGTGCCTACCGGTATCTGACCGACTCGCTGCAGACGTTCGGCGGATCGGGCTTCCTGCAGGACTATCCGATCGAGCAGTACATCCGCGACGCGAAGATCGACTCCCTGTACGAGGGCACCACCGCCATCCAGTCCCTCGACTTCTTCTTCCGCAAGATCGCCCGGGACAGGGGAGCCGCACTCGGGCACCTCCGCGGACAGATCGTCGACTTCCTCGAAAACCCCACCGCAGATCCGCGATTGAAGGAGCAGCGGCGGATCCTTGCGACCGCGCTCGACGACATGCAGGCCGCGACCGGCACCCTGCTCGGCTACCTCGCCGACTTGCAGAACAATCCGGAGGAGGTGTACAAGATCGGCCTCGAATCGGTGCGTTTCCTGCTCGGATTCGGCGATCTCGTCATCGGCTGGCGACTGCTCGTCCAGGCCGAGATCGCGCTCGGCGCCCTCGACGGCTCCCCGATCGCCGACGACCGGGGATTCTACGAGGGGAAGGTCGCGGTCGCGGACTTCTTCGCGCGGACGGTGCTTCCGGAACTGGCGGTGATTCGCACCGGGGTCGCTGCACCTGTCACCGAACTGATGTTGCTGCCCGACAACGCATTTTGATCCAGATCGATCGACGAAACTGAACTGAGATGACCGAGAACACCGAACTGTACCCGCACCTGCTCGAACCCCTCGACCTGGGATTCACCACCCTGCCGAACCGAGTGCTCATGGGATCCATGCACGTCGGGCTCGAGGAGCTCCCCGGTGGATTCGAGCGGATGGCCGCCTTCTACGCCGAACGGGCCCGCGGTGGCGTGGGGCTGATCGTCACCGGAGGCATCGCACCGAACGAGGAGGGCAGGCCCATGCCCGGCGGTGCGATGATGACGACACCGGAGGACGCGGCCGAACACCGGATCATCACCGACGCAGTACACGCCGAAGGCGGCCGGATCGCACTGCAGATCCTGCATTTCGGACGTTACGCGCACCACCCGGATCTGTTGGCCCCCAGCGCCGTCCAGGCTCCGATCAGCGCACACGTCCCGCATGCGATGACCACGTCCGAGATCGAGAAGACGATCGGTGACTATGCCCGGTGTGCCGCGCTGGCGAAGTCCGCCGGCTACGACGGTGTCGAGATCATGGGCTCCGAGGGCTACCTCATCAACGAGTTCATCGCCCGGCACACCAACCATCGCACCGACGAGTGGGGTGGAAGCTACGAGAACCGGATGCGGTTCCCCGTCGAGATCGTCCGGAGGGTCCGAGAGGCCGTCGGTGACGACTTCATCATCGTCTACCGACTGTCGATGCTCGACCTGGTTCCGAACGGTTCGACGTTCGACGAGGTCGTCACCCTCGCCCGGCGTATCGAAGCGGCAGGCGCAACGATCATCAACACCGGTATCGGTTGGCACGAGGCGCGCATACCGACCATCGCCACATCGGTTCCGCGCGGAGCCTTCGCGTGGGTGACGAAGAAGCTCATGGGTGCCGTGTCGGTGCCGCTGGTGACCAGCAACCGCATCAACACCCCCGACAAGGCAGAGGAACTGCTCGCCGGCGGCTACGCGGACATGGTCTCGCTGGCCCGCCCGTTCCTCGCCGACCCCGACTTCGTGGCGAAAGCCGCGGCCGGTGCGGCGGACACCATCAACACCTGCATCGGCTGCAACCAGGCATGCCTCGACCACACGTTCTCGTTCAAGACGACGTCGTGCCTGGTCAACCCGCGGGCCTGCCACGAAACCGAACTGGTTCTCGGACCGACCCGCACCGTGAAGGACATCGCCGTCGTCGGTGCCGGGCCGGCCGGGCTCGCGTTCACCGTCAACGCCGCCCGCCGCGGGCACCGCGTCACCCTGTTCGACGCCGCCGACGAGATCGGCGGCCAGCTGAACGTCGCGCGCCGTGTCCCCGGCAAGCAGGAGTTCGACGAAATGCTGCGCTACTTCCGCACCACACTCGCCGGCAGTGATGTGACGGTGCGGCTCGGGGAGCGCGTCGGAGCCGACGATCTCACCGGCTTCGACGAGGTCGTCGTCGCCACCGGCGTGGTCCCGCGGGTCCCGGACCTGCCGGGTGTCGATCATCCTACGGTGCTCGGATATCTTGACGTGCTGCGCGGTGGCGCACCGGTCGGGAAGCGGGTCGCGGTCCTCGGTGCGGGAGGCATCGGATTCGACGTTGCAGAGTTCCTCACCGATCCGGGTGACGATGCGGCACTGGATGTTCCGTCCTTCCTGCAGGCGTGGGGTGTCGACTCGGAGCACACGACCGCCGGGGGTGTGATCGCGCCGGTCCGCCACAGTCCGCCGCGCAGTGTCACTCTGCTGCAGCGCAAGTCGGGCAAGGTCGGGGCCGGGCTGGGGAAGACGACGGGCTGGATCCACCGCACAGAGTTGAAGGTGCGGGGCGTCGACATGGTGGCCGGAGCCACCTACGACCGCATCGACGACGAGGGCCTGCACTACGTCCTCGACGGGGAGAAGCAGGTGCTCGACGTCGACAACGTGATCCTGTGCACCGGGCAGGAACCGGCACGCGACCTCTACGACGATCTGGTGGCGCGGGGGGTGACCGCCCACGTCATCGGTGGTGCAGATGTCGCCGCCGAGTTGGATGCCAAGCGCGCGATCGATCAGGGAACGCGTCTGGCTGCGGTGGTCTGAGAGGGTGGCCTGAGAGTCGCGGTCGGTCGCGGTCACACCGTGCGGGTGGGCGGTGAACACCGACCGCGGCTCGGCCGCTTCTTCATCGACGACGCTGCTGAGCATCGGTGAGTCGGCTTGTCTCGAGAAGCCGACTCACCGTCCCCGACCTCAACGCAGTGAGCAGCGACGATACCTCCGGCGGCGACCGACGCCTCGGTGCACCCAAGGCCCGCCTCGCCGACACCACCAAACTTTGATGCCCCGTGTCGGAAGTAGTTGGTCCAGCCCCGAAGGATCTGCCCGAGTCTCAGGAAGACCACTTCGGGGTCACTGAACCGCCCCGGCGTGTCCGGATGGGGTCGGGGAACGGGTCACGTTCTTGAACGGCCCGATCTACTGGCACCCCAACACCGGGGCGCTTCAAACCGCCGGCGCTTCCGGAAGGAAACGGGCCGGCCCGGCTCCCACGCGAGGAACTCGGCTTGTTCGCGTTCCCACTTCCGTAGGCGCCGTGTCGGAGTCCACGCCTCGTCGACCATTCTTCCCCCGGTCGTTGTTTAGGCGATCCGGAATCGGTCGTCGCCGAGTTCGACTTCGACCCGCAGGGTGCCGCCCACGGCGTCGACGTAGCGGCGCAGGGTGTCGAGCTGGACGTGCGCCAGGTCGCCGCGTTCGATGTTCGAGACGCGGTTCTGTCCCACGCCCAGGCGGTCGGCCACCTGCTTCTGGGTCAGTTCGAGCGCCTCGCGCAGTTCCTGCAGTCGGTACGCGCGGACCTGTTCGAGCATCCGGGCCTTGTGTGCGTCGACCGCGGCGCGGTCGACCGGCCGCTCGGCCAGCATGTCGTCGAGGCTCTTGGCCATCGTTCTCACTTCCCTTCCAGTCGGTCCAGATGGTCGTCGAAGCGGTCATCGGCGATAGGGATGTTCACCTTGTACCACTTCTCCCACCGTCCAGCTTTGTCGCCTGCGACGAGAAAAATCGCCTTCCGTTCGGGGTCGAACGCGAACAGCACGCGCAGTTCCGAACGGCCGGTGGACCCGGGTCGCAGCTCCTTCATGTTCTTGTGGCGCGACGCTTTGATGGTGTCGACCAGTGGGCGGCCCAGCTGCGGGCCGCGTTCCTGGAGCAACTCGACTGCGGCGACGACCTGTTCGTACGACTCCTGATCCAGTTCGGTCAGCCAGTCTTCGATCAGCTCGAGGTCCACGCTCCAGTTCGTCACGAGAAACAGAATATTACTCTTGGGTGATATAACTCAAGGGTGATACTAGCTGGTTATCAGTCGTTTTCTGTGGGAGTCACGCCGTTTCGGAGGGTAGTGAGGCGGCGTAGTTCGGCGCGCTGCCGGGTGCCGAGCTCGAGCAGGATCGGGAACAGCTCGTCTTCGGCCGCAGCCTCGGCGGCGTGACTCATGGTCCCGGCGAGGTCGTGGAAGCTGCGACGGTAGGCGGCCGCGACGACGGTGGCGGCGTAGTGCCGGACGGCGCCGGCGGAGCTGCCGAGGGTGACGACGGTGCGGTGGGTGCGGTGCACGGCAGGCGGGATGCGGTTGGTGCCGGCCCGGGCGAGTTCGGCGCTGATACTGACCGGGTCGTGCGGCCGACCGGCAGCGACGCTGTCGCGGATGGCGGCGTAGATCGGCCGGTGGAACGGGTCTGCGAAATCGTCGTCGCGAACCAGGCTGGTGATGAACCGGAGTTCGTCGACGTCGCGGGACCACATCGCGGCACACAGCAGGTGCGCCTCGGGGTCGAGATCCGGCGCGGTCCATTCGGAGCCGGGTTCGTCGTCGGGCTCCGTGTCGACCATATCCATGTGTTCCCCCTGAGGCATCCGGTCGCCTAGTCTGCCCGAGCGAGTCGGGCCCGCCAGGTGAGGCTCCCGCCGGAGTACCGGTAGCTGGTGCGGAGCTCGGACTTCACGGCGGGGCGCAGAATGCGCGCGAGGTGCTGGACGATGTCGTACAGGCGGGCGGTGGCCTGCCCTTCACCAAAGCCGCCGGCCACCCCGAAGTCGTTGGGAATCTGCTCGACGAAGCTGTGCGGGTTCTTACTGACGCCGTGCACGATGAAGTAGTCGCCGGCCGAGTCGGCCGACTGCCTGGTGAAGCCTGGATGCACCGAACCGGCGGAGATAACCAGCGCGTCGTAACAACGAAATGCCCTGTCGTAGTGAAAGAATTGAACTTCTCACAGAAACAATTCGGCCACCACGAAGGGCATCTCGCAGATGCAACTCTCTCACACCCGCCCCGTCACCGCGGCGAGGTTCGACGATCCGAATCTCGTGTCGACCGCCGGACTGTCCCGATCATGGCCTTGGCCCGCAGTGGCGGCCTGCTCACCCTCACCGATCAGCATCTGAGCCTGCCCACCGACAAAGGCGCCCACCCCGGAGCGAAATCGGATCGTTGGTCGCGGGCATGGTCGCCGGCGCTGACAGCATCACCGACATGGCGCTGCTGCGGCACGGGGCGATGGGAACACTGTTCGACCGCCCCTACGCACCGTCGACGTTGGGATCGTTCCTGCGCGCCTTCTCCTTCGGGCATGTCCGGCAACTCGATGCCGTCGCCTCCCGGTTCCTGCGCGGCCTGGCCGCCTGCACCCCGCTGGTGGCGGGTTTCGACACTGGACGGGTGCTGGTCGACATCGACGATTCGATCATCGAAGTGCACGGTCACAGCAAACAAGGATCCGGGTACGGTTACTCCGGGGTTCGCGGACTGAACGCGCTGATCACCACGGTCACCACCGACACCACGGCACCGGTGATCGTCGGACAACGCCTGCGCAAAGGCTCCTGCGGATCAGCGCGTGGAGCAGCCCGGATGATCGCCGACACCCTGTCCACCGTCGAACATCTCCGACAGGCAGCCGCCGTCGGCTCCGGCGCCGCGACACCGGCGATGCCGACACCGCTGGTGCGGGCCGACTCGGCGTTCTACGGATATCCCACCGTCTCGGCGGCGCTGCGCGGCGGAGCCGACGTATCGGTGACCGTGCGTCTGACCTCGACCATCAAGACCGCGATCGCCTCGATCGGCGACGATGCGTGGACGCCGATCGAGTACACGAATGCGGTCTACGACCAGGACACCGAACGATGGATCTCGGCAGCCGAGGTCGCGGAGATCCCGTTCACCGCGTTCGCTTCCCAGAAGAAGACGCACCGGATTCCGGGGAGGTTGGTGGTGCGCCGGATCCCCGACCTGCGGCCGACGAAAGACCAGGGCCAAGGCGAATTGTTCGACATCTGGCGGTTCCATGCGTTCTTCACCACTGTCGACGCCGCCGACCTCGATGCCGTCGCTGCCGACAGGCTCCACCGGCACCACGCGA
>NZ_JAIYEP010000050.1 GCF_020515525.1 Rhodococcus yananensis
GGTGGCTCCAGCTACCAGAAACGCGCACGGGTGGGGCAGGTGATCTCGGGTCAGCCGACCGGTGGTGGCGTCGACGGGTAGCCCGCGATGAACAGTCCTTCGGCCGACACGCACACCCGGCCGTCCGCGGTGCGGATGTCTCCGACGGTGCGGATCTTGCGGCCGTCGGTGGACAGATGCCGAGCCCGAACGGTCAACGGCTCGAACAACGGTGTCGTGCGGTGGTAGCGCACGGTCAGTTCGGCGGTCATCCCGGACCGTCCCGCGAAGTCGTTCGCGTTACCGAGCGCGTGATCGAGGATCAGTGCGCTGATCCCGCCGTGCACCATCGCCGGTGGGCCCTGGTACTGCAGATCGAGCGTGACGTCGGCGCCGACCGAACCGTCCCCGCGGCCGCGGAAGGCGACAGGCGGGGCGACAGGGTTCTCCGCTCCGGTCACGGGGCCGGTACGGGTGGGTCGCGTCGCCCAGATCTCGGCCAGCCTGGTGTCGACGTCGGGAGCGTGCTCGTCGAGCAGATCGGCGATCTCGCGGAGCGTGTCGCGGATGCGTTCGAGGTGCGGATTGTCGCGGGACGTGCGCACCACCCCGGCGACGACCCGCCGGGCCGCCTCGGTGACCTCCTCGATCACGTGGCCGGTGTCCGGGGATCCGAGTGGCACACCGTCCTCGGGGGTACCCACCGGCGTGGAGGTTGTCATCCGTTCCCTTCCCGATCCGACGACGCGATCGTGCCGCTGCGTCGCGCAGCGGGCACGGGGCCGACGATAGGGTGCCGTCGAGGTGCGGGGAGCGGATGCTTCCGCTGATCGGGACGGGGTTCAGGACCCTTCGGCGTCCCGCCGTCGCTGCTGCTCGCGTGCGATACGCCGCTGCTCCTCCGCGCGTGCGCGGCAGCGTCGCAGGAATTCCTCGTCGTCCTCGGCGTACTGCGCGACATGACGGTTCGGTCGGTCGTGTTCGGGGTAGGCCGACGTGGACCGTGCCGTCCCCGGCAGGCTGCCCGGCGGGCGTCCGATCACCAACCACAGCACGGATCCGACGAGCGGGATCAGCAGGACGATCATCACCCACATCATCTTGGGGAGATGACGGATCCGGTGTTCGTCGGCGCAGATCACGTCGACCAGACAGATCACCCACAGCACCATCGTGATCAACCCGAGGTATGGCACGGTGATTCCCTCCCGATTCGTCTCGACCGTCCGATACTGCCATCTGTGCGCACCATGTCCAGCAGGAACGACGGATCGGGCGTCCGCGGTGCCGCGGAACGACGACGGTGGGCGCGGGTCCTCGCCCACGCCGCGTGTACACCCGATGTTCGCGAGGACGTCCCGTGACGGAGGGCGACCGCTCACCGCACGCCGATAGAAACGGGGCATGCGCTGTGCGGTGTTCGGAACGGGATACCTCGGAGTCACCCATGCCGCGTGCATGGCCGAACTGGGGCACGAGGTGATCGGCGTCGACATCGACGCCGGCAAGGTCGCGAAACTCGAGGCGGGGGAGGTGCCGTTCTACGAACCGGGACTGGCGGAGTTGGTGCGCCGCAACATCGATGCGGGCCGGTTGTCGTTCGGCACCTCCTATGATGCTGCGGCAGCGTTCGCCGACGTGCACTTCATCGCGGTCGGCACCCCGCAGAAGCACGGGGAGTACGCCGCGGACCTGAGGTATGTGCACGCCGTCGTGGAGGAACTGGCCCCGCGACTGGATCGGCCCGCCCTCGTCGTCGGCAAGTCGACGGTGCCGGTCGGCACCGCTGCGGGGCTCGTCGAGCGCGTCCGCGTCCTCGCCCCGGCCGGTCGGGACGTGGAGGTGGTGTGGAATCCGGAGTTCCTCCGTGAGGGGCTCGCGGTCCGGGACACACTGTCGCCGGATCGGCTCGTCGTCGGCGTGGAGAACCGGGACGGTGGACGGGGCGGCGACACGATGCGGGAGTTCTACACCGACCTGATCTCGGACGGGGTCCCGTTCGTCGTCACCGATCTCGCGACCGCGGAGCTCGCGAAGTCCGCCGCCAACGCGTTCCTGGCGACCAAGATCTCGTTCATCAATGCGATCTCGGAGGTCTGCGAGGTGGCCGACGCCGATGCGGTGGCGCTCGCCGACATCCTCGGTCACGACACCCGCATCGGCCGCCGCTACCTCGACGGCGGACTCGGATTCGGTGGTGGTTGTCTGCCGAAGGACATCCGCGCGTTGATGGCCCGGGCCGGGGAACTGGGCGCGAATCAGGTCGTGCATCTGCTGCGGGAGGTCGACAGCATCAACATGCGCCGCCGCACCCGCATGGTGGAACTGGCGCGCGCCGCCTGCGGCGGTTCGGTGCTCGGTGTGCGCATCGGGGTGCTCGGGGCGGCGTTCAAACCCGGCTCCGACGACGTCCGGGACTCCCCGGCGTTGAATGTGGCCGGGCAACTGCATCTCGAGGGTGCGACGGTGTCGGTGTTCGATCCGCAGGCCATGGACAACGCGAGGACCGTGTTCCCGACACTGCGGTACGCCACCGACCCCGTCGACGCGTGCCGGCGTGCCGCTGTCGTCCTGGTGCTGACCGAGTGGCCGGAGTTCCGGGAACTCGATCCGGTGTCGCTCGGCGACGCAGCTGGGGACCGGGTCGTCCTCGACGGCAGGAACTGCCTCGACAGGTCGGTGTGGGAGGACGCCCACTGGCGTTACGTCAGGCTCGGCACCGCCGCCTGAGCCACGCGCAGCCCCGACTGTCGGTGCCGTGGAGGTGGGATTTTCCCGCTCTCGTGTTGTGGCCGAGCACCGGCATCGGGAGCCGCGCTTCGCCCGATGAGCATGCGGAATGACCCGGATCAGACCGTTGGGTACTATACGGACCGTTGCGTAGGGCGCCGGGGGACTCGACATGCCGGCGCGAAAACGATCGTTAAGGCGGCTGATGAGTTCGGTTCTCGGGGTGACCGCGGGGGAGAGCGCCGTCCGGATCGTGCGTCCCATCGACAGGGCGGCGCCGTCGGCGGGATTCCAGTTCCAGGTGGTCGATACGGACGGCGATGATCCCGCGCGGTTGGCGGCGAGCACTCTGGGGGTGCTGTTCCAGACCGGTGTCGCCGGCGATCCGATCGACCGCGTCGGCATCGTCTACCGCGATCAGGCGCAGGCCGACCGGATCCGTGCGGCGATGGCCGTCGAGGATCTGCCCGCCTACGTGCTGGTGTCCGAACCGGAAGCGGCGCTGACATACCTGCAGGCCACCGGCGAGTTGGGCAGCGACACGGCGGTGTTCTACGACCTCGGCGACACCGGACTGACCGTCACGGTCGTCGATCTCGCGGCCCGTGAGGTCCTCGCCGAGCGCACCGACCTCATCGCCGGCCGCGTGTTCGACAAGGTCATCCGCGACCATCAGCTCGACACCAACGGTGTGTGGCGCCCCGACGATCCCGCCACCGACAACGAGTTGTCGGCGCAGTGCCGCGAGGCCAAGGAGCAGCTCTCGAACTCCGAGACCGTTGCCGTGCCCGGGGCCGCCGGTGTGGTTCTCATGTCCCGCGACACGTTCGACCCGCTGATCTCGCAGTGCGTCGAATCGTCGGCGCAGTTCGTCCACCAGGTCATCGCTCGGTCCGGCCGCAACCCGGAAGCGGTGGTGCTCCTCGGTGGTGGCGCGCACATCCCGCTCGTGCAGGAGGTGCTGAGGTCGTGGCTGGCGCTGCCGCTGGTGGTGCCGCACGAACCCGAACTCGTCCTCGCGAAGGGTGGTGCGCTCGTCGCGTCGCGCACCCCCGCGTCGGAGCCGAAGGCCAGTGCGCTGACGAAGATCGTCGCCCCGGCAGGTTCGGGTGAGGACACCGAGCGGATTCCCGTGGTCACCGCCGCGATCCCGGGCACGGAGCCGCGTGCGTCCGAGCCGCGGAAACCGAGACAGCGGCCGAAGACGTGGTTGGCGTCGCTCACCCGCAGTGAACCGGCGGTGAGCGGACGGCAGATCTCCGGTGCCGGGCTGGCCGGGACGGCGCTGGCCGTCGTCGCGGTGATCGGGGTGGCGCTCGGCGCCGGCAACAGCCTGTTCTCGGGACAGTCCGGGGACGACGAGCAGAGCCCCAGCCAGACGTTCGTCAGACCCACCACGACGACGAAACCCGAACCGCAGCCCGCGGTCGCTCCGGTCACCGTGGCTCCCACGACCACCGAGGAGCCTCCGGCCGAATCGACCTATGTTCCGCGTCCGGTTCCGCCGGCTCCGGAGCCGCCCCCCGAGCCGCCGCAGCTCATTCCGGGTCTGAACATTCCGGTTCCCCAGCTGCCCACGCTCGAGTTGCCGCCGCTGCCGCAGTTGCAGCTTCCCGGCCCCTGACGGACGGGACCGGCGACCTGCTCAGCGGGCGTGTCGCCCGGATCCTCGGGTCTGTGCGGCAGCCGGAGCGTCGGCACGCGCGAGGAGCGCGGCGATCGCGGTGGTGAGCGGGACCGACAGTGCCAGAGCAACACCACCGACGCAGGCGCGGACCACTTCGATGGCGACCGCGTCCGCGGTGATCACGTCCGTCACGGACCGTCCGGCCACCGAGAACAACAGCAGCAGTGGCAAGGCCCCACCGGCGTAGGCGAGGACGAGGGTGTAGACGGTGCTCGCGATGTGGTCGCGGCCCACCCGCATCGCGGACGAGAACACGGCGCGCCGTGACGCGTCCGGGTCGAGCGCGGCGAGTTCGAACGCCGACGACGCCTGCGTGATCGTCACGTCGTTGAGGACGCCGAGCGAGCCGATGATGAATCCGGCGAGCAGCAGCCCGGTGATCGACACGTTCCCGATGTAGAGCTGCACGTCGGTGTTCTGTTCTTCCGACAGCCCGGTCAGGTGGGTCATCTCGATGGCGACGTACGACAGGGCTGCCGCGACGGCCATGGACGCGAGTGTGCCGAGCAGCGCGGAACTCGTCCGCAGGTTGAGGCCGTGGGCGAGATACAGCACCGCGTACAGGATCAGGGAGCCCCCCACCAGCGCGACCGGCACGGCGGGTCGGCCGTCGAGCAACGCCGGCAGCATGAACACCACGAGGACGCCGAAGGCGACGCCGAGCCCGACGAGGGCGCGGAATCCGCGCCACCGGGCCACCGCGACGATCACGACGGCGAACACCGCGACGATCACGGTCAGGGGGAGTCCCCGAGCGAAGTCGTAGAACGAGTACTGGGTGGTGCCCGACGGGTCGGTCTGGCGGACGAGTCGGATGTCGTCGCCGGCCTGCAGTTCGGGTTGCCCGGGGCCCGGGATCACCTCCAGGAGGGTGCGGGTGCCGGCGTTGGGCCCGGATTCGATGTCGACGATGCTGCGTTCGCACTCGAACGCGGCGTTCGCCGGGGGTGTGGGGTCGCCGGTGAAGACACGCCCCGACGACGGGCTGCCACACGCCCCGACGTCCTGTTCGACGACGGTGCCCGCTTCGGTGACGACGGCGTCGCCGCCGCTGGTCTGGAACGGGGTGGGGATGTCGACGGCACGGTTGCTCGGCCAGAGCAGCGCGGTGCCGACGAGCACGGCGATACCGATGGCCACGAGCAGGCCGACGACGATCCTGGCGGCGAGCGGGCCGATCGGTGCGGGGCCTTCGAAGTGTCCGTGTCCGTGTCCGTGACTCACCGCAACAGGCTAGCGACACCGGGAGAAAGAAGTGGGCTGGTGGTGGCGGGGAGCAGGGGGGTGTCCCCGCCACCTTCACCTGACCTCGCACAGGGGGGGATGGCGTTGGTCAGGGAGCCCGGCACTCGAAGTGCCGTAACCCAACGTACTTTGCTTTTCATCGATCCGGAAAGGAGGGGAGGGTGTGTGTCTGGTCACCCTCGGACAAATCGCTCGCCCCGGTACGGATGTCACCCCCTCTCACCTGCGGATACCACCCCGGGAGGAGGCATTGTCTCTCTTTGGCAACGATTGGGAGTTCGGTTGCGGAGCAGGGTGATCTGTGAGGGGCCGGTCGGGGGTGTGTGACGCGCCGAGGGTCACTGCTTGTAGCTGGACAGGAAGTTGCCGAACCGCTCGATGGCGACGGCGAGATCCCGCGCCCACGGCAACGTCACGATGCGCAGATGGTCGTGATCCGGCCAGTTGAAGCCGGTGCCCTGCACCATGAGGATCTTCTCCTGCAGCAGCAGGTCCTGCACCAGCTTCTCGTCGTCGTGGATCTCGTACACCTCGGGATCGAGCCTCGGGAACGCATACAGCGCGCCACGCGGTTTCACACAGCTCACCCCCGGAATCGCGTTGAGGCGTTCCCAGGCGACATCGCGCTGCTCGAGCAGCCGTCCGCCCGGCAGGATGAGATCCTCGATGCTCTGATAGCCGCCGAGCGCCACCTGAATCGCGTGCTGGGCGGGAACGTTCGGGCACAGTCGCGTGGAGGCGAGCAGATCGACGCCTTCGAGGAACCCGGCCGCGTGGTCCTTCGGGCCGGTGATGACCATCCAGCCGGCGCGGTACCCGGCGACGCGGTACGCCTTGGACAGGCCGTTGAACGTCAGACACAACAGATCCGGGGCGAGTGTCGCGAGCGACACGTGCTTCGCGTCGTCGTAGAGGATCTTGTCGTAGATCTCGTCGGCGAGCAGCAGCAGCTGGTGTTTGCGCGCGAGTGCCACCAGCTGGGTGAGCACCTCCGCCGAGTACACGGCGCCCGTCGGATTGTTCGGGTTGATGACGAGCAGCGCCTTGGTGCGGTCGGTGATCTTCGACTCGATGTCCGCGATGTCGGGGTTCCAGTCGTTGGACTCGTCGCACAGGTAGTGGACGGGCGTTCCCCCGGCCAGTGACGTCATCGCCGTCCACAGCGGATAGTCCGGTGCGGGGATCAGCACCTCGTCGCCGTCGTCGAGCAGCGCCTGCATCGTCATGGTGATGAGCTCGGACACGCCGTTGCCGAGGTACACGTCGTTGATCCCGAACTTCGGGAAGCCGGGCACCAGTTCGTAGCGCGTCACGATCGCGCGCCGCGCCGACGCGATCCCGCGGGATTCCGAGTATCCCTGCGCGTGGGGGAGCGCCGCGATCATGTCCTGCACGATCGTCTCGGGCGCTTCGAAACCGAACGGGGCGGGATTGCCGATGTTGAGTTTGAGGATGCGGTGACCTTCGGCCTCCAGGCGCGCGGCGTGCGCGTGCACGGGTCCGCGGATCTCGTACAGCACGTTCTGCAGCTTCGAGGACTGCTCGAGCTTGCGGGTGATCTGGTGGTGAAGGTGGCCTTGCTCCTCGATGTTCACGGCGTCCATGGTGCCACTGAACCGCAACCCGATTTCACCCGGATTTTCGCGACACGCGCATCGGAATCGAAATCAACCACGACGAATGTCCGGATCAGTGCGATGATTGGGGTTCATAACGAAGAGGCCGCATTGTCGGGGCGACCGTGCGGGACGATGAGGAGCACGTGGTATGGCGCAGGGAACTGTCAAATGGTTCAACGCGGAGAAGGGGTTCGGTTTCATCGAACAGGACGGCGGCGGAGCCGACGTCTTCGTCCACTACTCCGAGATCCAGGGTTCGGGTTTCAAGACCCTGGACGAGGGGGCTCGCGTGGAGTTCGAGATCGGACAGGGCCAGAAGGGACCGCAGGCGCAGGGCGTGCGCACCATCTGATCTGCACGACGATCACGCGCGCGGCGTCGCACCCACCGAGGGTGCGGCGCCGTCGTCGTCTCGCCACAACGATCCCCGCCGGAATGTGTCGCGGAACACCGAGGGCAGCCCCTCCCAGGTCACAGCTACCGTTCGGTAGTATTCGAGTTCGGCTTCGGGGGTCATCGAATTTCTTTCCGGGGCGACCGGTGCCTGCACGCGGACGAACGCGACGAGCAACGACCCGGTACGGAAACCTCTGGAACGGGGAAGCAGGATGGTTGTGTTCGATATACGGGCCGGGGGGTCGAAGACGCGTGACACCGCGAGGTGGCGCGATCCGAAGCGCTACATGTGGATCTACGGGCTGGCCATTCCCGCCAGTCCGTTTCTCGCGTGGGTACTCGTCCACTACCTGCACCTCGGCGTCTTCTGGGCGGCCGGCGCGCTGATCATCGCGGTCGTCTGCCCACTCGTCGACCGCTTCGCGCGGCTCGACACGAGCAACCCGCCCGAAGCAGTGATGAAGCAGCTCGAGAACGACAAGTACTACCGGCGCTGCACCTACATGTACCTGCCGTTGCAGTACGCGGGCCTGTTCTTCGGATGCTGGATGTGGGTCTCGCAGCCGATGGGCTGGGCGGAGATGTTCGCCATGGCGTCGACGCTCGGCATCGTCGGTGGTGTCGGCATCAACGCCGCCCACGAACTCGGCCACAAACGGACGAAGCACGAACGCCTCCTCGCGAAGATCGCTCTCGCGCAATCCTGCTACGGGCACTTCTACGTCGAACACAATCTCGGTCACCACATCCGGGTGGCGACACCGGAGGATCCCGCGACCGCCCGATTCGGTGAGGGTTATTGGCGGTTCCTGCCCCGATCCGTCTTCGGGGGGCTCGTGTCGGCGTGGCGGTACGAGTCGGCCCGCCTGCGCCGCCGTCGGGTCTCGGTGTGGAACGTGCGCCGCAACAACATTCTGAACGCCTGGCTGATGAGCGTGGTGCTGTATGTGGTGCTCATCGCAGTGTTCGGGTGGGGCATCGCGCCGTGGCTGGCCGTGCAGGCCGTCATGGCGGTGATGTTCCTCGAAGGCGTCAACTATCTCGAGCACTACGGACTCCTGCGTCGCCGCCGCGCCGACGGCAAGTACGAGAAGGTGGCGGCCGAGCACAGCTGGAACAGCGACCACGTGTGTTCCAACGCGTTCCTGTACAACCTGCAGCGGCACAGCGACCACCACGCCAACCCGCTGCGTCGTTACCAGACGCTGCGGTCGATGGACGGGGCTCCGCAGCTACCCGCCGGGTACGCGGTGCTGGTGATCCTGTCGTTGTTCCCACCGCTGTGGCGGAAGGTGATGGACAAGCGTCTGCTCGACCACTACGACCACGACCTGTCGCGGATCAACGTCGACCCGCTGGCCCGTCGACGGGTGGTCGCGAAGTACTCCTGAGCATCGGGTTCACAACACCTGTGCAAGGCTCACAGCGCGAGTGGTTGCTGCCGGTGCTGTGAGCCTCGTACCGGGTCTGTGAGCTTCCCCGTGGTGAAACGTCCGACGGGGCCGGGGCCCCGGGCGGCGAGCTCGAATCCGCCCCGGAGACGCGCCGCCAGCACGCCCGGCGTGGACAGATCCGACCACGTCCAGCGCACGACGACCCAGCCCGCGTGGCGCAGACCGTCTTCACGCAGCTTCTCCCTGTAGACGACGTTCTCGGCGTCGTCGGTGGCGACGCCGTCCCGTCGGTACTTGATCCGCCCGTCGAACTCCCCGACCACACCGTGTTCGGGGAACAGGAAATCGACGCGCGCGAGCCACCGACCCTCCTCGTCGAACACGTCGACCTGGGTCAACGGCACGGGGAGTTGCTCGCCGACCATCCGTGCGCGGCTCAGGGACTCACCGACGCTGTCGCTGCGCTCGCACATGAAGCGCACGGCGCGGGCCGCGCGTGCACGTCCCGGATGCGACCCCATGTCGTCGACGGCACGCCGCACTTCGTCGAGGTCGACGAGTCCGTTCCGCAACGCCTGGTCGCCGACGACGACGGCCCTGTCGAACGGGACCGTCGCGGCGAGATCGGTGACGGTCTTCGCGGGTGACAACACTCGGGTGCCGCCGACATCGGCGACATCCACCTCGCGGAAACTGGCGGAATGGAGGACGCGTCCGTCGCGGCGCCGACCGCCGGTGGGGCGGTTGCGCGCGATGTGCACGTCGTCGAGCGGGATGTTCCACGGTCGCAGACCGTGCAGCACCGCCGCCGAGACGTGACTGAGAACCGCGTCCGGAGAGGCGGTCGCGAGCACCGCGCGGGCACGCAGTTCGTGCCGTCGGTACTCGTCGGCGGCGTCGTACGCCTCGCAGGGCACGTACACCCCGGACGCCAGGCGGATCCATCGCCGGGTGGCGACCAGTCGTCGGATCTCGGCGTCGGTCACGCCGCGCTCGTGTGCGTCGCGTCGGTGGATCAATGCGTCGGCCCCCATGACTACAGCGTCGGTCATCGATGGCGACGTACCACCGCCGGCGGGGCCGGTCGGCTGCTGCCTGTGGATGAACACGGGGGTTGTGGACAACTTGGGGTTCACACCCCTGCTGCGAGGTTCACAACTCCACCAGCAGCAGTACGACCTGTGAGCCTCGCATCCGTGCTGTGAGCCCGGTGAGACCCCGCAGGGCCGGTGAATGATCACCGGCCCTGCGAGATGATTGCCCTGCTTGCCTACCTGCGGCCCGGCGCCTTCGTGCCGGACTTGAACCCGAGTGCACCGGGCTTGGCCTTCGGAGCCTCCGGTTCCGGTGCCGCTGCGGGTGCTGCGGGCTCGGGTTCCGGCGCGGACTCGGGTTCCGGTGCCGCGTCGGGAGCCGATTCGGTCGTCGGCGCCGCCGGGGCGGCCGCCTTCTTCGGGCCGGGGCCCTTCAGCCCGCTCTTGAGCTGCAGTCCACCCGGCTTGGCCTTCGGGATCGCACTTTCCTTCGGTGCCTCGACGGGTGCCTCGGTGGCTTCCGCCGCGGCAGTCTCCGCCTCGGGTGCGGCGACCTCCGGTGCTGCAGCGGCGGGCTTCGGTGCCGCTGCCTTCTTCGGGCCGGGGCCCTTCAGCCCGCTCTTGAGCTGCAGTCCACCGGGCTTGGCCTTCGGGACCGCGGCCTCGGCGGGTGCCTCCGTGGTGGGAGCCTCGGCTGCGGGAGCAGCGGCCTTCTTGGCGCGGGGAGCCTTCGGTCCGCCCGGAGCCTTGAGGCCGCCCTTCATCTGGAGTCCGCCCGGCTTGGCCTTCGGAACTGCTGCCGGCGCTTCCGCGGTTTCGGCTGCGGGTGCCTCGGCGGCCGGCTTCTTGGCGCCGGGAGCCTTCGCACCCGGTCCCTTGAGGCCGCCCTTCATCTGCAGGCCACCGGCCTTCGGTGCACCGACCGTCTTCGGCGCAGCAGGTGCTGCGCCGGCCTTCGCGACCTCCTCGACGCGTGCTTCCTCGCTCTCCTCGGCAGCGACCTCGGCGGCGACCGGGGTCTTCGGCTCCTGGATCACCTTCAGGTTCTCCGTGAGCGTCGCCGGTTCGACCCGGGCGATCGAGTCGAGCATCAACTGCGCGACGTCGACGACCTCGACGCCCTCACCCTTGCCCTCTTCCTGGCGTGCCGTGACACCGTCGGTGAGCATGACGCGGCAGAACGGGCATCCCGTCGCGATCTTCGAGGGATTCGTGGTGAGCGCTTCGTCGACGCGGTCGACGTTGATGCGCTTACCGATGCGCTCCTCCATCCACATGCGGGCGCCACCGGCACCACAGCACATGGACCGCTCACCGTGACGGGGCATCTCGACGAGCTTCGCGCCCGACGCCTCCATCAGCTCACGCGGCGCGTTGTACACCTTGTTGTGGCGACCGAGGAAGCACGGGTCGTGGTACGTGACGTCCTGCCCGACCGGCGCCACCTGGATGAGCTTCTTCGCCCGCACGAGACGGTTGAGGAGCTGCGTGTGGTGGACGACCTCGTAGGTGCCGCCGACCTCCGGGTACTCGTTGTTCAGGGCGTTGAAGCAGTGCGCACACGTGACGACGATCTTGCGCTTGGACTGCTCGACACCCTCGAACACACCGTTGAGGACCTCGATGTTCTGCTGCGCCAACTGCTGGAACAGGAACTCGTTGCCCGCGCGGCGAGCGGAGTCACCGGTACAGGTCTCCTCGGCGCCGAGCACCATGAACTTGGTGCCTGCGGTCGCGAGGAGCTCGGCGACGGCCTTCGTCGTCTTCTTCGCGCGGTCCTCGTAGGCACCGGCACATCCGACCCAGAACAGGTACTCGTAGCCGTCGAAGCTCTCGGCGTCCTGACCGAACACCGGGATCTCGAAATCGAGCTCGTTGATCCAGTTGAGACGGTCCTTGGAGTTCTGGCCCCAGGGGTTGCCCTTGTTCTCGAGGTTCTTGAACAGACCGGCCAGCTCGGACGGGAAGTCCGACTCGATGAGCACCTGATAACGGCGCATATCGATGATGTGGTCGACGTGCTCGATGTCGACGGGGCACTGCTCGACGCATGCACCACAGTTGGTGCAGCTCCACAGGGTCTCCGTGTCGATCACCGGGGTGAGCTCGCCGGCTTCGACCATCTCGGCGGATTCGCCGACGAGTTTGCGGCCGGCCTCTGCGAGCGCGGGGGCCGGGATCTTCGCGAGCGCGGCCTCGTTCGGGTTGCCTTCGGCGTCGACGAGACCGACCTCGTCGCCACCGAGATCCTTGCGACCGCCGGCGAGCAGGTACGGCGCCTTCGCCTGACCGTGGTCGCGCAGCGACATGATGAGCAGTTTCGGCGACAGCGGCTTACCGGTGTTCCAGGCGGGGCACTGCGACTGGCAGCGACCGCACTCGGTGCACGTGGTGAAGTCCAGCCAGCCCTTCCAGGAGAAGTCCTCGATGCGGCCGGCGCCGAACGTGTCGTTGTCGGGGTCCGCGTCCTCCATGTCGACGGGCTTGCCCTTCGACATCATGGGCTTGACGGCGCCGAGGGCGACATCGCCGTCGTCTTCACGCTTGAAGTAGATGTTGAAGAAGGCGGCGAACCGGTGCCAGGCGACACCCCAGTTGATGTTGCGGCCGACGACGTAGAGCCACACCATGCCCGACATCAGCTTGATGAACGCGAAGATCGACACCATGACCGCGCTCGCGGGCAGCAGCTTCGCGAGGTTCATGGTGAAGAAGTCGGTGGACATGTGACCGCCGCCGTAGGTGGCGATCTTGCCGGCCTTCACGAAGATCATGCCGAGGCCCTCGATGAGGACGACGAGCTCGACGAAGTACGCGGCCTTGAAGTCCGAGCCGGTGAACCGTGACAGGCGGCCGGGCTGACGCGGGTGGTTGAGCTGGCGGATGATGATCAGCGTGACGATGCCGATCACGGTGCCGAGCCCGAGGATCTCGTCGATGAAATGGTAGACCGCGGTTCCGCCGATGAGCGGCCAGTGGAACTCGGGGTTGAAGGTCTGACCGTATGCCTCGAACCAGACGATGGCGCCGAGCAGGAAGCCCACCATCACGAGCCAGTGGGCCCAACCCACCGTCCGGAACTTGTTCATTCTCGTGTGGGCGATGAACTCGACGATCATCTGCTTGAACCGCGGGAAGAACGGGTGCCACCGGTCGGGTGCCGGCTGGCCTACCCGGATGGCGCTGAACATCTTCCAGGCGCCGCCGAGGAACGAGTACCAACACACGAGGCTGAGCAGCACGCCGATCGTGCCCAACGTGATCGTCAGGGCATTCATACGTGGCCTTTCGTGTCGGGGGCGGCCGTCGCCGCCTGGTATAAGCCCCTGGATCGTAGCGCACGCTAAGTTACTCGCTGGTAACCGTAGTCGGGTTACCCGTGGGTAACTTGGCGTTGCGCTGCTGAGGGCTGATGCGGCAGTCACCGTAGTGGCCCCTGCTGATGGGCTCGAGAGCCAGGCTGTCCTAACTTCCTTCTGCAACGATTCGATCACCGATCAGCGAATCCGGGCACGATCGAATTACTATCTGGCGTAACGCGGGTAACAAAATGACCGATAGGTCGGATATGATCTCGGGTTGACGTGACTTTCGGGCAGAGAACATCGTCGGGGGTTCGAAGGCTTCACGGAAGTGAACGAAAGCTGGGGGGCGCCTGCGGGCGTGCACCATGTCACAGAACGGAAATTCATGAAGCTCAGGAAGCTTGCTGCCGTGGCGACGATGACCATCGCCGCCATGGGGATCACCGCCGGAACGTCGTACGCGGCGCCGGAGGCACCCGCGACGCAGGACGAAATCAACTACGAGGCCAACATCGTCGACGACTCCGTCGTCACGGTCATCGACGCCGGCACGTTCCAGGTCTCGGGTGACGGCCAGAGCGTCGAACTGCAGGACGACGCGGGCAACACCGTCGTCAGCCTGCCGCTCGCGATCCAGCTCGGCGACCTTCAGCTCCCGTTCGAGCGGGAGATCAGCGAGGACGGCAAGACCCTCACGCTGACGCCGTCCACCGACCTCGAGCAGGCCACCCCGGTCGCACCCGAGGACAAGGTCACTCCGGGGCTCACGCCGGTCGCGCTCAAGGTGACCGACGTCGCCTCGCCCGACGAAAACCTCGCGGCACAGCAGAACTTCGCGTCGCAGCTCGGCATCGCGACCGCCGTCGGCGGATTGATCGGGACGATCATCGGAGCCGTCGTCGGCACCTTCGCGATGCCCGCGGTCGGCACCGTTGCCGGTGCGGGCATCGGTGGCGTGATCGGCACCATCGTTGTTGGTGGACCGACCCTCGTCATTGCAGGTGTGGGACTCATCCAGACGCTGCTCGCGCCTCCGGGAACCACCGTCTACGCCAAGTAGTCTTTCGACAGTCGAACGGCCCCGCCACCTCGAGGTGGCGGGGCCGTTCTGCTTGTCGCTGATCCCGCGGCAGCACACGCACCCCCGATGGGGAGCCGGCCGGGACTCCTCGAAACCCGCTGAGTGAACGGTACACTCGCTCGATTCAATCGAGTGGAGGGTACATTCGCTCAGTTGACGGGGAGGCCGACGGGGAGGCCGACGGGGAGGCCGACAGGGAGAAGTCGACGGGGGAGCCGACGCCGGTGGCGACAGGGGGAAGTCGACAGGGGGAAGTCGACAGGGGACGTGACAACAGTGCCCCGCCTTCCGGGTGGAAGGCGGGGCACTGCGAACTCGACGGACGCTTACCAGGTGCGGACCTCGAGGCCGGGGTTCGCTGCGAGGATCGAGCGGATCGGCGTCGCGAACAGTTCGGGAGTCTCGCCGAGGAGACCGCTGACCACACCGGCGATCTCGCACATCCCGTACTGGCCGACGTTCGATGCGCTCGAGATGCCGAGCGCGAGCGTGCCGGTGACCAGGGCTCCGCCGCTGTCGCCCTGCAGGGCGCACAGGTTGGTGGCGAAACCGTTCGTCAGCACACGCTGACCGATCTCCACGGTCTGACCGACGCCCGTCACCACACCGCAGCTGTATCCGGTACGCAGACCGGACTTGCACACGGGTGCACCGACGACGGGGTCGGCGATGCCGGTGATGGGCAGCGGGGCGGCGCCCGGAACGCGCACACCGTTGTTCTCGAAGCGGCCGCGGGCGTCGGCCGTGGGCCGGATGATCGCGTAGTCGTCACCGTCGAGGCTGGTCTCCGCGAAGTTCCCGATGTGCTGTCCGAGGTCCTCGCCGAGGAGTTGGTACACCTTCGACGCCCACTCGGTGCCCGCCTGCAGCCGGTTCGGGTCGCAGTGGCCGGCGGTGATGTTGACGGGGTTGCCCGAACCGTCCTCGCCGTTGAAGCCGAGCGAGCACCGCAGGCCGTTGCCCGCGCCGAGCGCGGCGTACGCGTCGCCGCCGTGGAGTGCGCCGGGAGCACCGATGCCCGCGACCGGCTCGAGGTCGGACGCCGGCTCGAGGGTCAGTTCGGCCGGGGCGAACAGCACCCGCACGCCCTCGAGGAAGTCGGGGAGGTCGAGTCCGGCGACGTCGTCGGTGCGGATCACGACGTCGCTGTTGACGATGTCGATGGCGACTCCGCGGACGAGGTCGGCGACGGCGGGAGGTTGGGTCTCGAGCCAGTCGTTGAGCTCGGAGAGTTCGTCTTCGAGGGCGGCTTCGCTGCTGTCGGCCTCCGCGACCGTGAATCCGGCGTCCTCGGCGTCGGCGCGGGCCTCGTCGAATCCGTTGCCCTCGGTGAGGCCGACGGTCGGGGTGCCTTCTGCGTCGAGCCACACGCCGGCGAAGACCTGCGCGAACTTCTCGCGGGCGGTCTCGGCGAACTCCGCGAGGGCCTGGCTCGTGTCGGCATCCCGGAGGAACCGTTCGGGCGAGATCTGCAGGTCGCGGTGCAGGGCTTCGACGAGTTCGGTCGGCAGGTCACCGGCCTGGACCGGGGCGGGGTCGGCCTGGGCGATCGATGCGGCGGGTCCGAGGAGCAACGCGGCTGCGGAGCCGACCACCAGTGCTCGACGGGCGAGGGAACGTCGCATGGAAACCTTTCTCGTAGTTGCTCCCGGCGTGATGCGGGAGTGGTGCCGGCTCCCGGCGGATCGGCTGCGGACGATCATATGGGGTGACGTGCGCTCGATGCCCTCCGACAGGCTGTTGCCCGTGTGTCGTGTGGTTCTCTTGTGACTCGTCGGAGGTCGGTCGGACGTTACACGCCGTCGGCGGTGCGGACCCGCGTTCCCGTCGCCGATTCGATATCGGTGATCGAGATGCCGAGGCTCGAGGTGCCTCCGCTGGGGGCGAGCACGAGGTTGGCCTCCACGCAGTCGGGGGCTCCGGCGCTGTTCGACCCGGAGATCACGCCGAGGGCGCGGGTGCCGGTGACGATCGCGCCGCCGCTGTCGCCGGCGAGGGTGCACGCGGAGGTCGCGAAACCGCTGACGTTGGTCTCCGCACCGTTGGAGTACACGAGCTGGGTTTCGACGTGATCGGCCACGACGACGCCGCACGTGAACGACGACGACTGTCCGGACTTGCACACCGGGGCACCGACCACCGGCACCGCGGTTCCCGTGATGGTCAGCGTCGAACCGTTGCCGCCGCGCACGATCGGGCGGTTCAGTCCGGCGTCGACACCCGCATCGTTGAGCGCGATGATCCCGTAGTCGAGGGTGCTGTCGGTGCCGACCGTGGAGTTCGTGAACGAGCCGATCTGCACGCTCTCGTCGATGTTCGCGCGGTTCGGCAGGTACACGGTGGAGCCACCGTCGCGACGGGCCACGGCGTCGCAGTGCCCGGCGGTGATGTTGACGGCGTCGCCGTCGGCGTCAACTCCGTTGAATCCGAACGAGCAGATC
Organism: Rhodococcus yananensis; assembly: GCF_020515525.1. Taxonomy (GTDB): domain Bacteria; phylum Actinomycetota; class Actinomycetes; order Mycobacteriales; family Mycobacteriaceae; genus Rhodococcus; species Rhodococcus yananensis. The sequence goes on from NZ_JAIYEP010000050.1 coordinate 16,912, forward strand.
CCGATGCGATCGAGCGGCGTGTTGCGGACGTCGCCGTCGGCGGTGATGTAGGTGTCGCCACCCATCGGCGCGGGGTCGTTCTCCGGCATTCCCGGTGTCAGCTGCACCTGGAGGTTCGCGATGAGCGACGGCAGGTTCAGGGCGCGACCCACCGGTGAGTTCACGATGTCGATGACGATCTGGTTGTCGAGGACATCGATGTAGGTGTTGTTCACCTGGGACGACAGCTCGCGGGGCAGCGCCGCCACCCACCGGTTCAGTTCGGCGAGGGCGCGCTCGAGGCCGTCGGCGGACAGCGGGGCGACGGTGGCCTGGTAGCCGTCGGCCTCCGCCCGCAGAGCCGCTTCCCGGTTCGTGACCGCGACCACCGACTCGCCGTCCTGCGACAACCAGGCGCCCGCGAAGTCGTCGGGGCGCTCGGCGCGGAAGCTGCGGGCGTAGTCGCCGAGCTCCTGCGCGCGTGCCGCGCGGTCGAGGTATTCCTCGGGGCTCAGTCCGAGGTCACGCTGCACGGCCTCTACCAGCTCCGGGGGCAACGCGGGCGTCGGTTCGGCGTGCGCCACCGTGGCGAGGGGTCCTGCCAGCAGTGCCGCGGACGCCGCGACGGCAGCGACCCGGCGAACGGTGGAACGAACTGCGGCGCGCGACGCCGGCATGTGACGCATGGAGGCCTTCCGGAGGGTCGTGGGTGGGTGTGAGCTGGGTTTTCGTCGGATTCCGTGAGCGAAGGGTCCACGGTCCCGACACAGCCTACGGCACGGTGTGGGTGCCTCCGCCAGTGGCAGAGGTCACCAGTGGGATCGGGTCAGGGCGTGGTCTGTGTCGGCGTGGAAGACGGTGCCTCGGTGCTCGTGGACCCACCGTCGCCGGGATCGGTGGTCGAGGTCGGCTGACTCGTGTTCGTGGGTGTGCTCGTGCTGCTTTCGGACCCACCGCCGGACCCACCTCCCGATCCGCCGCCGGACCCGCCTCCCGATCCGCCGCCGGAGCCAGCACGCGGACCGTCGTCGGACGATCCGGGCGGATTGCGGCGCGACCATCCGGTGCTGCTCGTGGTGGTGTCCGAGGTGGTCGCCGACTCGTTGGTCGTCGACGACCCGGTCGTCGTGTCCGCTGTGGTGGATTCGTCGGTCGTGGTGCCCCACGCGGTGTCGTCGACCGCGGTGTCGGGCTCGACCCACGCCTCGGCCGTGGCCTCCGCGGATTCCGTCGACTCGTCGGTGGACGTCGCCGTGGTGGTGGTCGTCGTCGTGGTGGTCGAGGCCGGGCGCGTCGTGGTCGTGTCGGGCACGACGATCGAGTCGGAGGGTTGTGTGCCCGCGTTGGCGGTGGAGACGTCCCGCAACGCGAACACGAGTGCACCGACCGCGACGAGCAGTGCGATGGCTGCTGCGGCGGCGCCCGCGGTGAACCACGACGAGCGTCGCCGCCCGGACTCGTCCGGGGGATCCGGCGCGGTGTCGTCGGTGGTGACGTCGCCGGGCGTCGCCGTGGTGGAGGGAAGGATGCCGGCGGCACGCGCCGACGTCGCGGCCTGTTCGGACGGGGGGTTCGCGGTGATCTTCGCGATGACCACCGTGGTTTCGGGGTCGAGATCGGATCGGATCGGGCCGGCCGGTCGCGCGGCGGGCAGCACCTGTGTGGAGCCGAGCAGATCCACCGACCCGGCGGCCGCGGCGACCGCGGCACCGCGCACCATCGTCTGGTGGGGCACGGGGGCGAGCGCGCATCGCATGCCGAGACCGGATTTGATGGCCTGCGTGACGATCTGCGCGGCACTCGGGTCGACGGTCTCGTCGACCGTGACGACGATCGCGTCGAGGTTGCTCACGAGCCACCCGTACGCGCCGAGCGTCGCCGACAACTGGTCGGCCACCGACGGCGCATCGCCTTCGGCGAACCGGAACGCCTTGCCGGCGGCGACGCCGGAACGCACCAGCGTGATCGTCGAACCGCGCGGATCGATGTGGTAGACGGCGACCAGACGTCCGGTCTGGTGTGAGACCTGCGATTCGAACCAGGCGGCCGCGGCTTCGGCGTCGGAGATCAGCGACACGTGCCGCAATCCCACGTAGTCGAGTGCGTTGCGCAGGACGGCGACCGTCGACGGCGGCCAGTCGGTGGGGTACGTCGCGACGGCCGTGTAGCCGCCCTCGCCGATCAGCGGTGTCGCGTCGGCGAGGAGGCATTCGACGGCGGTGGCGACGAGATCTTCCGCCCGCGACAGCGCGCCGTCGTTGGCGCGTACCCCTCCGGACCGTCCGAGGCGGTCGACGAAGTCGGTGAACGAACTGGTGGTGCCGTCGGCGACGTCGTGCTGACCGAGTGTGGCGGTGCCGTTCGAGTGCAGGTGCACCGCGGTGATGCGTTCGATGGGGTCCGGATCCGGCCGGCCGGGCGTGGCGGAGGTGACCGCGACCGAGGACAGGGCATTGCCCACCCTGAGGCCCACGCCTACGGACATGACGGAGTCCTCCCGTTCGTTTCGGTGATTGCGCGGTGTTCCGCACGGGTGCGACGCGAGGGCAGATGTCCCACCGTCACTGCGGGAATGTACAGGTGGCGCGCTACCTCGCGGTAGGTCAGGCCGAAAACTGCGAGGTCGGGGACGTTCGCGGTCGCGCACCGAACGGATATGCGCGCCGCTTCACCCCGTTTCGTGTGATCCCCGTCACGAACGGAACATTTCGGGGGTACCTGCCGTTGGACGAGTCAGACAACTTGAGTGCATCCTGCTCAACTCGGCTTGACTGGTGGAGGGCCACGGGTGCAAAGTCGAGTCGACCGCGCTCAGCGTGAGTCGGGCAGGCTCAGGTTGGGCAAGGACAGTACTCGAAGCATTTGGAGGAACATCATGGCTCGTGCGGTCGGCATCGACCTCGGGACGACCAACTCGGTCGTCGCTGTTCTGGAGGGCGGCGAGCCCGTCGTCGTCGCCAACGCCGAAGGTTCGCGTACCACCCCGTCGGTGGTTGCGTTCGCGAAGAACGGCGAAGTTCTGGTGGGGCAGCCCGCGAAGAACCAGGCGGTCACCAACGTCGACCGCACCATCCGCTCGGTGAAACGTCACGTCGGTACCGACTGGACCGTTGCCATCGACGACAAGAAGTACACCTCGCAGGAGATCAGCGCGCGCACGCTGATGAAGCTCAAGCGCGACGCCGAGGCGTACCTGGGTGAGGACATCACCGACGCCGTCATCACCGTCCCCGCGTACTTCAACGACTCGCAGCGTCAGGCCACCAAGGAAGCCGGCACCATCGCCGGCCTCAACGTCCTGCGCATCGTCAACGAGCCCACCGCGGCGGCGCTCGCGTACGGCCTCGACAAGGGCGAGAAGGAACAGACCATCCTCGTCTTCGACCTCGGCGGCGGCACGTTCGACGTGTCCCTCCTCGAGATCGGCGACGGTGTCGTCGAGGTGCGCGCCACCTCCGGCGACAACCACCTCGGTGGCGACGACTGGGACGAGCGCATCGTGAGCTGGCTCGTCGACAAGTTCAAGTCGCAGCACGGCGTCGACCTGACCAAGGACAAGATGGCCCTGCAGCGTCTGCGTGAGGCGGCGGAGAAGGCGAAGATCGAGCTGTCGAGCTCGCAGTCGACGTCCATCAACCTGCCGTACATCACCGTCGACGCCGACAAGAACCCGCTGTTCCTCGACGAGCAGCTGACCCGCTCGGAGTTCCAGAAGATCACCAACGATCTGCTCGAGCGCACCCGCGCCCCCTTCCAGCAGGTCGTCAAGGACGCGGGCATCGCGGTCGGCGACATCGACCACGTCGTGCTCGTCGGTGGCTCCACCCGCATGCCCGCCGTCACCGACCTGGTGCGCGAGCTCACCGGTGGCCGCGAGCCCAACAAGGGCGTCAACCCCGACGAGGTCGTGGCCGTGGGTGCCGCCCTGCAGGCCGGCGTGCTCAAGGGTGAGGTCAAGGACGTCCTGCTGCTCGACGTGACCCCGCTGTCGCTGGGTATCGAGACCAAGGGTGGCGTGATGACCAAGCTCATCGAGCGCAACACCACGATCCCCACCAAGCGGTCCGAGACCTTCACGACGGCCGACGACAACCAGCCGTCCGTGCAGATCCAGGTGTTCCAGGGCGAGCGCGAGATCGCGGCGCACAACAAGCTGCTCGGCTCGTTCGAGCTCGGCGGCATCGCGCCGGCACCGCGTGGCGTTCCGCAGATCGAGGTGACCTTCGACATCGACGCCAACGGCATCGTGCACGTCACCGCGCGTGACAAGGGCACCGGCAAGGAGAACACGATCAAGATCCAGGACGGCTCCGGCCTGTCCCAGGAGGAGATCGACCGGATGGTCAAGGACGCCGAGGCGCACGCCGAGGAGGACAAGGCCCGCCGCGAGGAGGCCGAGGTCCGCAACCAGGCCGAGTCGCTCGTGCACCAGACCGAGAAGTTCATCAAGGACAACGAGGACAAGGTGCCCGCCGACGTCAAGGAGAAGGTCGAGGCGGCCGTCAAGGACGCTCGCGACGCTCTCGCCGGGTCCGACATCGCCGCCGTCAAGACCGCCGTCGAGAAGCTCGCGACCGAGTCGCAGGCCCTCGGCCAGGCGATCTACGAGGCGCAGGGCGGTGCCGAGGGTGCTGCCGCCGGTGACGGCGCAGCAGCCGGTGCCGACGACGTCGTCGACGCGGAGGTCGTCGACGAGCCGACCGACACGGAGAAGAAGTGAGCACCGACAGGCCCGAGCAGGAGCCGGTGACCGTCACCGACAAGCGCCGGATCGATCCCGACACCTTCGAGGTGCGTGACGAGGTCGTCGAGCCGGAGGTTCTCGAGCCGGTGGCCGACGGTGCCGCGGAATCCGCGGCACCGTCCGGTGAGGCCGCGGAGCCGGTGTCGACGGAAGCCGCGGAACTGGCCGAGCGCACCGCAGACCTGCAGCGCGTCACCGCCGAGTTCGCCAACTACCGTCGCCGCGCCGATGCCCAGCGCACGGCGGCAGCGGAGGAGGCGAAGGCGTCGATCGCGGCGAAGTTCCTCGACGTGCTCGACGACCTCGACCGTGCCCGCGCGCACGGCGACCTCGAGTCGGGCCCGTTGAAGTCGCTGTCCGACAAGCTCGGTGGCGTCTTCGATTCGGTCGGGCTGGTCGCGTTCGGAGCCGAGGGCGACGCCTTCGACCCGGAACTGCACGAGGCCGTGCAGATGGACGGTGACGGCACCCACCCCGTGCTCGGGACGGTGTTGCGCAAGGGGTACCGCTTCGGTGACCGCGTCCTGCGTCACGCGATGGTGATGGTCACCGACGGGGATCCGTCGGACACGCCGGAGCAGACGCAGGCCGGCGAGTCCGGTACCGAGTAGGAAATACACAGCAGCGGAAGGAGGAGACGCCCGGTGAGCCAGCGGGAGTGGATCGAGAAGGACTTCTACAAGGACCTGGGCGTCTCCCCGGACGCAACGCAGGACGACATCAAGAAGGCGTACCGGAAACTGGCGCGGGATCTGCATCCCGACGCCAACCCCGGTGACACCGCCGCCGAGGAACGGTTCAAGGCGGTCAGCGAGGCCAACGCGATCCTGTCGGATCCGGCCAAACGCAAGGAATACGACGAGACACGCCGGATGTTCGCGTCCGGCGGCTTCCCCGGCGGGGGATTCCAGCCGGGCGCCGGTGGCGGATTCTCCGGCGGCACGTTCGACCTCGGCGACCTGTTCGGCGGCGGGGCCGCCGGCGGCGACGGCGGGCTCGGCGACCTCTTCGGAGGCCTGTTCAACCGGGGTGGCACCGGCGGCGCCACCCGGTCGCGTCCGCGGCGCGGCAGCGACGTCGAAACCGAGACCACCCTGGACTTCCGCGACGCGGTGCAGGGCGTGACGGTGCCGCTGCGGCTGACCAGCCCGTCGCCGTGCACCACGTGCCACGGCAGCGGAGCCGAACCGGGTACCAGCCCACGCGTGTGCCCGCACTGCAACGGCAGCGGGATCGTGTCGCGCAACCAGGGTGCCTTCGGGTTCTCGGAACCGTGCGACGACTGCCGCGGCACCGGCTCGATCATCGACAACCCGTGCGCGGACTGTCGCGGCAGCGGCGTCCAGAACCGCACCCGCACCGTCACCTTCCGGGTTCCCGCCGGTATCAAGGACGGCTCCCGGATCCGTCTCGCCGGTCAGGGCGAAGCCGGTCTGCGGGGCGCACCGTCCGGCGACCTGTACGTGACCGTGCACGTGCGCTCCGACAAGGTGTTCGGCCGCGACGGTGACAATCTCACGCTGGTGCTCCCCGTCAGCTACGGCGAACTCGTCCTCGGCGGCACCGTGTCGGTGCCGACCCTCGACGGCCGCGTGGGATTGAAGGTGCCCCCGGGCACAGCCGACGGCCGGGTGCTGCGCGTGCGCGGCCGGGGTGTCGCGAAGAAGGGCGGCGGCACGGGAGACCTGCTGGTCACCCTGAAGGTCGCGATCCCGCAGAATCTCGACGACACCGCGCTCGCCGCACTCCGCACCTATCTCGACGCCGAGCAGGCCGGGGGTTTCGATCCACGTGAAGGATGGGCGGGTGCGTGATGAACGAGCAGAAGGATCCGTCGGGCCGCCGTAGTGCCCACCAGCGGAATCTTCCCCCCGACCCCGACGCCCGCGTGTACGTCATCTCGGTGGCGGCCGAACTCGCGGGCATGCACGCGCAGACCCTCCGCAACTACGACCGGCTGGGTCTGGTCACCCCGCACCGCACGAGCGGCGGCGGGCGCCGGTACTCGCCGCGCGACGTCGAACTGCTCCGCGAGGTGCAGCGGTTGTCGCAGGACGAGGGCGTCAATCTTGCGGGCATCAAACGCATCATCGAGCTGACCGGCGAGGTGGAGCAGCTGCAGCAGCAGGTCGAGCAGATGGCCGCCGAGGTCGCGCAGCTGCGGTCGATGCGCCGCGAGGTCGTGCCGATGACGCGCAGCAACGCGCTGGTGGTGTGGAAGCCCCGCGACCGGCGCGACCGCTGATCGCGGCGTCCTCCCGATCAGCGGAAGCATCCGCCCGATCGGCACCTTCCGCGGGTTTACTGTGGCGTGTTCCACAGGGTCGATCAGCGGAAGGCATCAAGCATGGTGGATTGGGCGGAAGAAACCGACGTTCTCGTCGTCGGATCGGGCGCGGGCGGCTGCTGCGGGGCCTACACCGCGGCGCGTGAGGGTCTGTCCGTCACGCTCGTCGAGGCATCGGAGTACTTCGGTGGGACGACGGCGTACTCCGGTGGCGGCGGTGTCTGGTTCCCGACCAACGCCGTGCTGAAGGCGGCCGGGGACGACGACACGATCGAGGATGCGCTCACGTACTACCACGCGGTGGTCGGCGACCGCACCCCCCGCGAACTGCAGGACGCGTACGTCCGCGGTGGTGCGCCGCTGATCGACTACCTCGAGGCCGACGACGACATCGAGTTCATGGCGTACCCGTGGCCCGACTACTTCGGCAAGGCCCCGAAGGCCCGCGCGCAGGGACGGCACATCGCGCCGACACCGCGCCCGATCGCGGACGATCCGGAACTCAACGAGTCCATCCGCGGCCCGCTCGGCCGCGAACGCATGGGTGAGGCGCTGCCCGACGTGCTGATCGGTGGTCGTGCGCTCGTCGGACGTTTCCTGATCGCGCTGCGCAAATTCGACGACGTGCAGCTGTACCGCAACACCCCGCTCGAGGAACTCGTCGTCGAGGACGGTGCCGTGGTCGGTGCGATCGTCGCGCACGACGGTGAGCGTCGTGCCATCCGCGCCCGCAAGGGGGTGGTCCTCGCCGCGGGTGGGTTCGACCAGGACGACGAGATGCGCGCGAAGTACGGGGTGCCCGGTGCCGCGCGGGATTCGATGGGCCCGTGGTCGAACCTCGGTAAGGCGCACCGGGCGGGTATCGCGGCGGGCGCCGACGTCGACCTCATGGGTGAGGCCTGGTGGTCGCCGGGTCTGACGCACCCGGACGGCCGGTCCGCGTTCGCGTTGTGCTTCACCGGCGGCATCTTCGTCGACCAGGACGGTGAGCGGTTCACGAACGAGTACGCACCGTACGACCGCCTCGGACGCGAGATCATCGCCCGGATGGAGGCGGGCGAGATGACCCTGCCGTTCTGGATGATCTACGACGATCGCGCCGGTGCGGTGCCGCCGATCGCGGCGACGAACGTGCCGTTCTCGGCGACGGAGGAGTACGTCGAGAAGGGGCTGTGGAAGACGGCCGACACCCTCGCCGGTCTCGCCGAGCAGATCGGTGTTCCCGCCGAGACACTGGAGGCGACGGTCGCGCGGTTCAACGAGCTGGTCGCCGGTGGCGTCGACGAGGATTTCGGTCGCGGTGACGAGCCGTACGACCTCGCGTTCACCGGTGGTGGATCGGCGCTGGTGTCCATCGAGAAGGGACCCTTCCACGCGGCGCGGTTCGGCATCTCCGATCTGGGTACGAAGGGTGGGCTGAAGACCGACACGGTCGGCCGGGTCCTCGACACCGCCGGCAACTCGATCCCCGGTCTGTATGCGGCGGGCAACACGATGGCGGCGCCGAGCGGCACCGTCTACCCGGGTGGCGGCAACCCGATCGGGACGAGCGCGCTGTTCGCGCATCTCGCGGTGAAGGACGCGGCGACGCGCTGACCTGGTTCGCGTCCTGCAACCGGGGCGGCTCCCCCCGGTCTCAGCGTCGGGTGACGGTGAACGTCGCGGTCATGTACGGAAACCCGGTGTCGACCGTCGATGCGACGGCGTAGCCGTGCTGATTGCCCCCGTCGATGCGGGTGCCGTCGGTGTTCGCGGGGCCCGTGCCGTAGTCGCTGGTCATGAGGACGACGCGGGCGTCGCCCGGCATCGTGTAGGAGACCTGCACACCGAACCCGCGCCGGTCGGTGCTCGCCGCGCTGATCGTCTCCGTGGTGCGCGCCGACACGACGGTGGCGGCTTCGTCGACCCAGGAACCGAACTGGTTGACCACCCCCGACAGCACCATCGGTGCGTCGGTGTCGTTGCGGACCGTCATCGTGATGGTCGGAACGTCGGTGGGTAGTGGGTCCGCGCCCGCGGTGACGGGAACCGACAGGGTTGCGGCGGCGACGAGGATGCCGGTGGCGATCGCGCGGATGCGGTGACTCATGGTGCTCCCTGCGTTGTCTCACTCACAGCGTTACAGCTGGCCGCGTGATTGTACCCACCGGTAGCGTGCCGTGGGGAGAGCTCAGGCGGGAACGAGACCGCTCGCGTGCGCCACCAGTTCGAGGGACCGCAGCCACGCGGCACGTCCGGGGGCGGACGACACGACGATCAACTCGTCCGCGGTGGATCGTTCGACGAAGGCGTCGAGGTAGGTACGGACCTCGTCGGGTGTGCCGACGGCGGTGTAGCGCAGCATCGTCAGGACCTGCATGCCCGCGGGGGAGTCGAGCAGCAGGTCGATCTCCTCGTCGGTGAAGGTGCGTCCACGCCCGACCATCTGCACGACCCGGTTGCGTTTCGCCGCGTCGAACAGGTGCTCCGCCTCGTCGTGGGTGTCGGCGGCGATGACCCCGACCCCGGCGATGACGTACGGCTCGGGATGCTGTTCCGACGGCTGGTACTCGGCGCGGTAGAGGCGGACGGCCTCCTCGAGGGCCTGCGGCGCGAAATGCGACGCGAACGCGTAGGGCAGGCCCAGCAGTGCGGCGAGTTTCGCCCCGAACAGGGACGAACCGAGAATGTACAGCGGCACGTCGGTGCCCTTGCCGGGGATCGCGTCGACCCCGGGGATCCGGGAGGTGCCCCGCAGGTAGGCCTGCAGTTCGAGGACGTCCTGCGGGAAGCTGTCGGCCGACGCCGGGTCGCGGCGCAACGCCCGCATCGTCTGCTGGTCGCTGCCGGGGGCGCGGCCCAGGCCCAGGTCGATGCGGTCGGGGTGCAGGGTGGCGAGGGTGCCGAACTGTTCGGCGATCGTCAGAGGCGAATGGTTGGGCAGCATGATGCCGCCGGCTCCGAGCCGGATCGTCGAGGTGTGTGCGGCGACGTGCGCGATGAGGACGCTGGTGGCGGACGAGGCGATCGTCGGCATGTTGTGGTGTTCGGCGTACCAGATGCGCCGGTAGCCCCACCGTTCCGCCAGCTGCGCCATCCGCACGCTCGCGTCGAAGCTGTCGCGTGCGGTTTCGCCCTTGCCGATGTGTGCGAGGTCGAGGATGGAGAGGGGAACGGACACCGGGGGCTCCTTCGCGTCGGGTGCCCGGGCCGTGGCCGGGCACGCCCCCGGTGCAACGACGATCCGCCGAACGGTTATTCCGTCCGCACGGGTCACAGCTGCCGGAACGCGCCGTACGAACCGCGGTGGAACAGCAGCGGGCTGGTGTGCAGCGCGGTCAGTCCGGTGACGCGCCCGAGCACGATGGTGTGGTCGCCCGCGTCGTGTTCGGCCTCGAGGTCCACCTCCACCCGGGCGATCGCCCCGTCGAGTGCGGGGGCACCGTTGTCGCCGGGAGCCCAGTCCACACCCAGGAACTTGTTGCCACCGGACACCGCGAACGCCCCGCACAGTGTGCGTTGGCTCTCGGCGAGCACGTTGATCGCGAACGTGCCGATCTCGCGGATCTTCGGCCACGTCGTCGACGTGCGGGCCGGGCAGATCGACACCAGCGGCGGATCCAGCGACACCGACGTGAACGACTGGCACGCGAACCCGATGGGTTCGTTGCCCGCCATCGCGGTGACCACGGTGACGCCCGTGCAGAAATTGCCCATCACATCGCGCATGCGCCGGGGGTCGAGCACCGCGTGTTCCGCTGTCATCGAGACTCCTCATCGAATCGGGACCGGTCGTCGACCGGGATCGGCGGCCGGTACCAGTGTCGGTCACGAACCGGAAGAAAGTCCCACCGGTTCCCGCTCAGTGACCGTACCCCCGGGTGTCCTCGGGCCCGCCCCACCGGATCCGGACGACAGCGTCCACCAGGCGGGAACGTCGGTCCACGGCGACCGCGGACGGACGTAGCGTCCGTCCGGACGATCCCCGCGTGCCGTCGGTCCCGACCGGTGCGCTCCACGAACGGAGGAAGCCGTGACCGATGCCGGTCGGGTGCAGGACAGCCGCGGACCATCGACCCTGTCGCCGATGGAGCAACTCGCCGCGATCGAGGAGATCAAGCGACTGTTCGCGCAGCGCCTGCGCGTGATGGACACCAAGCAGTGGCATCTGTACGCCGGGCTGCACACCGACGACGTGGTCAGCGAGACGTTCCGCCTCGACGGCGACGACTACCGCGACATCCCACCGGCCAAGCGTCCGGGCGCGGTCGTCGGCAACGACGTGCTCGCCGCCACCATCCGCGACTTCCTCGACGGCGACAGGTTCGTGATGTCGGCGCACCACGGGCACAACCCCGAGATCACGTTGACCTCCGACACCACCGCGACCGGCATCTGGGCGATGGAGGACCGGCTGTGGTGGACCGACGGCGACGTCGAGCAACACCTGCACGGCTGGGGTCACTACCACGAGGAGTACCGCAGGGTCGGCGACCGGTGGCTGATCTCCTACCGCAATCTCACCCGGCTGCGGGTCGATCACACCCCGGGCTTCTACGCGTACCGCCGCTGACTCCGGGCCCGATCCGAACATCCGTACGGTCGGCGTCCCGGTGTGCGGGATCACCCTGTTCCGGGGACATGACCGGCGCCTACCGTCCAGTCGAACCCCAGGCTAAGGAGAATTTCGATGGCGAAGAGCCCCGTACCGGCCCTGACCCCGGCCCACGACACCACCGTGGACCTGCTCGTGATCGGCTCGGGAACGGGCATGGCCGCGGCGCTCACCGCGCACGAACGGGGCCTGTCCACCCTCATCGTGGAGAAGACGAAGTACGTGGGTGGCTCCACGGCCCGTTCGGGTGGCGCGTTCTGGATGCCCGCGAACCCGGTGCTCGATGCGGCGCAGTCCGGTGACACCCGCGAACGCGGCCGCACGTACGTCCACGCCGTGGTGAACGGCAGCGCACCCGCCGAGCGCGGCGACGCGTTCGTCGACAACGGCGCCGAGACCGTCGCGATGCTGCAGCGCACCACGCCGATGAAGTTCTTCTGGGCCAAGGGCTACTCCGACTACCACCCGGAGAAGCCGGGCGGGTTCGCCGCGGGCCGCACCTGCGAGTGCAAGCCGTTCAACATGTCGCAGCTCGGTGACGAGCGTGGCCGCCTGCGTCCGGGGCTGATGGAGGCGGGGCTCCCGATGCCCACCACCGGCGCCGACTACAAGTGGATGAACCTGATGGTGCGGACCCCGGTCAAGGGGTTCTCGCGGATCTTCCGCCGCCTGGCGCAGGGTGTCGCGGGTCTCGCCGTCAAGCGTGAGTACGCCGCCGGTGGCCAGGCCATCGCCGCCGGCCTGTTCGCCGGTGTACTGAACGCCGGCATCCCGGTGTGGACGGAGACGTCGCTCGTCCGCCTGATCGCCGAGGGCGACCGGGTCACCGGTGCCGTCGTCGCGCAGAACGGCCGCGAGGTCACCGTCACCGCCCGCCGCGGTGTCGTCCTCGCCGCCGGTGGCTTCGACCACGACATGCAGTGGCGGCACAAGTTCCAGTCCGAGTCGCTCGTCGAGGGGGAGAGCCTCGGCGCCGAGGGCAACACCGGCGACGCCATCAAGGTCGCCCAGGAGGTCGGCGCCGACATCGACCTGATGGATCAGGCATGGTGGTTCCCCGCCGTCGCCCCGTCGAAGCAGGGACGCCCACCGCTGGTGATGCTGGCCGAGCGTGCGCTGCCGGGTTCGTTCATCGTCGACCAGACCGGCCGCCGCTTCACCAACGAGTCCTCCGACTACATGTCGTTCGGCCAGGTGATCCTCGACCGGGAGAAGTCCGGTGATCCGGTCGAGTCGATGTGGATCGTGTTCGACCAGCAGTACCGCAACAGCTACATGTTCGCCGCCGGACTGTTCCCGCGCCAGCCGATCCCCGGGTCCTGGTACAAGGCGGGCATCGCCCACACCGGCCGCACCGCACAGGAACTCGCCGAGTCGATGGGCGTCCCGGTCGATGCCTTCGCCGACACCTTCCGGCGATTCAACGACGACGCCGCCGCCGGTGTCGACACCGAGTACTCCCGCGGGGCCAGCGCGTACGACCGCTACTACGGTGACCCGACGGTCGAGCCGAATCCGAACCTGCGTCCCCTCGACCGGGGTCCGTTGTTCGCGGTGAAGATGACGCTCAGCGACCTCGGTACCTGCGGTGGTCTGCGCGCCGACGCGGAAGCCCGCGTGCTGCGCGAGGACGGCAGCGTCATCGACGGGTTGTTCGCGATCGGCAACACCGCCGCGAACGCGTTCGGCGACAAGTACCCCGGTGCCGGCGCGACCATCGGTCAGGGGCTCGTGTTCGGATACATCGCGGCGAACGCCGCAGCGAAGGCGCCGGCGGCGTCCTGATCGAAGACCCGCTCCAGCGACAGGAAGGTGCATCATGAGAAGTGTTGTCGACCAGGGTCATCCGACGCCCACCTTCCTGTCGCTCGGGGCGGAGGCCGGTGTCCTCGACGGCGGTGCGTCCGGCGGTGTGGCCGAGTCCGACATCGTCTTCTTCGTCCCGCCGCGCGGTGACGAACCGCTCAGCAGCCGCGCCCGCACCGTGCGCGACGCCGACACCCACCGCGTGGACCGCACCGTCGAGTACTTCGACAGCATCGGTCGCCGGGTCGCGGAGGTGTACGTGTCGGGAAACGGCGACACGAGCACCGGATCCACATCCGAACGGCTCGTCGCCGAGCTCGTGCGCTGCGTCGTCGACAGATTCGGGGCCGCGAACGTCCGGCGGTTCCGTACTCGCATCACCGGCGGCGCCGGTGACGAACCGCTGGTGTGCACAGACGGGGTGCTGCAGACCTATCGCACCGACCACGAGTCCGTGCGGGACGTCGCGGTCGTGTGCGCGACCGCTGCGGGCACCGTCGTCGGGCGCGCCTGGGTCACCGTCGCGGTGGACGGATCCGCTGCGGCGGACAGGATTTCCGCGTGAGCGTGTCCGAGGAGATCACCGGCGCGCTGTTCGCCGTCGCGGGGCACCTCGACGACAAGGACTGGCCCGCGCTCGCCGCGGCCCTGACCGCCGACACCCGCTCGTACGGCCGGATCGGGGTCGCCGACACGCTCGCCGTGGTTCGGGGATGCCTGGACGTCTGCGGCTCCACGCAGCATCTGATCGGCAACGTCGCCGTCGAGGTCGACGGCGACGTTGCTGCCAGCCGCAGCGCCTTCCGTGCGTTCCACGTCGGGGCGGGCGCGACGGCCGGACGCACCTACGAATGCCTGGGCGACTACGAGGACCGGTGGATCCGCGACGCCGGTCGCTGGCTGCTCGCGGCACGGACGGTGCGGATCCGCGCGGAGATCGGCGACCGCGCGGTGATCGGATACTGAACGAGCCGGTGTCGAGGGTCGATCCGAGCGCCGGTCGCGTCGATCAGTACGGGTCGTAGCGGATGTTCTCGATGGGGGTGCCCGAGTCGACGAGGCGCTGCACCGTCGCGGTGACCATCGGCGCCGGACCGCACACCAGCACCTGGTGATCACCGAACGCCCCGTAGGACGACACGACCTCGTCGAGGCTGCCCTCGATCAGATCGTCGACGTCGGGTCCGATGTCGCCGATGCGGGTGAGGATCCGCTGGTGCCACGGATCCGGCACGTCCGGGTTCTCCACGTACTCGACGACCGGCACGACCGTCAGCCACGGCAGTGCCTCGTCGAGCAGCGACAGCATGTCGGCGGCGTACAGGTCGCGCGGAGTGCGTCCGCCGACGAACAGGAATGCGCGGGGCGGGTTGTCGCGCCGGGCGACGTCGAGGATCAGCGACCGCAACGGCGCGAGTCCGGTGCCGCCGGCGATCATGATCGCGATGCGCCCGCTGTCGTCGATGTGCAGGTCGCCTCCGCGGGGGGCGCTGATCGCCCATTCGTCGCCGGGGCGGGTGTCGGCCACGATGGCGCCGCTGACCCAGCCTCCGGGCACGGTGCGCACGTGGAATTCGAGTTTGCCGTCCATCGACGGCGGCAGCGCCGGCGACAGGCGTCGCGGCAGATCGGGACGTTGCGGCACGGTGACGTCGACGTACTGGCCGGCGTGGAACGGCACCATCGACTCGGTGCATTCGAGCCGGATGACGGCGAGGTCGTGGCGCAACCGGTGGTGTTCGACGACGGTCGCCGTGACGGTGACGGCGGGATCGGTCGAGGGCGGAGTGGCCGACGGCATGTGGGGCTCCCCTGACGGTGAACGGTGTCGGGTCGACTCTAGCGACCCGCGACACCGACAAGAAGAATGGAACATGTTTCAGTTTTCGACGTTCAGCGGTTATCGTGACGGAAAGTGGGTGACGATCGACACATCCGCGGCCGTCGCCTCCCGAACCGTCCACACGACCGGAAGGACGCGCATGTCCGAGGAGTACGCAGATCTGCACCGGCCCGTTTACACGCCGGACCTGCTCATCACCGCACTCGACCGCAGCGCCGACCGCCCCGCACTGCACCTGGGGGACGTCGTCCTCACCGGCGCGGAGATGCGCGCGGCCATCAGCCGCTACCTGCAGGCCCTGGCCTCGGTCGGGGTCGGGCAGGGCTCGTCGGTGGCGGTGCTGTCGAAGAACCGACCCGAGGTGCTCATCAACATGGGCGCGACGATGATCGCGGGGTGCCGCAACAGCGCGCTCAATCCGATGGGATCGCTCGCCGACCACCTCTACATCGCCGGCGACGCCGAGATCGAGACCCTCGTCTTCGATCCGACGCACTTCGAGGAACGGGCCGCCGAACTGAAGGCGCAGGTGCCCACGCTGAAGAACCTGTTCTCGCTCGGCCCGTCGGACGTCGGTGTCGACATCCTCGCGCTCGCCGACACGTTCACCGAGCAGCGACTGGTGGCCGCGCACGTCGGCGCCGAGGACACCTCGTCCCTGGTGTACACCGGTGGCACCACCGGGAAACCGAAGGGCGTGATGGGGTCGTTCCGGTCGGGCGCGACGCTCCCGCAGATCCAGATGTCGGAATGGCAGTGGCCCGACCGGCCGCGCTTCCTGATCTGCACGCCGCTCTCCCACGCCGGTGCCGCCTTCTTCATTCCCACACTGCTGCGCGGCGGATGCCTCTACGTGCTCCCGTATTTCGATCCAGCGCTGGTGCTCGAGACGATCGAGAAGCACCGGATCGACGCGACGATGCTCGTGCCCACCATGATCTACCTGCTGCTGGACCACCCGGACTTCGACGATCGCGACCTGTCGAGCCTGCAGACGCTGTTCTACGGGGCGTCCGCGATGTCCCCCGCCCGGCTGCGCGAGGGAATCGAGCGGCTCGGCCCCGTCTTCTTCCAGTTCTACGGTCAGTCCGAATGCGGCATGACGATTTCGGTGCTGCGCAAGGAAGAGCACCTCGCGGACGACCCGGAGCGTCTCGCCACGTGCGGTCGCCCCGTGCCGTGGCTCGACGTGCGCCTGCTCGACGACGACCTGTGCGAGGTGCCGCAGGGAGAACTCGGCGAGATCTGTGTGCGCGGCCCGCTGGTGATGAAGGGGTACTGGAAGAAACCGCAGGAGACCGCCGAAGCGCTCCGCGGCGGGTGGCTGCACACCGGCGACGTCGCCCGCGCCGACAAGGACGGCTTCCTCACGATCGTCGACCGCAAGAAGGACATGATCGTCACCGGCGGATTCAACGTGTTCCCGCGCGAGATCGAGGACGTCGTCTCCGCGCATCCGGCGGTCGCGTCGGTCGCGGTCGTGGGGGTGCCCGACCAGAAGTGGGGTGAGGCGGTCAAGGCGTGCGTCGTGCTGCGTGACGGCCAGGACGTCGACGCCGCCGAGCTCATCGAGAAGGTTCGGGCTGCAAAGGGTTCCGTGCACGCGCCGAAGTCGGTGGACTTCCTCGACTCCCTCCCGTTGACCCCGCTCGGCAAGCTCGACAAGAAGACCCTGCGCGCGTCCTACCGGTGACGGTCGGGCTGCGTCCCCCTCCGGGGGTCACCGAGCGAATGTATCGCTGGCTCGATCGAGTCGAGCCAG
>NZ_JAIYEP010000051.1 GCF_020515525.1 Rhodococcus yananensis
GCTCTTCCGATCGTAGCCAGAGCTACCAGAAGTGCGCACGGCACGTAGGAAGAGGATTGCCGCGATGTACCCCGAAGTCCGTCCCCGTCGCCTGCGCAGCAGCCCGGCGATGCGTCGTCTCGTGGGCGAGACCTCGCTCGAGCCCCGGCATCTGGTGCTGCCGATGTTCGTCGCGGACGGTCGCACTGAGCCGTGGGAGATCCCGTCGATGCCCGGTGTGTATCAGCACACCGAGGACTCGTTGCTCGCGGCGGCGACCGCCGCCGTCGACGCCGGGGTCGGTGGCCTGATGTTGTTCGGGGTGCCGCGACCGGAGGACAAGGATGCGCGCGGTTCGGGCGCGACCGATCCGGACGGAGTGCTCAACCGTGGACTGCGCGCGCTACGCGACGAACTCGGTGACGCGACCGTCGTCATGGCCGACACCTGCCTCGACGAGTTCACCGACCACGGTCACTGCGGTGTGCTGACCGCGGCCGGTGCCGTCGACAACGATGCGACGCTCGAGCGGTACGCGGAAATGGCTGTGGCCCAGGCGGATGCCGGCGCGCACGTGCTCGGCCCCAGCGGCATGATGGACGGCCAGGTCGGGGTGATCCGGGCCGCGCTGGACGCTGCCGGCCACACCGAGGTCGCGCAACTCGCCTACACGGCCAAGTATTCGTCGGCGTTCTACGGTCCGTTCCGCGAGGCGGTGTCGTCGTCGCTCGACGGCGACCGTCGCACATACCAGCAGGATCCGGCGAATCGTCGGGAAGCGCTCCACGAACTGGACCTTGACCTCGCCGAGGGCGCCGACATGGTGATGGTCAAACCCGCCATGTCGTATCTCGACATCCTGCGGCAGGTCGCCGACAGGTCGCCGGTTCCCGTTGCCGCGTACCAGATCTCGGGGGAGTACTCGATGATCACGGCGGCGGCGGCGAACGGGTGGATCGACCGCGATGCGGCGGTGCTCGAATCGCTGCTCGGCATCCGGCGGGCCGGCGCCGACATCGTGCTCAGCTACTGGGCCGCCGAGGTGGCGGCGGCGCTGTCGTGAGCTTTCCGATTCCGCCGCAGCCCGATCCCGCGGGTCCGGGTGCACGCGCCGTCCCTCAGGACGTGACGACCGCGTTCCAACTGTGGTGCGGTGTGCTGGCGTTGGCCGTCGTCACCACGGTTCTCGGTGTCGTGGATCTCTGGCAATCGCGGGACGTGCTCGTCGACACGATGCTCGAGGTCTCCGGCGACGCCGCAGCGGACGGCATCACCGCCGAGCAGCTCGAGGACATGATGCCGATGGCGTTCGGGCTCACCGTCGTCGTGGGGGTGCTGATCGTGGGTGTGCTCTTCCTGGTGGTGCGGCAGATGCGCAACGGGAAGAACTGGGCGCGCATGACGCTCACGCTGATCGGGGTGTTCATGTCCCTGACGACGCTCCCCACGGTGTTCGGGGTGGGCGTCGGTACCGGTGCGACGGGCTGGCTCGTCGGGGCGCTGGGAATCGTGCAGATCGTGGCGACCGTCGGAGCGATCGTGCTGATGCACCGCCGCGAATCGAATCGGTATTTTCTGAGGCTGCCCGCGAACTGACACGCCGACGGGGTGGTTGCGACCGCGCGCTCGCGGAGTACGGTGAGCACGCAATCTTCGGCCGTGCAGGCCGTCCCGCCGAGTGTAAGGACGTCATGCAGGTGGAACCCCGGCCCTACGGTCGTCGTCGTGAACTCGTGTTGATCGGTCTGATCGGCGTCCTGTGTCTGGTGACGACGCTGCTGATCGTGGTTCCGGGAGTGCTGAGCGCGTGACGGAGCGCGTCGGGCCCGGCCCGGCGCCGGTACTGTTCCACGAACCGGGTGCGCGGTGGCGTGCCGTCGCGTACGGACCGGTGTTCTGCGTGGTCGTGCTCGTGGTCGAGATGTTCACCGGCCCGGTCGTGCACTGGGCGGCCCTGCCGGTGATCGCGGTGGCGCTGGCCGGCTTCTCCTGGGTCACGGTGGTGGCGGCGCGGCGCCACGTCGGCGTCGAGTTGACCGCGCTGACCCTGCGGCAGGGCACGGAGGAGCTTCCGGTCGTCGACATCGAGGCGGTGTTGCCGCCGGCCGACGCACGTGCCCACGAGCCGCAACGCTGGGAGACCGCGCGTGTACTCGGCGAGCTCAGTCATGTTCCGCGTGGGCGGACCGCGATCGGGTTGCGGTTGCGGGGCGGGGTGTTCGTGCGGGCGTGGGCGTCCGACGACGACGCGCTGCGGACCGCGCTCACGGGCTGCATCGATCGCTGAACCGTCCGGAACCCGTTGAGAGAATGTACCCCCTAGGGGTATGCTCGACTCCGGAGATACCCCCAGGGGGTATCATTCTCCGTGGATCACGACCGGAAGGAACGGACATGCAGACCACATACCGCGTCGAGGGCATGACCTGCCAGCACTGCGTTGCCGCCGTCACCGAAGAGGTCGGTGCGCTCACCGGCGTCTCGTCCGTGAACGTCGACCTCGCCACCGGTGATGTCGTCGTCGACAGCGACGGCGCGCTCGACCGCACCGCCGTCGCCGCCGCCGTCGACGAGGCCGGCTACACCCTCGTCTGAGCCCCGCCGTCCGAACCCTCCCGGACCGAACTCATCCGGACCGCGCTGTCGACGGCCTCCCGCTCGAGCATCGCGGACCCGAGCAGGTACTCCGGTACCCCGAGACCCTCGACGAGGACCTGTGCGTGCGGGCGCAGCGACCGGCACCGCTCGTTGATGCCGCGCAGCACCGCCTTCGCCCGCTCCACCGACAGGTGGCGGTGTTCCATGAACCAGGCCTTGTCCTCGTCGATGACGGTCAACGCGTACAGGTCGCACAGATCCGACAGCAGGTCACGGGCGGTGTCGTCGGTGCAGTCGCCGATGGCCGCGACGAATGCCTCGAGGACGACCCGGTCGATGTGGGCGCGTGCCGCGTGCAGGACGTGGTCCTGGACGAAGTTGAACGCATCGAACGGGTCGTCCTCACGTTCGTTCGCGGCCCGCAGGCGCCGCGCCGCGGTGGACAGCAGGTACTGCTCGCGATCCTCGAACATCGTCAGCTGCGTTCCGCGGTTGAAGAGGCTGCCGTCCTCCTCGTTGTCCTGGCGGGTGTCGATGATCGTCTGGATGATCTGCTGCGCGGCCGTGCGCTTCTTGACGACGTCGGAGATCGTGTCGACGGCGAACCGCATCCACTCCACCGGGCTCATCCCGCGCACCTCGTCGGCGTACGCGGTGAGCAGTTCCTTCGCGACGAGCTGCGTGAGGACGTGATTGTCGCCCTCGAACGTGGTGAACACGTCGACGTCCGCGCGTAGCGCCGTCAACCGGTTCTCGGCCATGTAACCGGCACCCCCGCACGCCTCCCGGCACTCCTGGATCGCACGGGTCGCGTGCCAGGTGTTCGCGGCCTTCAGTCCGGCGGCGCGCCCCTCGAGCTCACGTTGCTCCTGGGGGTCGACGTCCTCGGCGGGCATCGACTGCAGCCGGTCCATCGCCGAGATCAGTTCGTTCTGGGCGAACCCCAGTGCGTACGCCCGCGCGATGTGCGGGAACAGCCGCCGCTGGTGCACGAGGTAGTCCAGGAGCAGCACCTCGTCGTCACTGCCCGGCGCGTCGAACTGACGCCGCACCAGCGCGTACCGCGTCGCGATCGACAGTGCCACCCGTGCCGCCGCACCGGCCGATCCGCCCACCGTGACACGGCCACGCACCAGCGTCCCGACCATCGTGAAGAACCGCCGGCTCGGACTCTCGATGTCCGAGTGGTACGTGCCGTCCGCGTCGACCTGCGCGTAGCGGTCGAGCAGGTTCTCCCTCGGAACACGTACCTCGTCGAACACGATGCGGCCGTTGTCCACCCCGGGGAGCCCACCCTTGTGGCCGCAGTCCGAGGTGGTCACCCCGGGCAGATCGTTTCCGTCCTCGTCGCGGATGGGCACGATCAGACAGTGCACACCGTGCGATTCGCCGCCGGTGATCAACTGCGCGAACACCGCAGCGACCCGCGCATGCTGCGCGGCACCGCCGATGTAGTCCTTGCGCGCCGACGGTGTGGGGGAGTGCACGACGAACTCGTCGGTCGCCGGATCGAACGTCGCGGTCGTCTCGAGCGCCTGCACGTCGCTGCCGTGCCCCGTCTCGGTCATCGCGAAGCAGCCGAGCAGGTCGAGATCGATCAGCGGCCGGATGTACCGGTCGTGGTGCCGTTTCGTCCCCAGGTTCGCGATCGCGCCGCCGAACAGACCCCACTGCACGCCGGACTTGACCATCAGTGACAGATCCGACATCGCGAGCATCTCGATCGATGCCACCGCCGAGCCGGCGTCACCCGTGCCGCCCATCTCGACCGGGAATCCGGCCTCGGCGTAGCCGTTCCCGGCGAGTCTGCGCATCTGCTCGAGCGTGATCTCGCGTGCCCGCTGCAGATCGGGTGTGTGGTGCGGTGCGAAGGCCGGATCGGCCAGATCGTCGCGCGCGCGGGCGCGGGCGTCGTGCCAGGCCCCGTCGAGGGCTCTGATCAGATGCTCACCGGTGGTCCGTTCGGTTGTGGTCGCCATGGCTCCGACCCTAGGGCGGTGGCGGCGTCGGCGGGGGAGACACGGCGCAGCGACGTCGTCACCCGGGGGATACCCGATGAGAGGCCCGTCACATCGGCGTGTCGCGTGCGGTCACCGCCTTTTGGCAAATCCCGCGAAACTGGGACACTGGAAATCGTGACTGCGACCCCCGATGCCTCCACCTCGCGCGACACCGAATCCACCGCACTTTTCACCCGGGCGTCGACGGTGACGCCGGGCGGGGTCAACTCCCCGGTTCGTGCCTTCGGGTCCGTCGGAGGATCACCGCGGTTCATCGCTTCGGGGACGGGCTGCACCCTCACCGACGTCGACGGAAACACCTACGTCGACCTGGTGTGTTCCTGGGGTCCGATGATCCTCGGCCACGCGCATCCGGCCGTCGTCGACGCCGTGCGCACGACCGCGACGTCCGGACTCTCGTTCGGCGCGCCCACCGCCGGTGAGATCGAACTCGCCGAAGAGATCGTCGCGCGGATCGCACCCGTCGAACAGGTCCGGCTCGTCAATTCGGGGACCGAGGCGACGATGAGCGCGGTGCGTCTGGCGCGCGGATTCACCGGCCGAAGCAAGATCGTGAAATTTTCCGGGTGTTATCACGGTCACGTCGACGCGCTGCTCGCCGACGCCGGTTCGGGACTTGCGACGTTCGGTCTGCCCACCTCGCCGGGGGTGACGGGAGCGCAGGCCGGCGACACGGTCGTCGTGCCCTACAACGATCTCGCTGCTGTCCGTGCCGCGTTCGATGCGAACCCGGGGCAGATCGCCGCGGTCATCACCGAGGCCGCCGCGGGAAACATGGGTACCGTGCCGCCGCTGCCGGGATTCAACGAGGGGCTGCGCACCGTCACCCGTGAGCACGGCGCACTACTGATCATGGACGAGGTGATGACCGGGTTCCGCGCGAGCGCCACCGGCTGGCACGGCATCGACGGGGTGTCCGGTGACCTCATGACGTTCGGGAAGGTCATGAGCGGTGGTCTGCCCGCTGCCGCCTTCGGTGGCCGCGCCGACGTCATGGCGCACCTCGCCCCGTCCGGCCCCGTCTACCAGGCCGGCACCCTCTCGGGGAACCCCGTCGCAGTCGCGGCGGGACTGGCGAGCCTGCGCGCCGCCGACGCCGACGTGTACGCCACCCTCGACCGCAATGCCGAGACCCTCGGCCGACTGCTGTCCGACGCCCTGACCACCGCGGGGATCGCGCATCGCGTGCAGAACGCGGGAACCCTGCTCAGCGTGTTCTTCACCGACGACCCCGTGACGAACTACGACGAGGCGAAGGCTGCCGAGACCTGGCGGTACCCGGCGTTCTTCCACGCACTGCTCGACCACGGTGTGTACGCGCCGCCCAGTGCGTTCGAGACGTGGTTCGTCTCGTCCGCCCTCGACGACGCCGCGTTCGCGCGGATCGCCGATGCGCTGCCGCACGCCGCCGAGGCCGCTGCCGCAGCGGTCGCACCGTGACGCAGGATCGACCGCCGATCCCGACGTCGTCGACAACCCGCTCCACCCCGCCCTCACCGACACCCGGAACGAACGAACCGAGGAACAGCCACGTGACCGAAGCCGCACCGTCCGAGACCCGCACCATCGTGCACGTGCTCCGGCACGGCGAGGTGCACAACCCGACCGGGATCCTCTACGGCCGTCTGCCCGGATTCCGGCTGTCGGTCACCGGAGAAGCACAGGCCCGTGCCGTCGCAGCGTCCCTCGCCGACCACGACATCGCCTGCGTCGTCGCGTCGCCGCTCGAACGGGCGCAGCAGACGGCGACACCCATCGCCGAGGCGCACGGGCTCGCGATCGACACGGACGACAATCTCATCGAGGCCGCGAACGACTTCGAGGGACTGAAGGTGGCGGTCGGTGACGGCGCCCTGCGCCAGCCCCGGCACTGGTGGAAGCTGAGGGATCCGATCACCCCGTCGTGGGGCGAACCGTACCTGCAGATCGCGCACCGGATGCTGGCCGCGGTCAACGCTGCGCGGGTTGCTGCGGCGGGCCGCGAAGCGGTGTGCGTGAGCCATCAGCTGCCGGTGTGGACGCTGCGCAGGTTCCTCGAGGGCGAACGCCTGTGGCACGACCCGCGCCGTCGGCAGTGCAGCCTCGCGTCACTGACCTCGCTCGTCTACGACGGCGACACGCTCGTCGACATCGTGTACTCCGAGCCCGCCGGTGCCTCCGACCCGAATGTGCACGGCGCATGAGGAAAGTCCTCCACGTGGTGGCCGCGGCGGTGTGTTCCGTCGCGGTCCTGACCTCCTGCGCCACGGGTGACGACGCCGTCGCCACCGGCGGCACCTTCGACTTCGTCTCGCCCGGCGGGCAGACCAGGATCTTCTACGACCCGCCGGAGGATCGCGGCACCCTCGGCGCCCTGCACGGCGAGGACCTGATGAACGAGGGAGAGACCCTTTCCCTCGACGACTTCGACGGGCAGGTCGTCGTCGTCAACATCTGGGGCCAGTGGTGCGCGCCGTGTCGCAGCGAGGCCGACGACCTCGAGGAGGTCTACCTGGCGACGAAGGATCTGGGCGTCGGGTTCCTCGGCATCAACGTCCGCGACAATCAGCGTGACAAGGCGCAGGACTTCGTGATCGACCAGCAGTTGACCTACCCGTCGATCTACGACCCGTCGATGCGGTCGTTGCTCGCACTCGGGCGGAACTATCCGACCTCCGTGGTGCCGACCACCGTGGTCCTCGACCGGCAGCACCGTGTCGCCGCGGTGTTCCTGACCGAGATCCTCGCCGAGGATCTGCAGCCCGTCGTCGAACGGGTCGCGGCCGAAACGGCACCGGACCAGCAATGACGGGCGGTGCGGTGATCAACGCGAACACGACCGTCCTGGCGTCCGGGATCGGCGAGACCTTCCGTGAGGTCGCGGCGACGGGACCGCTGCTCCTCGCACTCGGCGCGTGCGTACTCGCCGGCCTCGTGTCCTTCGCGTCACCGTGCGTGGTGCCGCTCGTGCCGGGATACCTGTCGTATCTCGCCGGCGTCGTCGGCGCGGAGTCTCCCGCGGTCACCGCCGAGCAGGCCGGCGCCCGAACCACCACGGTGCGTGCCGACGGGAGGTTGCGCGTCGCGGGTGCGGCGGCGCTGTTCGTCGCGGGGTTCACCGTCGTGTTCGTGCTCGCCACCGCCTCGGTGTTCGGAGCGATATCGTTGTTGTCGGTGAACCGTGACGTGTTCATGCGGGTGGGTGGCGTCGTCACGATCGTGATGGGCATGGTGTTCATCGGGCTGATCCCCGCGCTGCAACGCGACACGCGGGTGACGCCGAAGCGCCTCACCGGTCTGGCCGGTGCGCCGCTGTTGGGTGCGGTGTTCGCGCTCGGCTGGACCCCGTGCCTCGGACCCACGCTCACCGCCGTGATCACCCTGACTGCGGGCACGGAGGGCGCCACTGCTGCGCGCGGGGTGGCGCTCATGGTCGCCTACTGCCTGGGGCTCGGGTTGCCGTTCGTGATACTCGCGTTCGGGTCTGCGCGCGCGCTGCTCGGGGTGGGGTGGCTGCGGACGCACGCCCGGACGGTCCAATTGTTCGGCGGGATCATGTTGATGGCCGTCGGTGTCGCACTCGTCACCGGAGTATGGGACATGTTCGTCTCCTGGCTGCGTGACGCATTCGTCTCGGAAATGGAGTTACCGATTTGACGGCCACGGATATCCCCGCCTCCGCCGCGGCGTCGGGGCCGCCGAAGCAGGGTCCGTTCGGGCGCGGGCTCGCGCTGCTGCGCAACACCTGGCGTGGGCTCACGTCGATGCGCACCGCCTTGGTGCTGCTGTTCCTGCTCGCGCTCGCCGCGATCCCCGGGGCGCTGCTGCCGCAGCGCAGCCTGAACACGCAGAAGGTCGACGAGTACATCGCCGCCCGCCCCACACTGGGACGGTTGATGGACCGGGTCGAGTTGTTCGACGTGTTCGGCAGCGTCTGGTTCACCGCGATCTACGTGCTGCTGTTCGTCTCCCTCATCGGGTGCATCCTGCCGCGCTGCGTCGAATACTTCCACGCGTTGCGGGCGCGTCCCGTTGCGGCGCCGCGCAACCTGTCGCGGTTGCCGCACCACGTCACCACCGAGGTCGACGAGACCCCCGACGAGTCCATCACCCGGGTGCGGAGCGAACTGCGCGGGTGGCGCGTCGAACGGCGTGACGGAGGGCCCCGCGCGAGGGACGGGGAGATCACGCTCTCCGCGGAGAAGGGGTATCTGCGCGAAGCCGGTAATCTCGTCTTCCACGTCTCGCTCGTCGCATTGCTCGCCGCGGTCGCGATCGGCAAGCTGATCGGCTACGAGGGGCAGCGCATCCTCGTCGCCGACGGCGAGGAGTTCTGCACCACGTCACCGGCGTCCTTCGACTCGTTCCGTGCCGGGCTCGAACTCGACGGCACCGGACTGACCCCGATGTGTATCCGCGTGCACGACTTCGAGGCCGACTACCTCGACACCGGTCAAGCGGAGATGTTCACCTCGAACATCGAGTACCAGTTCGGTGAGGACCTCACGACCGGCACGTGGCGCAGTGCGCAGCTGAAGGTCAACCATCCGCTGCGGGTCGGTCATGACCGGGTCTATCTGCAGGGGCACGGATACGCGCCGATCTTCACGGTGACCTGGCCGAACGGGGAGACCCGGACCGAACGGATCCAGTGGGCTCCCGACGATGCGACGACGTTCCTGAGCAGCGGCGTGATGCGGTTCGATCCGCCGGGCGGAATGTTCCCCGACGCGGATGAGCGGCGACGCAACCAGATCGCCATCGAAGGCCTGTTCGCGCCGACCGCGTCGTTCGACGGCACGCTGCTCTCGTCGATCTTCCCGGACATGCTCGACCCGGCGGTCGCGATCGATATCTACAAGGGCGACGCCGGTCTCGACACGGGCAGCCCGCAGTCGTTGTTCTCCCTCAACGGGGAACTGATCAATCAGGGTCGTCTCGTCAAGCAGGACCGTGTGAACCTGAAGCCGGGGGAGAGCACGACACTGCCGGACGGCACGGTGGTGCGGTTCGACGGCGCGGTCGACTTCGTGAACCTGCAGGTGTCGCACGATCCGTCGCAGATGTGGGTTCTCGTCGCGGCCGTCACGATGATGGCGGGCCTGCTCGGGTCCCTCGTCGTCAAACGTCGCAGGATCTGGGTGCGCGTGTACCCGGCGGGTACAGTGGCCGAGGGTGAACGACGAACCGTAGTAGAACTCGGTGGTCTCGCGCGGACCGATCAGGCCGGGTGGGGAGACGAGTTCGACAGGCTGGTCGAACGACTGCTCGGTGACGATGCCCGGCACGAACCGGCTACGCGGGAGAACAGGAAATCATGAGTCTCAACGACACACTGGCCCGGTACAGCGACTGGACGTTCGAAGCCGGCTTCGCGGTCCTCGTGCTGGCGCTGATCCTGCTGGTGTCCGAGTACGCCACGTACCGGTCGCGGGTCGTCGCCGAGCGTGAACTCGCGGCGACAGGCGCGAGCGCCTCGGTGGGTGCAGGCACGGGCGGTGCGAGCACCGCGCTCGTCGACGGTCCGGGCCGGGTCGATGCGGCGCCCGGCCGGCCGCTCTCGGAACGTCTCGGCAACATGGGCCGCGCGCTCGTCGTCGTGGTCGCGGCACTTCTGGTGTCGTCGATCGTGTTGCGGGGGTTCGCCACCGAACGGTTCCCGCTCGGAAACATGTACGAGTTCGTCGCGATGGCGTGCGCGGCCGCGATCGTGTTCGGGCTGGTGGCGCTCCGGAAGCCGGCGTACCGCACCCTGTGGGTGTTCCTCCTGTTCCCGGTCCTGGTGCTGATGTTCCTGGCTGCGACGGTGCTGTACGCGGATGCCGCGCCTGTCGTGCCCGCCCTGCAGTCGTTCTGGTTGCCGATCCACGTGACGATCATCAGTGTGGGCAGCGGCATCTTCCTCGTCGCCGGTGCGGCGAGCGTCCTGTTCCTCATGCGGCTGCGTCAGCCGCGCGGTGAGGAGCGGGGTGTGCTGGGGCGGATCTGCAGGTTGCTGCCCGATGCGGAGACGCTCGACCGTCTCGCGTACCGCACCACGATCATCGCTTTCCCGCTGTTCGGTGTGGGGATCATTCTCGGCGCGATCTGGGCGGAGGCGGCGTGGGGTCGTTTCTGGGGCTGGGACCCGAAGGAGACGGTCTCGTTCATCACGTGGGTGATCTACGCCGCCTATCTGCATGCGCGTGCGACATCGGGGTGGCGGAACACGCGTGCCGCGTGGATCAACATCGCCGGGTTCGTGGCGATGCTGTTCAACCTGTTCATCATCAACATGGTGGTGTCGGGTCTGCACTCCTACGCCGGCCTGAACTGATCCTGCTATCGTCTCGGCGTCGTGGCGAGAGGGCGTCGCGGCGAGGTCCGAGAGAGTGGGGGACGGGTGATGGCCGGGAGCGCGGGACCGGGGCCGGCGGGCGGGGATCCCTCGGCGCAGGATCTCGATTCGTCGTTGTTGTTGCGTCGCGTCACGTCGCCGCCACGCGGCGGCTGGCGACGGGCACTGTTCCGGGCGACCGCCGGGCGGATCGATGTGGGTGAGGGTGCTCGCGAAGTCCGTCGCCGTGAGCTCGTCGACACCGTCACCGCGCCGCTGAACGGTTGCTACCGGATCGCGCTGCTCAGTTTGAAGGGCGGGGTCGGGAAGACGACGACGACCGCGACGCTGGGTTCGACCTTCGCGGCGTTGCGGGGCGACCGGGTCATCGCGGTGGATGCCAACCCCGACCGTGGGACGTTGAGCCAGAAGGTGCCGGCGGAGACGTCGGCCACGGTGCGCACTTTGCTACGCGACGAGGGTTTCGTGGACACGTACGCCGACGTGCGCGCGTACACGTCGCAGAACTCGCATCGGCTGGAGGTGCTGGCGTCCGACGCAGACCCGGCGGTGTCGGAGGCGTTCAGTGCCCGGGACTACGAGCGCACGCTGGGCCTGCTGGAACGCTTCTACAGCATCGTCCTGACCGACTGCGGGACCGGTCTGATGCACTCGGCGATGCGGTCGATTCTGGAGAACGCGGATGCGCTGGTCGTGATCAGTTCGGGGTCGGTCGACGGGGCGCGGAGCGCATCGGCCACCCTCGATTGGCTCGACGCGCACGGATACCGGAATCTGGTGGCCGAGTCGGTGGCCGTGGTGAATGCGGTCCGTCCGAGGTCGGGAAAGGTCGACATCGACCGTGTGGTGGGGCATTTCGACCAGCGGTGCCGCGCCGTCCAGCTGTTGCCGTTCGACCCTCATCTCGAGGAGGGCGCCGAAGTGGATCTCGCGCGCCTGCAGCCCGGCACCCGCCGGGCCCTGCTCGAGTTGGCGGCGGCGGTGGCGGGGGATTTCGGCAGGCCACCGCGCCGCGTCGACAGTCAGTCGCCGGTGTCCTGATCGGGTCCGGGTGTGCCGTCGGTGCGGCGGCGGTGCACCTCTCGGTCGACCTGCCACAGGAATTCGGGGTCGTCGTCCGGTCCGAGGACGCGCGACGGTGGTTGCCGCAGGCTCGGACCGAAGCCCTTCCACAGCAGGACGACGAGTGTCACCGCACCGATGAGTGCCAGCAGATAGAGCACGATGCACCTCCTGACCGTGGGCACGCGCCGCCGGGACGACGGCATCGTGCTGCCCTGATCACTCCAGTCTAGGTGCCCGGGTGCGGTGTGACAGCGCGCCGGTCGGTTCGGTGTCGAACTGCCGGTGTCGAGCGGCGCGGATCCGGGTGTCCCGGTGAGGCCTCAGCGGGTGGCTTCGGTGGTGAGTGAGCGCAGCAGCGCGAGAACTTCGGACTCGCGGAATCGGCGGTGGCCGCCGGGGGTGCGCAGCGAACCCAGTCGGCCTGCGTGGGCCCATCGGGTGACCGTCTTGGGGTCGACGTGGAAGAGTGCAGCGACCTGGCCGGGTGTGAGCAGGGATTCTTTTGCGCCGTTGAAGGTGGGTGCGCTCATCGTGAGTGTCCTCCCGGTTGTTCTGTCGTGATCGGTTCTGTCGTGATCGGTTCTGTTGTGATCGGTTCTGTTGTGATCGGTTTGTCGTGATCGGGGTGTTCGATCGGGTTGTCCTTCGCCATGGTGGCACCGAACCCCCCGGTTGCTCGAACGGTCTACGGTTGGTAAAGCGGAAGTAATGGACAAATCGGACGGGTGTCCGGTTTGTTGCGCGGGTGATGCGTGGGCGTCCCGGTGTGGTCCGTGCGGCACTCCCGGTCCGGTGTTCGACGACCCGGTTACCCTGGAACGGTGAGCGATGAACACCGGATTGACGCGTCTGATACCCCCGCCGGGTCGCGGCGAAACCTCCCCGCCGCGGACGGAGCGGGAACCGGCGGTCTCGTCCGGGACGTGGCGCTGTACTCACTCGCCCGCCTCGCGCTCGTCGTCGTGCTCGCGGCGGCCGTCCTGTACGTGCCGCGTGCCTTCGGCGTGGACATCCCGTTGCTCGTCGCCGTGCTGTTCGCCGTCCTGATCGCGTTGCCCGTCTCGCTCGTGGTGTTCGCGCCGCTGCGTCGCCGGGTCAACGAGGGCATCGCCACCGTCGACGCGCGCCGGCGTCTCGCCCGTGAAGACCTCGAGGGGCGCCTGCGGGGTGAGGACGGACGGTGAGTGCCGACGCTTCCGGCACCATCGACCGCAGTGCGTCGCGGGACTGGGTCGACAACGCCGTCCGATTGATCGAGGCGGACGCGCAACGCAGCGCCGACACGCACCTGCTGCGGTACCCGCTGCCCGCCGAGTGGAACGTCGATCTGTATCTCAAGGACGAGTCCACCCACGTCACGGGCAGTCTCAAGCATCGACTCGCGCGCTCGCTGTTCCTGTACGCGCTGTGCAACGGTGCGATCCGGGAGGACACGCCGATCATCGAGGCGTCCTCGGGATCGACCGCGGTGAGCGAGGCGTACTTCGCGCACCTGCTCGGGCTCGAGTTCGTCGCGGTGGTGCCCCGGCGGACATCGCCCGCGAAAGTCGCGCTGATCGAGGCCCAGGGGGGTCGCTGTCACTACATCGATCGGCCACCCGAGATCTACAGCGAAGCGCAACGGCTCGCCGACGAGCTCGGCGGCTGCTATCTCGACCAGTTCACCAACGCGGAACGGGCCACCGACTGGCGCGGGAACAACAACATCGCCGAGAGCGTCTTCTCGCAGATGCGGCTCGAGCGATTCCCCGTGCCGGACTGGATCGTCGTGGGGGCGGGCACCGGTGGCACCAGCGCGACGATCGGCCGCTACATCCGGTACCGACGGCACGCGACCCGGTTGGCCGTGGTCGATCCGGAGGGGTCGGCCTTCTTCGGTGGCTACGAGACGGGCGCTCCCGACTACGAGACGGGCCTGCCGTCACGGATCGAGGGTATCGGGCGGCCGAGGGTGGAACCGTCGTTCGAGCCGCGGGTGGTGGACCGCATGATCCGGGTTCCCGACGCCGCGTCGATCGCGGCGATGCGATTCGGCAGCGCCGCGCTCGGTCGCCGGGTGGGCGGGTCGACGGGAACGAACCTGTGGGGTGCGTTCGGCCTGATCGGCGACATGCTCGCGGAGGGGCGCCGCGGCAGCGTCGTGACACTGCTGTGCGACGGCGGCGAACGGTATTCGGACACGTACTACGCGGACGAGTGGGTGGCGGCGGAGGGGCTGGATCTCACCGGCCCGAACGAGGTGCTCGAGACCTTCGTCCGCACCGGGAAGTGGGTCGATTCGGCGGGCTGAGCCGCGGGCCGGACTTCCGGCGGCCCGCACCCGCCACCTCGGGCGTCAACACGTGTTGACGCCCGAGGGTTGTCAATGTATGTTGACGACATGAACGATGCGACCACGCTTGCCGCCTCGGCTACGAGCCCCGATCCCGCCGAAGGGCTGCGCGCCGTGCGCGCACTGCGGCGCCTCCTCGACCGTCTCGAGACGGTGCAGGTCGAGAACGCCCGTCACCAGGGCTGGTCCTGGCAGGCGATCGCGGACGCGCTCGCGGTGAGCAAACAGGCGGTCCACCAGAAATACAACCGGAAGCGCGGGTAGACCATGTTCGAACGATTCACCGACGGTGCCCGTGCGGCGGTCGTGGCCGCGCAGACCGAAGCGGTCCGCGCCCACACCGACCGGATCACCGGCGCCCACCTCCTGCTCGGTGTGCTCGTCGCCGACGAATCGTTGCGCACCGCACTCGCCGACGTCGGGCTCACCCCCGACGGGCTGCGCAGCGCTCTCGCCGGTCGCGCCGACGACCCCCTCGGCCCCGACGACGCGAAGGCCCTCGAATCCATCGGTATCGACCTCGACGAGGTGCGGTCCCGGCTCGAGGCGTCCTTCGGCGACGGTGTCCTCGACCGTGCCACGCCCCCCGGGAAGAAGAGCCGACTCCAGAAGCTGTTCGGCGACCACGTCCCGTTCACGTCGGACGCCAAGGGCGCGCTGGAACTGGCCCTGCGTGAGGCCGTCGCCCGACGGGAGAAGGCGATCCGGCCCGAACATCTCGCGCTCGGGGTGCTGCGCGGCGACGACCCGGCGACCGCGTCCCTGATCGACGCGCACGTGCCGCGGGCGACACTGCGCCGGGTCCTCACGGACCGCCTCGATTCCGCTGCGTGACGCGACGGGCGCGGGCACGCGTCGACCGGCGCGGGTGTGTCACAGTGTCAGGATGATTTCACTGATCCTGCGGTTGATCATCAACGCGGTCGGGTTGTGGCTCGCGGCGCGACTCGTCAGCGGCATCGTCCTCACCGGTGTCGACGGTGGTGAATTCACGGTCGACACCGCGCTGGCCCTGCTGCTCGTGGCCCTGATCTTCACGGTGATCAACGCGCTGGTCAAACCGATCGTCAAGCTGCTGTCGCTGCCGCTGGTGATCCTGACCCTGGGCCTGTTCACCCTCGTCATCAACGCCCTGATGCTGTGGCTGACGTCGTGGGTGAGCGGCCAGATCGACGGTGCACTGTCGATCGACGGGTTCTGGGCGGCCTTCTGGGGTGCCGTCATCATCTCCATCGTCAACCTGGTGCTCGGGCTGATCGTGCCCGACCGCGACTGACCGCGGACCGTCAGCCGAATGCGAGCGCCGGGCTCGTCACGACCGCCCACACGAGCATGGCGAGTCCGGTGTCGCGCAACGCGGGCAGCAGTTCCAAGCCCATCCCGCCGCGCCGGATCGGCGCGTGTGCGCGCACGGCGAACGGCACCGCGAGGAACCCGGCCAGCGCCCAGGGAGTCGACCATGCCAACGCGATCGACACCGCGAACGGCACCGTCACGAGCGTCATGTGCAGGAGGCGGGTGCGCGGATCCCCGAGTCGCACCGCGAGCGTCCGCTTTCCGGACTCACGGTCGGTGGGGATGTCACGGAGGTTGTTCGTGACCATCACCGAACTGGAGAAGCACCCGACCGCGACCGCCGCGACCACACCCACCCAGTCGACGCGCCCGGCCTGCACGAACTGGGTACCCAGGACGGCGATCAACCCGAAGAACACGAAGACGGCGATCTCGCCGAGCCCGCTGTACCCGTACGGGCTGCGGCCACCGGTGTAGTACCAGGCTCCGAGAATGCACACGACGCCGACGAGCAGCAGCCACCACGCGCTGGTCACGGCGAGAACCAGGCCGGCGACCGCGCCCACCCCGAAACAGGCGAACGCGGCGCGTTTCACCGCGCCCGGCGACGCCAGTCCGGAACCCACGAGGCGCATGGGACCGACCCGTTCGTCGTCGGTGCCCCGCACCCCGTCGGAATAGTCGTTGGCGTAGTTGACGCCGATGTTCAGCGACAGCGCCACGATCAGCGCGAGCAGCGCCTTCCACCACACCGCGCCGTCGAGAGCGGCGGCCGCACCCGTTCCCACGAGCACCGGTGCGATCGCGTTGGGGAGGGTGCGCGGGCGGGCGCCTTCGAGCCATTGACCAGCGGTTGCCATGCGTCGATCTTCGCACCCGGTCCGCGGCGTCCCGCGTCCGGGCGAGGCTCAGGAGAAACGCGCGGTCAACCCCCGTCGGTCGACCTTGCCGGGGCCGCGCAACGGCAGCGCATCGACGACGTGGAGTTCGCGGGGTGCGGCGGCAGCACCGAGAGCATCGCTCACGAACGCGCGGAGCTCGGCGAGATCCGGGGAGTCCGGTCCGGCCGCGACCACCACGGCCGTGACGCGGTGCCCCAGTCGGTCGTCGGGGAGGCCGACGACCGCGGCCTCGCGCACCGCAGGGTGCTCCACGAGCACCGCCTCCACGACCTGCGGCACCACCGTCAGTCCACCGCTCGAGATCGCTTCGTCGAGACGGCCGACGATGTGCAGCACTCCGTCGTCGACGATGCCCGCGTCGTCGGTGCGGAACCATCCGGGTTCGGCGAACGCCGGATGATCGGGCATACCTCGGTAGCCGGAGGCGAGCGTCCTGCCGCCGAGCCACACGCGGGAGTCGTCGTCCACTCGGACCCGGACGCCGTCGAGCGGTACACCGTCGTACACGCAGCCACCGCACGTCTCGCTCATCCCGTACGTCCGCACGACGTGCACACCCGACTGCCGCGCGCGGCGCAGAACGGGCGCGGGTGTTGCGGCACCTCCGAGGAGGATCGCGTCGAGGGACGCGAGCGCGTCGAGCGCCTCGGGACGATCGAGACACTTCACGAGCTGCGTCGGGACCATCGAGGCGTATCGACGTGGCCCGGGCATCGCGGCGATCGCCGTCGGCAACTCCGCCGGATCGAACCCGTCGGAGACGTCGACGACCGTCGGAACGGTGCCGGACAGCACGCTGCGCAACAGGACCTGCATCCCGGCGATGTGATGTGCGGGAAGCGCGAGCAGCCACGATGCGGTGCCGCCGAGGGCACGGTGGGTGGCGTCACCACCTGCGCGCAGCGCGCCCGCGGTCAACTGGGCGCCCTTCGGGGTCCCGGTCGTTCCCGAGGTCGCCACGACCAGCCCGATACCGGCGTCGATCGGTTGCCCGGGATGCAGCGCGTCGGTGAGGCGCCGGATCTCGCGGTCGTCGTCGGCGGGCACCGGAAGCAGAGCCGGACCGTCACCGTCGAGCATGCGCTGCAGCGCCGGGAGGATGTCGAGGACCCGATCACCGGACGGCACCGTGAGGACCTCGAGACGCGCCGTCACAGGTCGTGACCCGTCAGTGGCCACCCGCCGACCTCGAGGTGCCTGCGCACCCGGTCGACGTCGTTCTCGAGGGGCATCTCGTTGGTGATCCTGGTGATCAGCACTGCGATGTCGGTCTTGCTGATCGGCAGATCGCCTTCGTCGACGAGCGCATCGACGACCTGATCGACCTCGGTGTCCGACAGTCGCCGTTTCAGCAGTGCGAACAGCGGAACGTAGTCCTGCTCCGGCACTCCCTCGGGGTAACCGGCCCGGAGCCATTCGATGATGGAGGCGAGGAACGGGGGAAGCATCCGGTTCCCCTCACCGTGAGCCGTCGTCGGAGTCCCCGTCGACGCCGGTGTTCTCGTCGGGGTCGGTGTACTCGTCGCCGCCGGTGTTCTCGTCGGGGTCGTCGGTCGCCACGACGGGCCAGCCCCCCGCGACGAGGTGTTCCGTCACACGGTCGATGTCCTCCTGGGACGGGTCCTCCTGCAACACGCCGGCGATGATCCGGCGCAGGGTGTCGTAGTCGACGTGGCGTTCCGGGTGTTCGTGCGCGGTGGCGACCGACAGATCGAGAATGCGGCCGATGTCCTCGTCGGTCAACCGGCGACGCAGGACCGACAGCAGCGCGAAATGGTCCTTGGGCGGGATGCCCTCCGGATAGCCTGCGTGCAGCCAGTCCAGAACCGAACGCAGCGAGTATCTGGGCACAGTGATCGTTCGTCCCTTTCCTCGACCGTGATCAGAAGACGTGGATACCGAGACTGTTCGACAGGAAGTCGGCAGTCAACAGCAGTATCCCCGCGACGATCGCGATCACCACGACAGCGAAGCAGACGGCGGCGCCGACGCGACCGAGGAGGGTCGCGCGCCCGTCCTCGGTCTGCCCGTACGCGAGCGAACGCATTCCCAGGGCGAACACCGCGGGCAGTCCGGCACCGAGAAGGACGCCGACGAGTACGACCTGCCACAGCGAATCGAGGGTGTGCACCAGCAGGTTCACGGGCGGGCCTCCGCATCGGCGGGCACGGCGACGGACGCGGCATCGTCGTGACCGGCGCCGTCCCAGTCGGCGTTGACGTTCGACGAATCGACCGGCTGACGACGCGACCGCAGGTACATCAGCAGCGCGAGCGCGCACAGCACCGCGAACACGACGAGCACTCCGGCGAGACCGCCGATCAGATGCGCGACCGCCCAGCAGAGTGCACCGACGACACCTGCGCACGGCAGTGTGATCAGCCAGGCCACGGCCATCCGTCCCGCGATGCCCCACCGAACCTCGGCGCCCTTGGTGCCGAGTCCCGTGCCGAGGATCGAGCCGGTCGCGACGTGCGTGGTCGACAGCGGGAGCCCGAAGTGGCTGGACGTGAGAATGATCGCGGCGGACGACGACTCCGCGGCCATGCCCTGCGGGGGTGTGATCTCGACGAGACCCTTGCCGAGGGTCCGGATGATCCGCCAGCCACCGAGATAGGTGCCGAGGGCGATCGCGACCGCGCACGCGAACTTCACCCAGAACGGCATCTCGGTGTCGGGCGTGAGCGTTCCGTACGCGACGAGCGCCAGGAAGATCACGCCCATCGTCTTCTGCGCGTCGTTCGTACCGTGCGCGAGGGAGACCAGCGACGCCGTGCCGATCTGACCGATCCGGAAACCCTTGCTGCGGGTGCCCTCGGGGACGTCACGGGTGATCCGATGAACCGACCACGTGCCGACGGACGCGACGAGCGCCGCCACCACGGGGGCGAGCAGCGCCGGGATGATCACCTTGCCGAGTACGCCGTCCCACACGACACCGCCGACGCCGATCGCGGCGAGCGCCGAGCCGATCAGGCCACCGAACAGGGCATGCGAAGAACTCGACGGCAGGCCGAACAACCATGTCGCGAGGTTCCACAGGATGCCGCCGACCAACCCGGCGAACACGATCAGCAACAGGTCCGAACCACTGGTGCTGTCGAGATTCACCACACCCTTGGCGACGGTCGCGGCGACCTCGACCGACAGGAACGCGCCCACCAGGTTGAGGATTGCCGAGAGGGCGACCGCAGTCTTCGGCTTCAACGCACCGGTGGCGATGGATGTGGCCATCGCATTGCCCGTGTCGTGGAAGCCGTTCGTGAAGTCGAAAGCGAGGGCAGTGACGACCACCACCAGTAGGACAACGAACTCTGCGGTCACGTCTCACGATTGTGAGGTAGTGAGGGGGGGAAAGTACAGCCGGGAAACGGGTGAATACCGACACGTGAACAATTCGTGACGTCCGACCGGTGACGGAGGACGCGCACTGTGCCCGATGTCACCCGGTTCGGGTCCCGAATCGGGTCCGGTCAGCGGACGTCGCGGCGGATCGGATGATCCGGAGGGATCTGGACGAGCACGACGGGAATGCCGTCGGGATCGGCGATCCACAGCTCGTGCAGACCCCACGGTTCGGCCCGGGCCTCACGCACCACCGTCACACCCGACGCGACCAACTCGTCCTGCGCCGCATACACGTCGCGCACCTGCAGCCACAGCGCGCCGCGGAAGGGCTGCGGGTCCGAGGAGGACCCGGTGTCGCCGTGCGCGGCGATCTCGACGAGGCCCTGTCCGGCGAAGAACACGGTGCCGCCCGGATACTCCCGGGCGATCGCCAACCCGAGCGTCGTCCCGTAGAACTCGAGCGCCGCGTCGTAGTCCGCGGGTCGCAGGATCATGCGACTGCTGAGGATCTCCACGTCTCATCCCTCCCGTCCGGGGCGCGACTCGTGGCCGCTGCGACCACGCGTGCGGCGTGCTTCCTTCGACTCCGATTCGTACAGGTGCCGCCGACCCGCGACCAGGGCGTCTCGGACGTCGGCGTCGAGTGCGCGCAGTTCCGACCAGTAGCCGTCGTCGAACTCCTCGACGAGTTGGAACGTCCACCGGCCCTCCGCGACGTTGCGCCCCACGAGCTCGCGCCGGACCCGCTCGGCGAGAGCTTCGTGCCCGGCGGCGCGCGACAACTCCGCGGCCTCCCCGACCTGCCGGTCCGCACGCCCCATCAACTGGTGGAAGCCGTACAGGTGGCCGCGGGCCTGCTCGACGGTCTCGAGGGCCTCCGACAGCTTCCCCACCGCTTCGACGGTCGCGTCCGACACACCGTCGGGGCGGACGTGCGCCGGGTCGGGTCGCTCGCGGTCGGCCATGCGTCGAGTGTGCCGGACGGTACGTGTCGCCGGTCGTCGTCCGGCCGGATCGGGGTGGACGACGACGGCGGCGAACCGGTCGGTGCTGCGAATCGGTCGGTGGTGCCGATCGGTCAGTAGTGCCAGGGGAACGGCGACCAGTCCGGGTCGCGCTTCTCCAGGAAGCTGTCGCGGCCCTCGATGGCCTCGTCCGTCATGTACGCGAGGCGGGTGGCCTCCCCGGCGAACAACTGTTGGCCCACGAGACCGTCGTCGGTGAGGTTGAACGCGTACTTGAGCATGCGCTGGGCCTGCGGCGACTTTCCGTTGATCTTCGCAGCCCACTCCAGCGCCACGTTCTCGAGCTCGTCGTGGTCGACGACCCTGTTGACGGCACCCATGTGGTGCATGTCCTCGGCCGTGTAGGTGTCGCCGAGGAAGAAGATCTCCCGCGCGAACTTCTGGCCCACCATCTTCGCGAGGTACGCGCTGCCGTAACCGCCGTCGAAGCTGCCCACGTCCGCGTCGGTCTGCTTGAAGCGGGCGTGCTCGCGGGACGCGAGAGTCAGGTCGCAGGTGACGTGCAGGCTGTGCCCGCCGCCGGCCGCCCATCCGTTGACGAGCGCGATCACGACCTTCGGCATGAATCGGATCAGACGCTGCACCTCGAGGATGTGCAGGCGTCCGGCGCGTGCCGCGTCGACCGTGTCGGCGGTCTCGCCGTCCGCGTACTGGTAGCCGCTGCGCCCGCGGATCCGTTGGTCGCCGCCGGAGCAGAACGCCCAGCCGCCGTCCTTCGGGCTCGGTCCGTTGCCGGTGAGCAGCACGCACCCCACGTCGGCGGTCATCCGCGCGTGATCGAGGGTGCGGTACAGCTCGTCGACGGTGTGGGGGCGGAAGGCGTTGCGCACCTCGGGACGGTCGAACGCGACACGGACGGTGCCCTGCGACACATGACGGTGATAGGTGATGTCGGTGAGGTTCTCGAAACCGGGAACAGGGCGCCACAACTCAGGATTGAAGGTCACGTCGTCACCTTAAGGCCGTGTCGCCCGAACGTGGACCCGCCCGCCGGATAACGTGCAGGGTCATGAGCGAACAGGCGGACCGCGTCGACGACGACTACGAACACCACGGTGGGTTCCCGGTGTATCGGCCGGTGCAGGCGGGGCCGAACTTCGGCAGATTCGTCGAGGCGTTCCGTCGATTGCAGGACCTCGCCGTGTCGACCCACCTCCCCGACGCGGTGCTGGGCGACGCGATCGAGAAGGCCGAGGCACTCGGGGACCTCCTCGAACCGCACCGCGTGCGCGAGGGGGAGTCGCCGGCCGGCTTCGCGGTGGAACTGCCCGGTCGGGGCAGCCTGCTGATGCTGCCGTGGACGATCGAGAAGTTCGACGCCGACGGGGTGCGCTCGCGCGGCACCTTCCGTCGCTACCACCTCGGGGGGAACGGGGCCGCGCACGGTGGCACGCTGCCGTTGCTGTTCGACGACCTGTTCGGGATGGTGATCCACGCCCACGGCCGGCCCATCGCCCGCACCGGCTACC
This sequence comes from Rhodococcus yananensis, assembly GCF_020515525.1. Classification (GTDB taxonomy): domain Bacteria; phylum Actinomycetota; class Actinomycetes; order Mycobacteriales; family Mycobacteriaceae; genus Rhodococcus; species Rhodococcus yananensis. The sequence goes on from NZ_JAIYEP010000051.1 coordinate 22,352, forward strand.
TCCACGTCAACTATCGGAAGATCACTCCGATCGAGACCGAACTCGTCGTCGAAGGGCGGGTCGACCGGGTCGACGGGCGCAAGGCGTTCTGCACCGCCGAATTGCGCGACCTCGACGGCGATGTGCTCGCCGACTGCGAGGCGCTGATGATCGAACTGCTCCCCGGCCAGCCGTGACCGCGCCACCGTTCGTCCCGCCCCCGCTCGACGAGGTGCTCGCCGGCGCAGTCGTCGTGTCGCTACCGATGCGGGTGCGTTTCCGCGGCATCACCGAACGGGAGGTCGTGCTCGTCGAGGGGCCGGCCGGGTGGGGTGAATTCGGGCCGTTCGTCGAGTACGACGATTCCGAGGCGGCCGACTGGCTGCGGTCGGCGCTCGAATCGGCGTGGCTCCCCGCGCCGCCGCCGCGCCGTGCCACGGTTCCCGTCAACGCGACGGTGCCGGCCGTCGATCCGGATCGTGTACCCGAGGTGCTGGCCCGATTCCCGGGTGCGCGCACCGCGAAGGTCAAGGTCGCCGAACGGGGTCAGGGCCTCACCCAGGATCTCGCGCGGGTCGCGGCGGTGCGCGCGCTCGTTCCCGAGGTGCGGATCGACGCGAACGGCGGTTGGAACGTCGACGAGGCGGTCACCGCACTCACCGCGCTCACTGCCGACGCACCGCTCCAGTACGCGGAACAGCCGTGCGCGACCGTGCCGGAACTCGTCGAGGTCCGCCGCAGGGTGCCGGATGTGCGGATCGCCGCCGACGAGAGCATTCGCCGTGCCGACGACCCGATGCGGGTGGTGCGGGCCGGCGGCGCCGACGTGGCCGTGGTCAAGGTGGCCCCGCTCGGCGGAATCCGACGGTTGCTGGCGCTGGCCGACGAACTGGCAGGTCACGGCGTCCCCGTCGTCGTGTCCAGTGCACTCGAATCGGCGGTCGGGATGGGTGCGGGACTCGCCGCGGCCGCGGCACTGCCGGATCTGCCGTTCGCGTGCGGACTCGGCACGGGCGGCCTGTTCGCGGCCGATGTGGCGGCGCCGCGGAACCCGACCGCGGGAGCGTTGGCGCCGGTGGCCGTGGTGCCGGACCCGGCGATGATCGCGGAACTCGCGGTCGCGCCCGACCGTCGCCGGTGGTGGTTCGAGCGGATCCGCAGGACCCACGCCCTGCTCGGGTGAACCGGGCCGAGCGCATGCCCGCGAGGTCGGTGTGGAAGGCCGGATGGAATGCGGGTCGTGGTCGGGGTAGGTTCGCAGCCGCGGCGTCGTATATCGTTCGGGCCGTCCCATCAGTCACAATCTTCACAAACGGAGGCAGTGGAAGTGGTTGCAGCTCTGAGCGATGCTCTGCTCGGCGCCGACAAGTTCCCGGCGGTCCGGGCCGATGTCGAGGCCCTGATCGATGCGGAGGTGTCGGACAAGAAGGGTGCGTCGGGCCTCGCGCTCAAGGGTGGATACGCCGCGGTGAAGAAGGTCGGCCCGTCCATCGTGCCGGGTGCCATCGAAGGTCTCCTGCCCGAGTTCGTCGAGAAGATCCAGCCGTTCTGGCAGGACTACGCGGGCAACGGCTCGTTCGCCGACTACCTCACCGCGCGCGGTGACCAGGTCGCCGACGCGCTGCTGACCGTGACCGACGAGCGGATCGCCGGCACCTCGAAGACCGCGGTCAAGAAGGTCTACGACTCGCTGCGGTCGTCGGCTCAGAAGCACGTCGTCGAAGCGCTCCCGCGTCTCGGCGAACTCGTGCAGAAGCACGCCGGCTGAGCCCGGTTCCAGCGGCAGGACACGCATCGAGGGTGGTGTCCCGATCGATCCGAAGGGTCGGCGGGGACACCACCCTCGCGTGCATGTGGCTCACAGCAGCACGACCGCCGGAATCACCACGACCACGTACAGGATCGTCAGCAGCACCGTGTGGGTGAGGCAGAAGCCCAGGGCCTCGGACGCGGTGCCCCGGGTGCGGAAATGCCGGACGAGTTTGCCGGCGAAAGCGCGGGGATGCGTGACGTCCCAGCTGTTGAACCGCAGGTAGCGGCCCAGATACATACCGAACGGAACCAGGACCAACACCACCGCGACGATCACCCACGAGTCGTTCCCGCCGAGCGGATCCTCCTTGTTGGGGCGCGCGACCAGCACGTAGAGCATCTGTACGAGCAGCACGTTCAGCAGCGTGTTGAACATCCCGGACAGCGCCAGCGACAGCGTGAGCACGATGTCGTACCAGAGCGGAACCCGTTCGCCCTCCTGTCGATGCGAGAAGTTCAGCTCGGTGATCAGATACGCGGAATTCGGGAGTGCCAGCAACCACACGAGGGCCCCGACTGCGAGCGTGGACCACAACAGCAGCGAGCTTCCGAGGAATGCCGACACGACCATCGCGCCGAAGGTGACGGCCAACACCACCGCGGGAGCGAGCGACAGCCCGATGTTGAGCACCATCGGCCGGTACAGGCGTGTCGAGAACAGCGGGGCGCGCAGCACCACCAACGCCGACGCGTAGACGTTCAGCAAGGCGACACCGATGACGAGCAACGCGACGGCGATCATCGGTACATGATGCAACCCCGTCGCCCCGGCGCTGCGACACGACGTGTGCCGTGTCCCGCACACCGGGATCCGTCCCCCGGTGCCGTCGCCGCGAGGCTCACCGCACGGTGCCGGTGCCCGCGGCGGACGACCGGTGCACCGACGCCCGGTCGTCGACGAGATCCTGCCCCGACAGCAGTCCGGGCAGCCCCCGGCCGTTGCGCGTCACGACGGTCGCCACCACCGCGACGACCGCGAACACCGTGGCCAGGGAACTCCACGGGGTCGGCAACAATCCCAGCAGCGTGTACCCGCCGATGCCGGTCAGATAACGCACGATGCGCCGCCACCACCGCGGACCGCGGCCGCCGGTGTAGCGCAGGCGGACCGCGAGATCACCGATGCTCGCACCGGTCACGGCGATCACCGCGAACCACACCGCGGCCGTGACACCGCCGCCGAGCAGCGTCGCCAGATCACCCTCGAGGGCCGTTTCACGATCGTCGGCGACATAGAGCAGAAAAACACGGGTCACCACCATCACGACAGCGGTGAGCAGGACGGCTCCCATCCAGTCGGTGAGCATCGCCAGCAGCCTGCGCGACTTCGTGACGGGGCGGGGGTCGTCGGCCCCGGCGGATTCGGCGACACCCCGGTGACGACGCGGCACCACCAGTCCGGCGACCGAACCGAGCACCGCGCCGAGTGTGTTGGTGAGCAGATCGTCGACGTCGAACACCCGGTACGCGCACGGATACAGTCCCCACACCCCGGTGAGCTGAGTGAACTCGATGAACGCCGACACGGCCAGGCCCGCGGCGCCGGCGATCAGCACACCCCGGCCGGCCAGCACCCGGACGAAGAACCCGAGCGGAACGAACAGCAGCACGTTCAACGTCAACTGCAGGACGGCCGGATCGGTGAGCACCCCGACCGGGCCCCCGGACGCCCGCGACAGCGCACCGTCGATGTCGTCGGCGAACGCCATCGGGTCGAGGTTGCGCCCCGCGCACGTGAGTTCCCGGGGATCGGGGAGCGGGAGCAGCGTGTACGTCCACACCGCCCACGTGTAGACGAGCGCCGACAACCACAGCAGCATCCGCCCGACCGAGAACGTTCCGCGCCGCCGGTATGCGATCGCGACGAACGGGACGAACAACACCGCCCCGGCGACCACCCCGAGGACGACCGCGGTCACACCCAGAATCAATTGCGACTCCACGCGCCGAGTGTGCCACCGGACGGAACGGACTCCGCGCCGACGCGCACGGAGGCGCTCGTCGGGACGGTCCGGCGCCCGCATCTCGTCCCGGCGGGTTCGACGACGGGTGTGCAGGCCCCGCAGCGTGGCCGCTGCGCTGCGCGGACGCCACCGGGTGTGGGGGAGACCACCGGGTGGGCCGCATTACTCTGGTCGACGTGAACCCGTCCACTGCCCAGGCCACCGCTGTCGTCGACGAACTCGCGCGGGGTGGTGTCCGGGACGTCGTGCTGTGCCCGGGTTCCCGGAACGCGCCCCTCGCGTTCGCGCTGCAGGCCGCCGACAATGCCGGCAGGGTGCGGTTGCACATGCGCATCGACGAGCGGACGGCGGGGTTCCTCGCCGTGGGGCTGGCGCTGGCCTCCGGTCGCCCGGTTCCCGTGGTCATGACCTCCGGTACCGCGGTCGCCAACCTCGGCCCCGCCGTGCTCGAGGCCAACTACGCGCGCGTCCCCCTCATCGTGCTCAGCGCGAACCGTCCGTACGAGATGCTCGGTTCCGGCGCCAACCAGACCGTCGAGCAACTCGGGCTGTTCGGCAGCCAGGTCCGCGCCACCATCAGCCTCGGTCTCGCCGAAGGAGTCGAGCAGAACAGCCAGTGGCGGTCCGCGGTGAGCCGCGTTCTCGCGGCGGCGCGGGGAACCCGGTCCGGCAACGCCGGTCCCGTGCACTTCGACATCCCGCTGCGCGAGCCCCTCGTGCCGGACCCGGAGTCCGCCGGGCCCGTTCCCGAGGGCAGGCCGAACGGTGAGGCATGGACGACGACGGCGCATGCCACCCTCGACGTGCCCGTGGAGATCGATCTCACGGCAGACACGGTCGTCGTGTCCGGTCACGGTTCCGCGCTGCGGCCGGAACTCGCGGGTCTGCCCACCGTCGCGGAACCGACGGCCCCGATGCACGGGGAGCCGCTGCACCCGCTGGCGCTGACCCGGTTGCGGCCGAAGCAGGCCATCGTGACCGGCCGCCCCACCCTGCACCGGCCCGTGTCGAAGCTGCTCGCCGACCCGGCCGTTGCGGTGTACGCGCTCACCACCGGCCCGCGTTGGCCCGACGTGTCCGGAAACGTGCTCGCCACCGGAACCCGCGCGGTCGTCACCGGAGTCCCCGACCCGGGCTGGCTCGACCGGTGCCGATCGCTCACCACCCGACTCGACGGCGCGGTCCGCGCGCAACTCGAAGCGCACCCGAAACCCACCGGCCTGCATGTGGCGGCAGTTGTCACCGACGCGCTGCGTGACGGCGACCAGATGCTCTTCGGTGCGTCCAATCCGGTGCGTGATGCGGCGCTCGTGAGCTACCCGAAATCCGGTGTGACGGTGCTCTCGAACCGCGGTGTCGCCGGGATCGACGGCACCGTCTCCACGGCGGTGGGTGCCGCCCTGGCGTACACCGGCGGCCGTACGATCGCGTTGATGGGTGACCTGACGTTCCTGCACGACGCTGCGGGACTGCTGGTCGGCACACCCGAGCCGCGTCCCCACGACCTGACGATCGTCGTCGCCAACGACGACGGTGGCGGCATCTTCGAACTTCTCGAGCAGGGCGACCCCCAGTACGCCGGCGTGTTCGAGCGTGTGTTCGGCACACCCCACGGGATGGACCTCGCCGCGCTGTGTTCCGCGTACCGCGTGCCGCACACGCTCGTCGACCTCTGCGGGCTCGCTGCGGCCCTCGCCGATCCGACACCGCCGGCGGGGGGTATCCGGGTCGTCGAGGTCACCACCGATCGTTCCGGGCTGCGTGACCTGCACGCTGCCGTCCGGGACCGGCTGTGAGCGCACTGCACCGCGCCCGACGCGTCGTGCTCGTCGTCGCGATCGGGATCTCCGCGTTGTCCGCGGTGTTGTTGCTCGCGGCGTGGCGCAACGACCACACCATCACCTCCGACATGGGGACCGCGACGGCGGAGGTCCTGTCGGCGGGATCACTGCGGTCGGCGGTGAGCTTCGTGACACCCGACGGTGTCACGCACAACCCGGAACTCGGCGTGCTCTATCCGACGGGGCTGACCGCGGGACAGCGCATTGCCGTCGAGTACGCGCGCAGCGACCCCGACCTCGTCCGGGTCACCGGTCGTGATGCACGCGTGGCGATCGTCCCGACTCTGTCGGTGATCGTCGTCACGTGGGTCGTGGCGACTCCCCTGGTGATGTATCTGGGGCGACGCGCCCGGAGCGAGGTGCGCAACTCTTCGCTGCATCTCGACACCTGAGACCGGTGGTCCCGGGGTCGAGAGTTCGCCCGCCCGTCGTCGCGTCGTCACCGTGAGCGCATCCTCCCGACCAGTGGGGGCGGCACGCTGTCGACGTGCGAGTTGCCATCGTCGCGGAATCCTTCCTGCCCCACGTCAACGGTGTCACCAACTCGGTGCTGCGGGTGCTCGAGCACCTCGACCGGACCGGCCACGACGCATTCGTCGTTGCTCCGGACACCGTCGCCGGTATCGACCCGGCACCTGTCGACCACCGCGGTGTCCCCGTGCACCGGGTGCCGGCCGTCCATGTTCCGAGGGTGGCGTCGCTGCCCGTCGGGCTGCCGCAACCCGAGATGGTCGATGCGCTGCGCGGATTCGCGCCGGACGTCGTCCACCTGGCGTCCCCGTACCTGCTCGGTGCCGGCGGAATCGCGGCGGCGGCGCGTGTGTCCGCCCCCACCGTCGCCGTCTACCAGACCGATGTCGCCGGGTTCGCGGCCGGCTACGGTCTCGGTTTCGCGGCCCGCGCGTCGTGGTGGTGGACCCGTCGCCTGCACCGGATGTGCGACCGCACGCTCGCGCCCTCGACCGCCGCCGTCGACGACCTCGCCGAACACGGCATCCCCAGGGTGCACCGGTGGGGTCGCGGTGTCGACACCGTCGCGTTCGCTCCGTCGAGGTGCGACGGGGCGTTGCGCGCACGATGGGCGCCGGACGGGCGTGTGCTCGTCGGTTATGTGGGACGGCTCGCGCCGGAGAAGCACGTGGACCGACTGGATGTGCTCGCACGCGACGAGCGGGTGAGGTTGGTGATCGTCGGTGACGGTCCCGAACGGTCCCGACTCGAGACGCTCCTGCCGGGCGCGGTGTTCACGGGGCAACTGTCCGGTGACGAGTTGGGCCGCGCCTACGCGAGTCTCGACGTGTTCGTGCATCCCGGTGAACACGAGACGTTCTGCCAGTCGGTGCAGGAAGCGCAGGCCAGTGGGCTTCCCGTCGTGGTGCCTGACGCGGGGGGTCCGCGCGACCTCGTCGCCCACTGCCGCAACGGATACCGGTTGCCCGCCGACCGCTTCCGTGAGTTGCTGCCCGGCGCGATCGGGGCGTTGCTGGACCGTCGGCTCCGCGAGGAGTTCGGGCGGGCCGCGCGCCGCAGTGTGCTCGACCGCACGTGGCCGGCGGTCTGTGACGAACTGCTCGGCCACTACGCGGAGGTTCTCGGCCGTCCTCGGCGTGGTGTTCGGCGGACCGCGTAGGTCACCGACCCGGTGGGTCGCGTTGGTCACCGACCCGGTGGGTCGCGTTGGTCACCGACCCGGTGGGTCGCGTAGGTGACCGCCGCGGCGGGTAACGTCTTCCGGGTGGCAACAACTCACGGATCACGTGCGTCACTCGACAAGGAACCGCGTGAGGTCGCGTCCATGTTCGACGGTGTCGCCGAACGCTACGACCTGACGAACACGGTGTTGTCCTTCGGGCAGGACCGCGGGTGGCGGCGCGCGACGCGGGCGGCGCTCGACCTCGAGCCGGGCGAGCGGGTCCTCGACCTGGCGGCCGGGACGGGTGTGTCGACCGTCGAACTCGGTCGGTCCGGGGCGTGGGTCGTCGCCACCGACTTCTCGACCGGCATGCTGCAGGCAGGGGCGTTCCGGAAGGTCCCGATGGTTGCGGGCGATGCGATGCACCTGCCGTTCGCCGACGGGGTGTTCGACGCGGCGACGATCTCTTTCGGGTTGCGCAACGTCGCCGACATCGATCTGGCGCTGCGTGAGATCGCGCGGGTCACCAAGCCGGGGGGTCGGCTGGTGGTGTGCGAGTTCTCCACGCCGATCCGTGAGCCGCTGCGCACCGTGTACATGGAGTACCTGATGCGCACGTTGCCGCGGGTCGCCCGGGCGGTGAGCAGCAATCCCGATGCGTACGTCTATCTCGCCGAATCGATCCGCGCGTGGCCCACCCAGGAGGAACTCGCCGAGCGGATCGCGGCGGCGGGCTGGCACGAGGTGCGCTGGCGGAACCTCACCGGCGGCATCACCGCGCTGCACCACGCGACGCGGTGAGCCGTCGCGTGCTCGTGTTCATCCGAACAGGGGCCGCCGATCCCATCGCATCGACGCGTGTCCGGCGCCGCGCCACAGTCGGGCGACCAGGTCGTCGTCCTCGTCGGTGACGAGGTTGCCCATCAGCCGTACCGCGACGGTCATCATTGCCCGGGACCGCATCGCGACCGGTCCGGTGGACGGCAGGAACCGGGGGAGGGTGAGCAGCGCCGCGAGTCTGCGTGCCGTGGAGAAGGCACGGCCGTAGTGTTCGCGGAGCAGTGCCGGCCAGACCCGCGCCAGGTCGATGTGGGCGGGGTCGGTGTCGGCGAGCAGCGCGGCGATCAGGCGGCCCCCCTCGAGTCCGTAGTCGATGCCTTCGCCGTTGAGCGGGTTGACACAGGCCGCGGCATCTCCGATGAGCGCCCAGTTGGCGCCGGCGACACCGGACACCGCGCCGCCCATCGGGAGCAGAGCCGACGCCACCCGGGTCACGTCGCCGAGTCCCCACTCGGCCCGTCGGTGCGACGCGTACAGCTCGATGAGCGGGCGCAGTGATCCGGACGCGGGTCGCGCCGCGGTCGCGAGGGTCCCGACTCCGATGTTGACCTCGCCGGTGCCGAGGGGGAACACCCACCCGTACCCGGACTGCAGTGTTCCGGATTCGTCGCGGAGTTCGAGGTGCGAGGTGATCCACGGATCGTCGCTGCGCGGGGACGTCGCGTATGCGCGGGCGGCGACTCCGTAGGCGGTGTCGCGATGCCAACTGCGGCCGAGGACCTTCCCGAGGGGCGAGCGCACACCGTCGGCGACGATCAGCTGCCGACACGCCACCGAGCGGACGCCGTCGGCGGTGCGCAGGTGCACCGCACGTACCCGAGCGCCGTCGCGGTCGACGTCGACGGCCTTCGCGCCGTCGAGTGTGCTCGCGCCGGAGTCCGACGCGGTGCGGCGGATCCGGTCGTCGAGTTCGGTGCGCGGCACGGCACTGCCGTGCGACGGGAACGATGTGCCGCCCGGCCAGGGCAACTCGAATCGACCGCCGAAACCTTCGAGGCGCAACCCCCGGTTGACGGTGCGCGATCGCGCCCAGTCGCCGAGTCCGAGCCTGTCGAGTTCTGCGATGGCGCGGGGTGTCAGTCCGTCGCCGCACGTCTTGTCCCGCGGGAACGTCGCCGCGTCGACGAGGAGCACTTCGCGACCGGCCCGAGCCGCCCACGCCGCGGCGGACGAACCGGCCGGACCGGCGCCCACCACCAGGACGTCGGTACTGTCGGGAACCCGGGTCGGAGATCGCCGCGCCTCGCGCGCGGAATTGTCGGCCACCACCCGCACATCTTCTCAGGTGGTGGATTGCCGCCTCGACGAGGTGGGCTGCGGAACGAACGGCTAGGTTCACTACGGTGGACCCGAGCCGACAGAACAGGATGGGTACGTCATCGTGAACACTGAGGGGACGGCGCAGACCGCCGGGTCGTTCGGCACGACCGCGGACACCGTGGTCGCGGGTGTGGAACTCGGCGATCCCGCGCTGGCGGCGCGTGTCCGTGACGGGCTCGCCGCCGTCGAGAAACTCATGATCGACGAGTTGTCCGACGGTGAGGACTTCCTGACGGAGGCCGCGCTGCACCTCGCGAGGGCGGGCGGGAAGCGGTTCCGCCCGTTGTTCACGATTCTCACGGCCCAACTCGGGCCGCGCCCCGACGATCCGTCGATCGTCACCGCCGCGACCGTGGTCGAGCTGGTCCACCTCGCGACGCTCTATCACGACGACGTGATGGACGAGGCCACGATGCGACGTGGGGCACCGAGCGCGAACGTCCGCTGGGGCAACAGCGTCGCGATCCTCGCCGGCGATTACCTGTTCGCGCACGCGTCGCGGCTGGTCTCGACGCTCGGCCCGTCCGCGGTGGAGGTCATCGCGAAGACGTTCGCCGAGCTCGTCACGGGGCAGATGCGCGAGACGATCGGTGCGCGAAACACCCAGGACCCGGTGGAGCACTACCTGCGTGTGGTGTGGGAGAAGACGGGATCGTTGATCGCCGCGAGCGGCCGGTTCGGCGGAACCTTCTCGGGAGCCGGGCCGGAGCACATCGAACGCCTGGAGCGGCTCGGCGACGCGGTCGGCACGGCCTTCCAGATCGTCGACGACATCATCGACATCTCGTCGGCGACGTCGGACTCGGGAAAGACACCCGGGACGGATCTGCGCGAAGGGGTGCACACGCTTCCGGTGCTGTATGCGCTGCGTGAGGACGGGCCCGACGCGGAGCGGTTGCGGGAGCTGCTGGCCGGTCCCGTCGAGGACGAGGCGCACATTGCCGAGGCACTCGAGCTTCTCGACCGCTCGCCGGGGATGACCGCGGCGAAACGCACCCTCGACACCTACGTCGAACGCGCCCGCACCGAACTCGCCGCGTTGCCGCAGGGACCCGCCAACGAGGCGTTGCGCAGGCTCGTCGACTTCACCGTCGCCCGCGTCGGCTAGATCCGAGGGAACCGACCCGCGTCCGGGATCGTTGAACGGACAAGTGGATCGGTGGAGCGTCCCCGCGACGGGGAGTGTTCGGGAAGAGGCGTGACGTGCACGGTAACGGCAACCGTCTGAAGACGGCGGGACTGCTGATCGGGATGTCGGCGCTGATCGTGTTCGTCGGAGCGTTGTTCGGCAGCACCACGATCCTGGTGATCTCGATAGTGCTCGCGGTCGCGATGAACGGTTACGCGTACTTCAACAGCGACAGGTTGGCGTTGCGGGCGATGCACGCGCAGCCGATCACCGAGGTGCAGGCGCCCGTGATGTACCGGATCGTGCGCGAACTCGCGACGACCGCGCACCAGCCGATGCCGCGCCTGTACGTCAGCCCGACCAACGCGCCCAATGCGTTCGCGACGGGACGCAATCCGCGCAATGCCGCGGTGTGCTGCACCACCGGCATCCTGCAGATCCTCGACGAACGTGAACTGCGCGCGGTACTCGGGCACGAACTGTCGCACGTGTACAACCGGGACATCCTGATCTCCTCGGTTGCCGGCGCGATGGCCTCGGTGATCTCGGGGCTCGCGAATCTCGCGTTCTTCGCCGGGGCGTTCGGGGGCAACCGCGGGGGTGCGAACCCGATCGCGGTGCTGTTGGTGTCGCTGCTCGGCCCGGTCGCGGCGACGCTCGTCAAGTTGGCGGTGTCGCGGTCGCGGGAGTACGAGGCCGACCGGACCGGTGCGGAGTTGACGGGCGATCCGCTCGCGCTCGCCTCGGCGCTGCGCAAGATCGAACGTGGCGCGCAGGCGGCGCCGCTGCCGCCGGAACCGCAGTTGGCGGCTCAGTCGCACATGATGATCGCGAATCCGTTCCGCGCGGGAGACCGGATGGGGCGGTTGTTCTCGACCCACCCTCCCATGGATGAGCGGGTCGAACGACTCGAGCGGATGGCGGGGCTGCGCTGAGCGCACCTCCGTGGACGAGGCGCGCCCTTCCGCACGGTGCG
>NZ_JAIYEP010000052.1 GCF_020515525.1 Rhodococcus yananensis
CGGGTGCGTCTACGCGACCCACCAGGGGCGCAGCGGCACCTGCGGGAGCCGGTCCGGCCCGAGTTTGACGGCGAGGACCTGGTGCAGTTGGACGATGTTGCGCTCGAAGCCGAGTCGCGACCCCGCCATGTAGAGCCCCCACGTGCGCGCGGTGCCCTCGTCGACCTCCTTCAGGCATGCGTCCCAGTTTTTTGCGAGGTTCTCGCACCATCCCGCGAGCGTGAGCGCGTAGTGCTCGCGCAGGTTCTCCTCGTGCAGCACCTCGAGGCCGATGTTCTGGACCTCGCTGATGATCCGGCCCGATCCGGTCAGTTCACCGTCGGGGAAGATGTACCGGTCGATGAACCCGCCGGCCTTCACCCGACCGCGGTTGTGGGGCCGCGTGATGCAGTGATTGAGCAGCAACCCACCGACACGCAGCTTGTCGCGCAGGAACCGGAAGTAGTCCGGATAGTTCTGCACGCCGATGTGCTCGGTCAGCCCGATCGACGAGATCGCATCGAACCCGGTCTCGGGCACGTCGCGGTAGTCGGAGTGACGCACCTGTGCGAGGTCGGCCAGTCCTTCCTCGACGATCGCGTTCTGCGCCCACTGGGCCTGTTCCTTCGACAGGGTCACGCCGATCGCCTTGACTCCGCGACGAGCGGCGTACCGCACCATCCCACCCCAGCCGCAACCGATATCGAGGAGACGATCACCCGGTTGCAGTCGCAGTTTCTCGAAGACGAGCCGGTACTTGTTCTCCTGCGCGTCCTCGAGGCTCTGATTCTCCGACTCGTAGCACGCGCAGGTGTACGTCATCGACGGACCCAGCACGTACTCGTAGAACGTGTTCGACACGTCGTAGTGGTGGTGGATCACCTCGGCGTCGCGGTTCTTGGAATGGCGCAGTCCCTCGGCGATACGGCGCCAGCGGGGCAGGTGTTCCTGCGGCGGCGGCGCGACCGGGATGAAGGCGTCCTTGCCCAGCGACCGTGCGATCTGCGCGAGTGTGCGGGCCGGTGGTCGCTCGAAGTGTAGGTCGCCCAGCGACTTCAGCAGCGGATACGGGTCGCCGGGATGCACTCCCTGCGCCTCGAGGTCACCCGAGATGTAGGCCCGGGCCATACCCAGGTCGCCGGGTGCCGTCGCGATGTACGTCGCACCCCGCTGGTTCGCGAGGTGCAGCCCGAAGGGGGAATCCTCGGGGCCGGCGGTGGATCCGTCGTATGCGGTGAACCGGAGCGGCATGTCGCCACCGGTGACGATCTCGACGATGCGGGCGAGGGACAGTTTCTCTTCCCGGGACCGATCACGTGAGGCCGACTCCGCCTTGAATGTGGTCAACTCCGTTGCACCGCCTTCGAGTAGAGGTCCAGCAGTCGGGACCTGGGATCGTATCGTTGTTTCAACGCGGTGTATTCGCCACCGCCGTAGTAGAGCCGTTCGAATTCGTCGCGGGTGTAGAACGAATCGGAGTAGAGCGACTTGTGGCCGTCGAGTTCGGCGACCTTGCTCTCGATGGTGCGGTTGGTGGCGCCTTCGATCTCGCCGGCGACGACCGGCACCGACGACCAGAACCCGATGTTGACGTAGGTGCGTTTCGGTTCGAGGGGGTACAGCGGCCAGGGGCGCTGGGCGTCCACCGAGGCGCCGTTGTCGCGCAATCGCAGCGGGCACAACCACACCGGTTCGATCGGGATCTCGTCGAGGAACCACCGCATGAATTCGGCGGTCCGTTCGATGGGCACTTCGACGTCCTGGACGACGCGTTCTCGCGGAGGATTGCCCTTGCGGGCCTCGATGCGGTCGGCGATGTCGTACTTGTGGTCCAGGGCGATGAGCTTCCAGTAGAAGCTGCTGCGCAGCAGTCGTTTCGGCCACCAGCGCCGGATCGTCGGGTTCTGCGCCCCGAATGCCCGGGAGCACCAGAACCAGTCGGTGTCCCAGCGCCACAGGTAGTCGCGGATCGTCAGACGATCGGTCTTGGGATGGTTGACGGAGCTGTGCTGGACGGAGCGGTAGAAGATCTCGTTTCCGGTGTAGTCGCTGACGGGACCGGGTTCGCCGGTTCGTGTGCCCAGTATCAGGTAGCTCTCCGCGGCGGAGAACACGACGCCGTCGAGGTAGTCGACGGGCGCACCCGCGTGGACCCGTTCGGTGGAGATTCGTTCGAGGGCATCCTGCAAGGCGTCGAGCGAGTCGAATCGCAGGTGACGCAACGCCACGAACTTCTCGACCGGTTCGAGCCGGATCCGCAACCGGGTGGCGTAACCGAGCGAGCCGTACGAGTTGGGGAAGCCGCGGAACAGGTCTGCGTTCTCACCGTCGGGTGTCGCGGTGACGATCTCACCGGATCCGGTGAGGATGTCCATCTCGAGTACCGACTCGTGGGGGAGGCCGTTGCGGAACGACGTCGACTCGATGCCGAGTCCGGTGACGGCGCCACCGAGGGTGATGGTCTTGAGTTGCGGAACGACGTACGGCGCGAGCCCGTACCGCAGCGTCACGTCGACGAGGTCCTCGTAGGTGCACATGCCGGCGACGTCGGCGGTGCGCCGGTCGGGGTCGACGGAGACGACACCGGTGAGCCCCGACACGTCGAGTCCGGGGGCGTCGATCTTCGTGCGTGCCCGGAACAGGTTCGATGTCTTCTTCGCCAGTCGCACGGGCGCATCGGCGGGAATGGCGTGATACGAGCGCAGCAGGCGTTCGACGCCTTCCCGATGTACTGCCGGGCCGTGTGGGCCGGCGACTCGTGTCGATCTCAGCATTCGACTCCCCTGTAGCAGCGCAGCAGTGGTGACACACACAATAGACCGGAGCGGCGCGCCCGTCCGGGGACCGGACGGGCAGGATGTACATCGTCGGACAGGTCGTTCGACCCACGCTATACCCACGGCTCGGTAGCGGGCCCGATCCACACGGAGGAAGTCACAGTGGCACAGGTGAGTGCAAGCAGCTCGATCCAGTTGGCGGCGGCACCGGAGAAGGTGCTCGAGGCGCTCGCCGACTACGAGACGGTGCGTCCTCGGATCCTGTCGGAGCAGTACCGCGACTACCGGGTCGTCTCGGGCGGCCGCGGCGACGGCACGGTGGTGCACTGGATTCTGCAGGCCACGGAGAAGCGTCAGCGCGACGTGCAGGCGACGGTGTCGGTGTCCGGGAGCACCATCACGGAGACGGACGCGAACTCGTCGCTCGTCACGACGTGGAGCGTCGTGCCGAACGGTACGGGGTCGACGGTGGTGACGTTGACGCAGTGGAACGGTGCGGGAGGTATCGGCGGATTCTTCGAGAAGACGTTCGCTCCGATCGGCCTGCGCAAGATCCAGCAGCAGGTGCTCGCGAACCTGAAGAGCGAGCTGGACTGAGCGCGACCACCGGCGACTACCCTGACAGACGACATCGCAGAAAGGACGTGTCCGTGCAACCCGGTGGTATGCCCGACATGCAGCAACTCCTCGCGCAGGCCCAGCAGATGCAGCAGCAGCTGATGGCGGCGCAGAACGAAATGGCCGCGGCCGAGGTCACCGGCCAGGCCGGTGGTGGGCTGGTCACCGCGACCGTCAAGGGCACCGGTGAGGTGGTCGCGGTGCGGATCGATCCGAAGGTCGTCGACCCCGAGGACGTCGAGACCCTTCAGGACCTGGTGGTCGGTGCCATCGCCGATGCGTCGGCGAAGGCTCAGGAGATCGCCGCCGACAAGCTGGGTCCTCTGGCCGGTGGGCTCGGCGGCGGTATCCCCGGGCTACCCGGCTTCTAGAGGCGCGGCGTGTACGAGGGGCCGGTTCAGGATCTGATCGACGAACTGGGCAAGTTGCCCGGTGTCGGACCGAAGAGCGCTCAACGGATCGCGTTCCACCTGCTGTCCGTGGAGCCTCCGGAGATCGACAGGCTGCAGGCGGCGTTGCAGAAGATCCGCGACGGCGTGCAGTTCTGTGAGGTCTGCGGGACGGTGTCCGACCAGGTGCGTTGCCGGATCTGTTCGGATTCGCGTCGCGACCGCACCGTCGTGTGTGTCGTGGAGGAACCGAAGGACGTCCAGGCGATCGAGCGGACCCGGGAGTTCCGGGGCCGGTACCACGTGCTCGGGGGTGCGCTCGACCCGCTCAACGGGATCGGACCCGATCAGCTGCGTATTCGTGAACTTCTCACGAGGATCGGGAACCAGGAGGACGGTGTCGACGTCGGCGAGGTCATCATCGCGACCGACCCGAACACCGAGGGGGAGGCGACGGCGACGTATCTGGTGCGGATGCTCCGGGACTTTCCGGGGCTCACGGTGACGCGGCTCGCATCGGGTCTGCCGATGGGCGGCGATCTCGAGTTCGCCGACGAGTTGACGCTGGGGCGCGCGTTGTCCGGCAGGAGGACGATGTGACCGGTGGGGGTGCGGCACCGGAGCGGCGCCGGCGGACGGCCGAGGAGACGCGACGTCTGATCCTCGATGCGGCGGGGGTGGCGTTCGCGACGCGGCCGTATCGGGAGATCACGCTCAAGGACATCGCCGAGGATGCGGGCGTCAGCGCGCCGCTGATCATCAAGTACTTCGGTTCGAAGGAGCAACTCTACGACGAACTCGTCGACTTCAACGCGGCCGCGAAGATCCTGTTCGAGGGACCGTACGAGACGTTGGCGGAGCGGATGGTCACGATCTTCGCGCGCATGTCGGCGCCGCACAAGCCGCTGTCGATGACGATCCTGTTCATGAGTGGTGCGAGCGAGGAGAGCAGCCGCAAGCTGCGGGAGAACTACTCGTCGCAGATGATCGACACGCTGGTCGGGTTGATGCCGGGGCGTGACGCGCGGATGCGCGCGGAACTGGTGATGTCGATGCTCCTGGGGCTGGCGTTCATGCGTCGCCGGATGATGCAGGACCGGGCCGCAGGCTCGGTCGAGGAAGTCGTGGCGGCGTATGCGCCGCTCGTTCAGGAACTGCTCGACGGGCCGGTCCCCGACGACCCGCGCGACTGAGACGCAGGCCACTCCGGTTGCTTGGTAAATGGCTGTTCACCTACAGTGGTGAACAGCCATTTACCATTCTCGGAGGGAGGGTCGTTGACCATATCGTTTCCCCTCCGCCTGCCGCTGCAGGGACCGAACCGTTCGGTGACCACGGCGCCGCGAACACGAACCACCCGCCGTCAGGACCTGTCCCACTTCGTCTTTCCGGTGCTCGCCGTCGGAGCGATCTTCCAGGCGATCATGCAGACGGTCATGGTGCCGTTGCTGCCGAGCCTCCCGCGATTCACCGGTTCCGGCCCGACCGCGGTGTCGTGGCTGGTGACCACCACCCTGCTGGTCGGCGCCGTCATGACCCCGATCTTCGGGCGCCTCGCCGACATGATCGGCAAGAAGCAGATGCTGCTCATCGCGTTCGGACTGATGACGGTGGGGTCGCTGATGTGTGCGCTGACCTCGAACATCGCGCTGCTCATCGTCGCCCGTGGCCTGCAGGGCGCCGGTGCCGCGGTCCTGCCCATCGGCATGGCCATCCTCCGCGAGGTCATGCCGCGCGACCGGGTCGACCGGTCCATCGCGATCCTGAGTTCCACGCTCGGAATCGGTACCGCCGTGGGTATCCCGTTCGCCGCGGCCATCGTGGAGTTCGCCGACTGGCACCTGCTGTTCTGGGTCACCACCGCCATCGGCGCGGGTGTCACGGTCGCGGCCGCGTTCGTGGTGCCGCTGTCTCGGACCCGGACGGGAGGACGGTTCGACGTCACCGGCGCCGCGGGGCTCACCGGCGCATTGATCTGCCTGCTCGTGCCGATCACACAGGGCAGCACGTGGGGATGGACGTCCCCCGCGGTCATCACGATGCTGGGATGCGCGGTCCTGCTGTTCGTCCTGTGGGGATTCCAGCAGCTGCGCAACCGCAACCCGCTCGTCGACCTGCGGGTGTCGGCCCGGCGCTCGGTGCTCGCACCGCACCTGTCGGCACTGCTGGTCGGCTTCGCGTTCTACGGCAACACGCTCATCACCACCCAGTTGCTCCAGGCCTCCCCGGAGCACGGCGCCGGCTACGGGCTGACGATCCTGCAGGCCGCGCTCTGCCAGTTGCCGGCGAGCTTCGCGATGATGATCTTCGCGATCGTCGCGGCCCGGGTCTCGGACCGATTCGGACCCAAGACCGCCATCATGATCGGGGCGTCGTTCCTCGTCGCCGGATACAGCGTCCACGCGGTGCCCGACAAGCCGCTGTGGCTCGTCGTCACCGCCATCTTCGTCGCCGCGATCGGCACGACCTTCGTGTACTGCACGTTGCCGATCCTGCTCCTGGGTGCCGTCCCGCTCGACCAGAACGCCGCGGCGAACGGCGTCAACGTCCTGCTCCGCACCGTCGGCAGCACCATGTGCAGCGCGGTCGTCGCCTCGGTGCTCGCCGCCCACACAGTCGCCGGTGGGATCACCTCGTCCGGCTTCGTCACGGTCTATCTGGTGTGCGGTGTGTGCGCGGTGATCGTCTTCGGGTCGGCGTTCGCGCTTCCCTCCCGCAGCGAGTCGCGTCGCTCGCGGAGCGCGGCGATCTGACCCGCCGCGGCGGATCGGGCGCTCCCGTGCGAAGGCCCGGCCGGAACCGATCCGACCGGGCCTCATCCGTCGACGGCGTCAGTGCTCGACGCCGAGATCGCCGGGGCGGTATCCCAGCGGGTAGCCGGGATAGGTGCGGTTGGTCGCGTTGCCCGCGGACAACGACACACGTCGTTTCGGCAGCAACCGCACGAACGCCGATCGCGCCCGCAGCGCCCCCTCGGACACCGCCCGCATCCGCGCCGATCCGTCGGGGAACCCGAACGCCTGCCGCATCCGTTCGTCGATGAGGGAGTACACCACCTTCTCCACCGCGGGTCCGACTATCGCCGGATACCAGGACTTCATCAGCTCGACGGTGTATGTGCCGATCGCGCGGTTGTCGTCGCTGTACCCGAAGTGTTTCCGCTCGTAGTCGAGTTTGAACCGGTGGAACTCCTGGAACGACGACGGGATGTCCTTGATGCCCATCCGGATACCGACCTGGCGGTAGAAGTGGAACGAGGCGAGTCGCTCGTTCGGGTGCAGGCGGCGCCACCCGTAGCGGTCGATCCAGTCCAGCGGGTCGTACACGAACGTCGACAGCACGTACAGCATGTCGTCGTTGTCGATGGAGTACTTCCCGTGCATCCGGTTGATGTTGCGCAGCGACTCGCGTCCGCGTTCTGCGTCGTAGCCGTGCTCGACGAGTTCGGCCATGAGCAGGGCGGTGTCGTCGTAGCGTTTCTGGGGGCGCTTCTCGAACTCGCCGGTGCGGGCCAGTAGCGCGGAGATCGACGGGACACAGTACGTCCGGAACAGTGCGAACTCGAGCGACCGCTGGTAGTCCCACGGAAACTCGTACCCGGCAGTGATCCGCAGGATGTCCTGGTGGTGTGTCTCCGGATCGAGTCCGTCGATCACCTTCACCCAACCGCGGCGCCCCCACTTCGCGTGCGGATCGCGATTCGGTGGCGGGAAGACTCCGGCCTTCTCGATCCGCGCGTCGGGTGCCGCCGCGACAGCGGGTTTGCGGCTGCGCTGGACGCGCGGGCCAGTGGTGGTCATCGGCCTACCTTCCGTGCATGAGCTTCAGCATCCTGGCGGACAGGTCCAGGTCGCGTTGCGGACGTTCGAGGCTCATCAGCTTCAGTGGGGAACGGAACCTCTCGACGGTCACGGACTTGGGTCTGCTGAACTCGCGCAGTCCGTCGGCTCCGTGGATGCGACCGAATCCGGATTCTCCGATGCCGCCGAACGGCAGCGACGGGATGCCGGCGAAACCGAGCACCGAGTTGACCGACACCATGCCGGTGCACAGACGTGCGGCCAGTTCGCGGCCCTTCGCCTTGTCGCGGGTGAAGATCGAAGCGCCGAGGCCGTAGTTCGTGCCGTTGGCGCGGTCGACGGCCTCGTCGAGGTCGCGCACCTTGTTGACGACGACGGTCGGGCCGAACGTCTCCTCGCACACCGCGCGCGAGGTCTCGGGCACGTTCGTCAGGATCACCGGTTCGATGATGCGGTCGCCGACCGAGTCGGGGCCGCCCATCACGGCGGTAGCACCGCCTGCGAGAGCGTCGTCGATGTGACTGCGGACGATGTCGATCTGCCTGGGCAGCGTCATCGGGCCGTACGTGGAGTCGTCCGTTCCGCCCGGCTTCGCACGCGAGACGAGCGTCGTCAGCCTGTCGAGGAACTCCTGATGGACGGATTCCACGACGTAGATGCGTTCGACGCCCGCGCACGTCTGTCCGGCGTTGCCGAACGCACCGAACGCCGCGAAGTCCGCAGCCTTGTCGAGATCGGCGTCGGCCGCGACGATCATCGCGTCCTTGCCGCCGCACTCGGCGACGAGCGGGGTGAGCGATTCGGCGCAGACCGCCATCACCTTGCGGGCGGTGGGTCCGGAACCGGTGAACGCGATCTTGTCGACACCCGTGCGGGCGAGCGCGGATCCGGTCTCGCCGAGACCCGTGACGACCTGGAACACGGGCTGGGACGGCGCGATCGAGTTCCACGTCTCCTCGAGCCACTTCCCGACTCCCGGCGTCAGCTCGCTGGGCTTGAAGACGACGGCGTTCCCGGCGGCGAGCGCGTACGAGATCGACCCCATCGGGGTGTACACCGGATAGTTCCACGGTCCGATGACACCGACGACCCCCAGCGGCCGGTACTCGAGCGAAGCGGCCTGGTTGATGCTCGCCACGCCGGACGGAACTCTGCGGGCCTTCAGGACCTGCTTCGCGTTCTTCGCGGCCCAGTCGAGATGCTCGACGGCGAGCATCACCTCGAGGAACGCGTCACCGTAGGGCTTGCCCGTCTCTCGGGAGACGACGCTTGCGAGCGATGTCGCTCCGCGTGCGACGGCCTTCTTGAACTCGAGAAGCCATTCGCGACGTCCGCGGAATCCCTGTGCATCCCACCAACGCGCCGCGATGCGCGCGCGGTCGACTGCCTCGGCGACGGCGGATTCGTCGGCGATCGGGTACTCGGCGATCACGTCGCCGGTCCGGGGATCGAGACTCGCGAACGTCGCTGCGGCGGCGGGAGACTGCGGGTCGGGGGAGGACTGTGAGTCCGGGGAGTCCGTCGTGCTCGATTTCTGTGTCATGTTCGACGCTTTCCTGACGGATCACATCAAATATATGTGATGTGATAGCTGTAGTGGGGCTCACACTAGGCCCCCCGTACCGAACGGACAAGCCCTGCGGCCGAGTCCGACGGATCGTCAGGAGAAACGATGGCCACATCGACCCGCAGTCCCGGTTCCGACAAGGCCGACGGTGGTACGCGCGCAGTCGGATCCTCACGGATGCGTCGCCGCCGGCAACTCTCGGACGAAGTGGCCGCCCACCTGCGTTCCGCGATCATGTCCGGTGAACTGCGTTCGGGGGATTCGATCCGATTGGACGAGACCGCAGTGGAACTCGGCGTCAGCGTGACACCGGTTCGTGAGGCTCTGCTCACGCTCCGAGGGGAGGGCATGGTCGAGTCCGCACCCAATCGTGGCTACCGGGTGTCGCCGATGGGCATCGACGACATCGGTGACATCTTCTGGTTGCAGAGTCGGATCGCTGTCGAACTGGCGCAGCGTGCCTTCGACCGGGCAGAACCCGCGGACCTCGACAGACTCGCCGAATTCAACGACAGATTGCGGACTCTCGTATCCGTTCCGCACGGGACGACGCCCGACGTCGAACGCATCGCGGATGCCGAGTACGACTTCCATCGTGAACTCAATCTGATCGCGCGGAGTCCGAAGCTCGCGTGGTTCCTGAACATCGCCGCCCGGGTCCTGCCCTATCGGCTCTACGCACAGGATCCGGGATGGGGTGTGCAGGCGGTGAACTCGCATGATCGTCTCGTCCGGGCCATGCGTAGCGGTGACCGCGACGAGGTGATCGCGCAGACTCTCGCGCAGTTCGACGATGCGTCGGCGCGCCTGCTCGAGTATCGGGAACGCGTCGAGAGCGGCGAGTACCCCTTCTAGGGTCGGAGGACCCCTTGCCTATCTGAGTACGGGCGTGCACAATTTTGACCACGGTGCATCATCCCTACTTTCGCCGCAGGAGGCGGACATCGTGACCTCGACCGACGAACGGCTCACCACGACCGCGGGGACGGCGGATACCGCTCCGATTCCATCTGTCGGAGTGGACCTCTCCGATTTCGTGGGTGAATCGATGCTGTTGCTCGGTGCGGGCGTCACGGTGCTCCTCCAACTCGCCGATCCCGGTACGGGACACGGCGTTGCCGACCACAGCACCACTCTGCAGCGACCCCTCGACCGGTTGCGCACGACCATGACCTACGTCTACGCCGTGACCCTCGGGACTTCCGAGGAACGCACCGCGATCGTGCGGATGGTCAACAAGGCGCACGTTCCGGTTCGATCCGACACCTACAACGCGTTCGACCCCGAACTCCAACTGTGGGTTGCGGCAACGTTGTATCGCAACGGAGTGGATATGTACGAGCGCGTGTTCGGCGCGCTCCCGGATGCGGATCGTGAGCGCATCTACCGGCAGTCCGCCGTGTACGGAACCGCGCTGCAGGTCAAGGAGGGCATGTGGCCGGCCACCCGGGAGGAATTCGACCGCTACTGGGACGAGAAGATCGCGACCTTCGAGGTCGACGCGAAGGTCCGCGCCTTCACCCGCGGCCTGCTCTACGGCGGCGACTCGCCGTTGCCGGTGCGAATGCTCATGCCGCTGCAGCGTTTCCTCACGATCGGACTCCTCCCGCCGCGGCTGCGCGACGAGTTCGCGCTGCCGTGGAGTTCCCGTCAGCAGCGTCGTTTCGATCGGTTCTGGAAGGTGTTTCCGCCGATCTATCGGCGGGTTCCGCGTCGGATCCGTCAGCTGTCGGCCACCTACTACCTGCACGACATGCGTCGTCGGATGGCCGCGCACCGACACCTGATCTGAGCCGTCGGGCCGGGCGTGGTATCCCGATCACACTGCGGTGTCGCGCTCGAGCCCGAACCAGTAGTGCTCGCCGTCGTCGAACACGAGCCCGCCCTTGCCGTTCATCACACCGAGCAGGGTGTCGGCGTCGACCATCTTGAAGTGATCGAGGACCGGCATCCCGTCGTACACCATCGTCTCCGTCGTCTCACCGCGGAACGCAACCTCCCACAGACTCGCCTCACCCCGACCGGTCACGGTGTCGGAGAACAGATCTCCGTTCTCCCGGCGGCAGATCAAAGGCTGTACCGAGGCCGCGGAGGTGAACTCCTTCCCGTACCAGCGGGCGTGCTCGAGCAGCCGGGATGTGCGGTGTCCGGTGTCGAAACCGAACCCCCTCCAGCGATATCCGACGAGATCAGCGATCTCCGCCGGGGGCAACTGCGACCACAGTGCGTCGAGTTCACGTGGGTCGATACGGCCGGTTCGGGCACGTAGGTCGGTGAAGGTGGCCGCGAAGTCCATCAGTTCTCCTGGTTGTCGAAGGTGAGTACCGCCTTGACGACGTCGCCGGCGGTGACCGCCGCGAACGCGTCGTCGATCTTCTCGAAGGGGAAGGTCTGCACGAGCCGTTCGACGGGAAAGCGCCCCGCCATCCAGTGCGCGGCCAGGTCCGGTAGGAATTCGTGAGGGTCGATGTCACCTTCGATCACGCCGGTGAGGGTGCGCCCGTCGAGCAGATGCGTCTGGTCGACGCTGATGGGGTTTCGCCCACTTCGAAGGCCCAGTGTCGCACAGATTCCCGGGTTGGTCAGCGACGATGGTGCCTGCCGGATCACGGCTTCGGAACCGACGGATTCGACAGCGTGATCGGCGCCGCCATCGGTCAGCCGTCCGACCTGCCGGGCGATGTCGTCGGCGGGAAAGAAGACGTCGGTCGCGCCGTCCGGGTGCTGCGGAACGGGGTCATGTGCGCGTCCCGGTGGACGCCGCCGACGCTTCGGAGTCGCGACGCGTCGCAGCGTCACCGAGGAGGACTGCAAGCATCAGATCCACCGTGCGGCGGCGGTTGGATGCACTGTTGCGGAACCGCGTCATCTCCCCGACGTCGAGTACCAGGTTCAGGGCGGCGTGCACCAGGATGCGGCACTCGACGGGCGTGAGGTCGGTGCGCAGGTCGGCGACCAACCGAGCCCACTCCTCGATGTTGAGCCGCTGGATGTTGCGCAGATCGCTGCGATGGGCTGCGGGGAGGTTCCCGATCTCCGCGAAGTACACCGACATCAACGCGTTCTGCGCGAACGACAACTCCACGTACACCTCGGTGAGATGCTCGAGTGCCTGTGCGGGAGTGGAGGAGTCGGCGAGCGCAGAGGACACGGCCAGGGCGACCCGGTCGCCTGCCCGGTGGAACGCGGCGGCCAGTAGATCTGCCTTGCTCGCGAAGTGCCGATACACGCCGGACGCGTTGATCTCGGCTGCCGCACCGATCTCCTCGATGCTCACCTCGTGATAACCGCGGGCGTCGAACAGCAGAACGGCCTCGTGCAACAGCACCTCACGCTTGTTCGCCACCGCGATACCGGTGCGCTCCGTCGGTGCGGCGGCGGGCTCGTCGGGAACCAGTGAGGTCGCCGCGACGGAGCGGCAGGCGTCGAGCAGCAGAGTCTGCAGACGTCGGGTGGCCAGCGGCACGCGATGCGTGGTGATCGACCCGATCACGCTGAGCTGCGCCGTCGCGAGCAGCGCGGCGTCGGTGGCGGTGAGCCCCGGGCGCAACTCCCTCAGAGTCTGGGCGAGACGACGGTTGATGACCGCCATCTTGCCGCGGACCTTCGCCTGGTCGTCATCCGACAGATACCGGCGCTCCCATCGGTACAGTCCGCCCGTTCGCCGGTTGTCGATGGTCATGCCGATCGTGGCGGTCAGCCGATTGTCGAGGATCGCGGCGGCTCCGTCGTCGGGGATGTCGTCGTCGAACTGCGACAGCGCCGCATCGAGCGCGTCGGCGAGCTGATTGACGGCCTGGACGAACAATGCGTACTTGTTCGGGAAGTGCCGGTAGAGGGCGGGCCCGGAGATACCGACGGCCTTTGCGATGTCCTCGATGCTCACCCCGTGGTAGCCGCGTTCGCTGAATGCCTCGGCCGCCACGGTAGCGATCTGCGCCTTGCGATTCTTGGGACGCTTGCGCACAGGCGGCGCGGACCCGGCCGGTGGGGACGTGCGCGCGCGTGCACCACTGCGTGTTCGTTCGGCCACGTGGACTCCTCGTCGATGGTTCCGGCGCGCCCGTACCGAAGGCGGAGCCGCACCACAAAGGTAACAGGCAGGACTGGGTGGAAGAAATCGGAACGTTCGGAGTCATCCCTTGAAAACCGCAGTACACAGCGTATTGACAAACGTGAACTACGCGGACAATGTTAACGGCAATTCTTACCATCACGGGTGTTCGTGCCGGCGGCCCCACCGTCGGCCGGACAGGAGGAGGGCGCAGTGGGAACCCGAGTCGCCGAGGGGGACGTTCCGACGGTCGCCGACCTGGTCGGGCGCACGGTGTCCGACGCGGAGAGCATCATCACCGGTCGTCTCGCAGGCATCGCGGAGCCGGCGGCGGTGCGGGCATGACCGCGGCCGAACCGGGCGTCACCGCCGCCACCGCCGGCCTGCGCACCGCGTTCGCGGACGGCGTCCTGCGCCTCACCATCGCACGCCCCGACCGCATGAATGCCATCGACCTCGACACCATGCGTGCACTCGGCGCGGCGATCACGGCCGCGGGAGACGACGATCGCGTCCGGACGATCGTGCTCACCGGCGACGGGGCGGCGTTCTGCACGGGCGCCGACCTCGCCGCTGCCGGGACGAACCCCGCTTCGCCGGACGTGGTCATGGACACCGCGAACGACGTCGTCGAGGCGATCACGACCGTCCCGGTGCCGGTGGTGGCCGCGGTCAACGGTCCGGCGGCCGGTGTCGGTGTCTCGATGGCGGTTGCCGCCGACCTGACGTACGCGGCCGAGAGCGCATACTTCCTGCTCGCTTTCGTCAACATCGGGTTGATGCCGGACGGCGGTGCGAGCCTGCTGATCCCGGCTGCGATCGGCCGTGCACGGGCGGCGGAGATGGCCTTGCTCGGTGACCGCGTCGCCGCCGTCGACGCCGCGAGGTTCGGGCTCGTCGCCCGGACCCTGCCCGATGACGAGTTGTTCGGCCACGTCGACGCCGTCGCCGCGCGCACCGCGGCCGGGCCGCGTCGAGCGCTCGCACTGACGAAGCATGCGCTGAACGCCGCGACCCTGCCCGCGTTCGGGGCCGCGCTCGATCTCGAGAAGTCCGGTCAGATCGAACTGCTCGGATCGGCCGACTTCGCGGAGGGGGTCGCTGCGATGCTGCAGAAACGCCGACCCGAGTTCACGTAGTTCCGGCGTCCGCCCGTCCGGACCCGGTTCGAACAATCACATATCTCCGAAGAATCCCGCCGACTCGACCGTCGAGCGCACGAATAAGCCTTGTTCGCAAGTGTGTCGGTCGACGGAGCTGTCTCTGCTGCGCGATCCGACGATGAGAATATCTGTTAACAAAGGTCTGGCCGTGCGCGTCCGTTTTCTGTAGTGTCGCTCACATCGCACCCGGTTCCGACACCGACTCTTCTTCCCCGATACGAGAGGACCCGTCGATGGTCTCCGCGTCTCCGATTTCCGTGTCCCCGAGTTCCGCACCGTCCGTCGCCGAATCACAGCGCTACCGGGTCAACACCTGGAACAACCAGGTCGCTCGACACGCTCTGATGACTCCGGGGCGCACCGCACTCCGATTCCGTGGCGACACGATCACGTGGTCCCGCCTCCATGAACGCGTCGAGAAACTTGCCGATGCGTTGTCGCGGCGCGGTGTGGGCTTCGGGGATCGCATCATCATCCTCATGCTGAACCGGCCCGAGTACCTCGAGACGGTGTTGGCCGCCAACGCCATCGGTGCCATCGCGGTGCCCGTCAACTTCCGACTCACCGCTCCCGAGGTGGCCTTCCTGGTCGCGGACAGCGGCGCGAAGGCCGTCGTCGCGGAGGGGCCACTCGTCCCGTTGGCGGATGCTGCCCGCGCGGAGGCCGGTGGGATCGAGTTGTCGATCGCGGTGGGCATCGAACCCACCGGTGATTCCGTGGCCTACGAGGCCCTCGTCGCCGAGGAGGGCGACCCGCATCCGAGCATCGAGATTCCCTCCGACACAACGGCGCTCATCATGTACACGTCGGGAACCACCGGGCGCCCCAAGGGTGCGGTCCTCAGCCACTCGAATCTCGAAGCCCAGGCGCTGACCTGCATCCGGGCGTTCCGGCAGTTCGACGAGTCCGGGATCGGGTTCTGTGCCTCGCCGATGTTCCACATCGCGGCGCTGGGCTCGATCGCGCCCAGCCTGATGCTCGGCACGTCCACGGTGATCCACCCGGTCGGTGCGTTCGACCCGGACGAGCTCCTGGATGTGCTCGAGGCGGAACAGGTGACCAGTCTGTTCCTCGTGCCCGTGCAGTGGCAGGCGGTGTGTGCTGCGCAGCAGGATCGACCGCGGAAACTGGCTCTACGCAATATTTCCTGGGGCGCGGCGCCGAGCTCGGACACCATCCTGCGGGCGATGGCCGAGACCTTCCCCGACGCATTCAACGTCGCGGTCTTCGGGCAGACCGAGATGTCGCCGATCACCTGCGTGCTCGACGGTGACGACGCGATCCGCAAACTCGGTTCGGTCGGTCGCGTCATCCCGACCGTGCAGGCCCGCGTCGTGGACGACGAGATGAACGATGTCGCGCCGGGGGAGGTCGGCGAGATCGTCTACCGGGGCCCGACGATGATGCGTGAGTACTGGAACAACCCGACGGCCACCTCGGAGGCGTTCCACGGCGGCTGGTTCCACTCGGGAGACCTCGTCCGGGTCGACGACGAGGGGTTCGTGTACGTCGTCGATCGGAAGAAGGACATGATCATCTCCGGTGGGGAGAACATCTACTGCGCCGAGGTGGAGAACGTGCTGTTCGGTCACGCTGCGGTGCAGGAGGCGGCCGTGATCGGTCGCCCGGATCCCCGGTGGGGCGAGGTCCCGGTCGCGGTGGTGGCGCTGCGCCCCGGACGCGACGGTCTCACCCTGGACGACATGCAGCCCCACCTCGACGCGCATCTGGCGCGGTACAAGCATCCGAAGGAGATCGTGATCGTGGACGCCCTGCCACGCAACGCGAGCGGCAAGGTCGTCAAGGGCGAACTGCGGGGAGGGCTGCCGGCGGTCGTGCAGGGCTGACGGCGGACCGACCGCGTCCGAGGGGTCGGGCGGCGCACATCCGATGGGGAATCGAGGAGGGGACCGATGATCGCTACCGGTGCAATCGACGACGAGGCGGACACCACCGGTGACGACACCACCGGTGACGACGCCGGCGCGGATGTCGGGGCGGGTCGGTCTCCTGCTCGGGCATCGTCGGCGCGGTCGTCGTCGATGCGGTGGCTGCTCGTCGGCGTGATCGCGCTCCTCGTGGCAGTCGCGGGGTTCTGCGGCTTCCGCTGGTGGCAGGCCGAGCGCGCGGCGGACCTGGGTCGGGAGGCCGTGGATCGGGCCCGTGAGTACGCGATCACGCTCGGTACATACGACCACACCACGTTCGACGAGTCGCTCGCCGCGGTCGCGGCGATCTCGACGGAGGAGTTCGCGGCCCGGTACTCGCAGGTCGCCGGCGACTTGCGTGCGCTCGTCGAACAGGGTGAAGGGTCCTCCGTCGCACGCGCCGAATACGCAGGGCTCGAGTCCGTCGCCGGCGACACCGCGACGGTCCTGGTCTTTCTCGATCAGGACGTGACGAACGTGCTGGCGACCGACGGGCGCACGGATGCGACCCGGTTCGTCGTCACCGTGAAACGGGTCGACGGTCGGTGGTTGTTGGACGGCGCCGACGCCAAGTGAGCAGGGGCCCGGTCGCGGTTCCGACGATCCCGCCCCGGGGAATACCCCTTGGGGTATGATGGGCAAGGAGAGGGAAGGGAGAACCATGAACCTGTCGCTGTCCACCACGCTGCGGTCGAGCTTCGGTGATGCTGTCGAACGTACCCGGAAGGCTCTGGCCGAGCAGGGTTTCGGTGTGCTCACCGAGATCGACATGAAGGCCACGTTGAAGGCCAAGCTGGGCGAGGATCTCGAGGACTACGTGATTCTCGGGGCGTGCAACCCGCCGCTCGCCCATCGCGCGGTCACCGTCGATCGGCAGATCGGGTTGCTGCTGCCGTGCAACGTCGTCGTGCGGGTCGATCCGGACGACGCGGAGTCGGTCATCGTCGATGCGATGAACCCGGAGATCATGGTCCGGGTCGCCGACGAGGACGGGCTCCGCGAGGTCGCCGACGAGGCGACCGCCAAGCTGCGCGCCGCGATCGCCTCGTTGGGCGAAGGTTGAGTTCCGGCGACCGCCTGTTGACGGGCGATATGTGACGTGGGTAACATCGTAGGTGCGAATCGAGCAGACGTCCGAGGACGACAGAGGCTCGTGAAGCAGAGATCCGGCCCGGAAACCGCGTAAAGCGAGTCCCGGGCCGAACCCCTGTTCGGGGTCCGATGTGGTGGGGGTTGCGGTGCACCGTGTCGAAACGCTCGTCCGTGGCGGACTGACCTTCGATGTCCGCGACACCGGCCCCGCCGACGGCGACCCGATCCTGCTGTTGCACGGATTCCCGCAGGATTTGCACTCGTGGGATGCGGTCGTCCCGCGGTTGCATGCATCCGGGTTCCGCACTCTCGTGCCCGATCAGCGGGGTTACTCGCCGCGTGCGCGTCCGCGTAGGCGGCGCGACTACCGCATCCCGCTGCTCGCCGACGATGCCGCCGCCCTTGCCGACGCCGTCGGTCGTTCCGTCCACGTCGTCGGCCACGACTGGGGTGCCGCGGTCGCGTGGACTCTGGCGGCGCGCCGCCCCGATCTGGTGCGCACCCTCACCGCCGTCTCCGTTCCGCACCCCGCGGCGTTCCTGCGGTCGTTCGTCACCAGCACCCAACTGCTGAAATCGTGGTACATGTTCGCTTTCCAGCTGCCGTGGCTGCCCGAGCGGCTGCTGAGCACCCCGTCGATCGGTACCGCGATGCTGCGGCGCACCGGGCAGGGGCCCGAGGCCGCCGCGCGCGACGCCGCACGCATGTCCGATCCCTCGGTCGTGCGCGGCGGCCTCCATTGGTATCGGGCGATGCCGCTGTCGGGCCCGAAGGCGAGTCTCGCGCGGGTGTCCGTGCCCACGCTCATGGTCTGGAGCGACCGCGATACGGCGATCGGGCGGGCCGGCGTGGACGCCACCGCGAGGTACGTGACCGGGCCGTACCGGCTTGCGATCTTCCGCGGTGTGAGCCACTGGATCCCCGACGAGACCCCCGATCGTCTCGCCGACGAGATCCTCGATCACATCGCCGAACCGACCCGCTGAACCGTCGCCGGGGTGCTTGCTGTCAGCCGGCCAGTCGCTCGCGGCGTAGCTGCTCGACCTCCGGGAGGTCGAGCGGTGACAGCGACTCGACGCCCAGCGCCCGAGTGAGCAGATGGTCGGCGAGCTCCGGGTTGCGTGCCAGGACGGGCCCGTGCAGGTAGGTGCCGTACACCGAGCCCTGGACGGCACCTTCGAGTCCGTCGCCGACGCCGTTGCCCACACCGCGGGTGACGCGACCCAGCCCGCGAGCATCCGATCCGAGAGTCGTTCCACCGCGATGGTTCTCGAATCCGGTGAGCGGTTTCGTCAGGCCGTCGATCGCGGGGTCCGTGACGATCTCACCGATCGAACGGGTGGACTGCGGTGCGGTCGTGACGTCCAGGATCCCGACCCCGTCGACGCGCTCTCCCGCGGACGTCTCGTACCAGTGGCCCAACACCTGGATGGCCGCGCAGATCGCGAGGACGGGTGCTCCGCGTTCGGCCGCGCGCTGGAGCCCGGGGTAGCGCATCAGATGTCGTGTCGCGAGGCGCTGCGCCGCGTCCTCCGCACCGCCGAGGGTGTAGAGATCGAGGGAATCGGGCACCGGGTCACCGAGCCCGATCTCGACGATCTCGGCATCGTGGCCGCGCATCCGCAGGCGTTGCCGGAGGACGAGGGCGTTCCCGCCGTCACCGTAGGTGCCCATGACGTCGGGCAGGACGAGGCCGATCCGCACCGTCGAGTCAGACATTCGACGCTCCCTTCGCGATGGCGGTGTTCAGGTCGCGGAACGCGGTGTAGTTGGCGAGTACCTCGATGCGTCCAGGAGGGCAGGAAGCGATGGCCCGCACCGGATCTGCGATCAGCGTGTGGTCCACTCCGGCGTACGTCAACCGCACTCCGAGGTCGGTGCCGCGTTCACCGGACGCGACGACCTGCACGCCCTCGAAATGCTCGAACCTCACGTCCCACAGCCACGACAGGTCCTCACCGTCGGGCACCTGCCCGTTGACGGCGATGACGAGCCCGTCCACCGTCGGGTCGATCATGGAGAGGGCTTCCTGCCAGCCTGCCGGATTCTTCGCGAGCAGCATGTGCACGGAGTGCGGGCCGATCTGCACCGTCTTGTACCGACCGGCGATCTCCTCGACGACCGAGGCGGCTGCGGCCGCCGCGGCGGGATCCGCGCCGAGAGCGACGGCCGCGGCGATCGCTTGCACGGCGTTGCCGCGGTTCGCGCGACCGGGCAACCGCAGTTGCAGGGGCAGGACGAGTCCGTCGGGGCCGTACACGTTGTCGTCGTCGACCCACCAGTGCGGTGTGGGACGTGCGAAGTCCGTGTCGCCGGTGCTGTACCAGTGGTCGCCGTCGCGCACGATCGGTTCGCCGGTTCGGGGGCAGCTCACCGAGTCCCCGGCCCAGCCCGCACCCGCGGCGACCCACACGACGTTCGGGTTGTCGTAGGCGGCGGAGGTGACGAGGACGTCGTCGCAGTTGGCGACGATCACGGCGTCGGGGTGCCGTTGCAGTCCCGCGCGCAGTGTCCGTTCGATCTTGTTGATCTCGCCGACGCGGTCGAGTTGGTCGCGGGTGAGATTGAGCAGCACGATCGCCTGCGGGTCGAGGGCGTCGGCGACGTGCGGGGTGTGCAGTTCGTCGACCTCGATGGCGGCGAGCGGCGCCGCGAGATCGGAAGCGAGCGCCGAGACGATGCCGGCGTCCATGTTCGCCCCGTCCGGCTGCGTGACGACGGGTCCGACGGTGCCGAGTGCAGCCGCGGTCATGCGGGTGGTCGTCGACTTGCCGTTGGTGCCGGTGACCAGCACGGTACGGCGTCCGTGCCCCACCTGTGCCATGAGAGTCGGCTCGATCTTCAGGGCGATCAGTCCGCCGATCATCGAGCCGTTGCCGCGTCCGGCCGTTCGTGATGCCCACGCAGCCGCGCGCGCCGCCTGCAGCGCGATACGTCCGCGCGTCGAGAGCCCCGTCGTTGTAACCACGCGCCGAGTTTTCCACAGGTGTGTTACGTCGCCGTACCCTCCCCGACCCGAGACCCTCCCCGGCCCGAGCGAACGGATCGTTCGCGGTGTGGATCGAACGGAGATCCGTTCGCCCGGGTCGACGGGCTAGGCCAGGGCCTTCGTCTTGAGCGCCTGGAACTCCTCTTCGGTGATGGTCCCGGCGTCCAGCAGGGCCTTCGCGTCGGCGATGTGGTCGGCCGGCGACTTACCGGCGACGTCGCGGATGTACTCGTCCTGGGCCTGCTTGAATTCGGCGGCCTCACGCGCGGACCGTTTCGCCATACCGTCGCCGTTCACGATGAGGTACACGAGGGCGGTCAGCCACGGGACGATGAACAGGAAGACGATCCAGATCGCCTTCACCCATCCGGATTGCTCCCGGTTGCGGAACAGGTCGCCGATGATCATCCACAGCATGATCAGGTAGGCGATGAAGGCGAAGCAGACGATGATGTACCAGATGATGTCCCAGAAATCCATGCGACCCCTCCGAGTGAGCGAACCTGCACGAGCTCGAACATATTTTCCGGGTTCACGGAGTCGTCGTATCCCGACGGTGCCGAGGATGCGACGGCCCGACGAGAAGCCCTCCGCAGAATAACGCCGATCACGTCGTGCCGGAGCGCTATCGGAAACGTGGTGACGAACGGCTCGAAGGAGACGAAAGCGGCCACCCGGGATGATGGGGTGGCCGCTCGCGTCGGTGTGGTGTGCGGGTGCTAACGGTGGGCGCGGTTCACCGCCGACACGACCGCGCGCAGCGACGCGGCCGTGATGGACGGGGCGATGCCCACGCCCCACACCAGCGCGGTGGTGCCGTCGGGGCGGGTGACGTCGGCTTCGACGTACGCCGCCGCATTGGCGTCGTCGCCGGAGGACATCGCGTGCTCGGTGTACCCGCGGACGGCGACGGTGTAGCCGAGGGTGTCCAGTCCGCTGACGAAGGCGGCCAGCGGGCCGTTGCCCGAGCCGGTGATCTCCTTCTCGACGCCGTCGACCTTCAGGACCGCGACGACCGTGTCCTCGCCGCCGTCCGTCTCGGCCGCGGTGACCTTCTGACGGATCCGCTCGAGCGGGGTGACGGGCGCCAGGTATTCCTCCTGGAAGATGTCCCACATCTCCTTGGGGCTGACCTCGCCGCCCTCACCGTCGGTGACTTTCTGGACGGACTGGGAGAACTCGATCTGGAGACGCCGCGGCAGGTTCAGGCCGTGGTCGTGCTTCATGATGTAGGCGATGCCGCCCTTGCCGGACTGCGAGTTCACGCGGATGACGGCTTCGTAGCTGCGGCCGACGTCCTTCGGATCGATCGGCAGGTAGGGGACGGCCCAGGTGATGTCGTCGACGTCGGCGCCCGCGGCGTCGGCGTCGATCTTCATGACGTCCATACCCTTGTTGATGGCGTCCTGGTGGCTGCCGGAGAACGCGGTGTACACCAGGTCGCCGCCGTACGGGTGCCGCTCCGGGACGGGCAGCTGGTTGCAGTACTCGACGGTGCGGCGGATCTCGTCGATGTTCGAGAAGTCGATCTGCGGATCGACGCCGCGGCTGAACATGTTCATGCCCAGCGTCACCAGGCACACGTTGCCGGTGCGCTCACCGTTGCCGAACAGGCAGCCCTCGATACGGTCGGCGCCGGCCTGGTAGCCCAGCTCGGCGGCCGCGACACCGGTTCCACGGTCGTTGTGCGGGTGCAGCGACAGGATGATCGAGTCGCGTTTCGCGAGGTTGCGGTGCATCCATTCGATCGAGTCGGCGTACACGTTGGGCGTGGCCATCTCGACGGTCGCGGGCAGGTTGATGATCACCGGGTTCTCGGGGGTTCCACCGAGGGTCTCGACGACGGCGTCGCAGACCTCCTTGGCGTACGACAGTTCGGTTCCGGTGTAGGACTCGGGGGAGTACTCCCACCGCCAGTTCGTGTCGGGGTAGTTCTTCGCGGTCTCGATCACCAGTTCGGCGGCGTCGGTCGCGATCTTGCGGATGGTGTCCTTGTCGGCCTTGAACACCACGCGGCGCTGCAGGATCGAGGTCGAGTTGTAGAAGTGGACGATCACGTTCCGGGCACCGGAGCAGGCTTCGAACGTGCGCGTGATCAGCTCGGGTCGTGACTGCGTCAGCACCTGGATGGTGACGTCGTCGGGAATCGCGCCGTCCTCGATGATCTCCCGGACGAAATCGAAATCGGTCTGGCTCGCGGACGGGAAACCCACCTCGATCTCCTTGTAGCCCATGCGAACCAGCAGATCGAACATGCGTCGTTTGCGGGCGGGGCTCATCGGGTCGATCAGGGCCTGGTTGCCGTCACGCAGATCGACGGCGCACCATGCCGGTGCGCGGTCGATGATCTTGTCGGGCCAGGTGCGGTCGGGCAGGGTGATCGCCTCGACCTCCTCGGCGAACGGCCGGTACCGGTAGGTGGGCATGGACGAGTTCTTCTGCGCGTTCCATGCGGGCTGGTCGGCGGGGGCGGGCTTGCTCGGCGGCGTGATGGTGCGCGAACCGGAGGTGAAAGCGTCGGCGGGTGACATGACGTGCTCCAAGGAAAAGGGGACTGGTGAGTCCAGACCGGATTGTCGACCGGCGCGTCGAAACCCCGCGACGGGAAGCCGGTCTGATCAGATCCCGCCGCGGCGGCCGAGGAGAAGCGCGCGCTGCATGCCATGCAGTGTAACGCGGGATCGGGCGGTTCGCGCCCGGGGTGCCGGTCCGGATGTGCCGGAACGTCGGCGCGGGGGTGCGACGCGGGGGCGCAGGACGTTCGTGATAGAACCGATACCCGAGATCTCCGTGTTACCCCCGCCTCAACGGATAACCTCCCCAATCGTACACTCGAGCAACGTGCGTAACAGCAGTAACAGCTGGAGGTCGGGGAGAGACATGGTCGTACGTCGGTGGAGAACCGGAACTGTCGGGATCTGCGCGCTCGCGCTGTCGCTGTGCGCACCGGTTTTCGTACCGGCCACCGCGCACGCCGAACCCTGCGGCCACAGCAGCCCCGGGAGCAGCGGTCTCAGTGCGGACGGAGGTTCCCAGTCGTCGGGCCGGCCGTCGCAGAACGACCAGCGGGCACTTCCCTCTGCGGGCTCCGGTCCCGCCCGCACCGTCGCCTGGGTCACCGGCGTGCACAGCGCCAACCGCACGCACGACAGATTCACCGTGTCGGGTACCGACCTCGGGATCATGTGGGACAACGGCGCCACCGGAGCCGACCGTCGCGTCCTCATGGCGTTCGGAGACACCTTCGGCGACTGCTCCCTCCCGGGTGAGCAGTGGCGCCACAACATCATCATGCGCAGTGCCGACACCGACCTGTCGGACGGAATCGACATCCTCGACCCGGTCCCCGGCGACATCCACTCCGGAACGTCGTTGTTGCCCGGCACCTCGGATTTCTCGCGCGACCTCGTCGGAAGCCTCGCCGTCGACGGCGTCGAGAAGACCGTCATCCCCACGGCCGGCATCGCCGTCGACGGCATCCAGTACCTCAACCTCATGTCCGTCCGGAAGTGGGGAGGCAACGGGGAGTGGTGGACCAACGCGTCGATGATCGCAACGTCCGCGGACAACGGGGAGAGCTGGGAGCTGCGCCCGGAGACGGTGCGCGTCAACGTGCCCGTCGAGGTTCCCGGTGTCGAGCAGGTCTCCACCGGTAACGAGAACTTCCAGCAGCACGCGTACCTGAAACACGACGGGTACGTGTACGACTACGGGACCCCGCAGGGCCGATTCGGTGCGGCGTTCCTGTCGAGGGTGCCGGAGAAGCAGATCCTCGACCTCGCGGCGTACGAGTACTGGGACGGTGGCGTCTGGGTGCCCGGTGCCCCCGACCGCGCCGTTCCCATCGTGCCGCCGACGGTCGGCGAGCTCTCCGTGCACTACACCGGCGACAAGTTCGTGATGCTCTACGGCAGCGAGCAGGCCGCGGGGATCGAGATTCGCACCAGTGCGTCTCCGGAGGGGCCGTGGAGCCCGCCCACGAAGGTCGTCGACAGCGAGCGGCTCGGCGGCGGGATGTACGCCCCGTTCATCCATCCGTGGTCGTCCGGCAACGACATCTATTTCACCGCCTCACGCTGGAGCGATTACAACGTGATGCTGTTGCACACCACCGTGCCCTGACAGGGCGGGCCCAGCGGCGATCGCCGGCATCGGTAAGCTGGTACCTCGGACTTGCACCCAAGACCCCGGAGGTTCGCCAGCGTGGCACTCGTCGTCCAGAAGTACGGAGGATCATCGGTCTCGTCGGCCGAGCGGATCCGGCGCGTCGCTGAGAGGATCGTCGAGACCAAGAAGGCGGGCAACGACGTCGTCGTGGTCGTCTCGGCGATGGGCGACACGACGGACGAACTCCTCGACCTCGCGCAGCAGGTCTGCCCCGCCCCGCCCGCCCGCGAAATGGACATGCTGCTCACCTCCGGTGAACGCATCTCCAACGCGCTGGTCGCGATGGCCATCCACTCGCTCGGCGCGCAGGCTCGGTCGTTCACCGGCTCCCAGGCCGGAGTCATCACGACCGGAAGCCACGGCAAGGCGAAGATCATCGATGTCACCCCGGGCCGCGTCCGCGCGGCACTCGACGAGGGCAACATCGTGCTCGTCGCCGGATTCCAGGGCGTGAGCCAGGACAGCAAGGACATCACGACGCTCGGTCGCGGCGGTTCCGACACGACGGCCGTCGCGCTCGCCGCGGCACTGAACGCCGACGTCTGCGAGATCTACACCGACGTCGACGGCGTGTTCACCGCCGACCCGCGCATCGTCAAGGACGCGCAGCGGCTCGACAAGGTGTCGTTCGAGGAGATGCTCGAACTCGCCGCGTGCGGCGCGAAGGTCCTGATGCTGCGCTGCGTCGAGTACGCACGCCGCTACAACGTGCCCGTGCACGTTCGTTCGTCGTACACCACCAAGCCCGGCACAGTGGTGACCGGATCGATGGAGGACATCCCCGTGGAAGAGGCCCTGATCACCGGCGTTGCTCACGACCGCAGCGAAGCGAAGATCACCGTCGTCGGCCTGCCCGACACGCCCGGCTACGCGGCGAAGGTGTTCCGCGCCGTCGCCGAGGCCGAGATCAACATCGACATGGTCCTGCAGAACATCTCCAAGGTGGAGACCGGCAAGACCGACATCACGTTCACGCTGCCGACGTCCGACGGTCCGCGCGCCGTCGAACTGCTCACCAAGCAGCAGGACGAGATCGGCTTCACCCAGGTGTTGTTCGACGACCACATCGGCAAGGTCTCCCTCGTCGGTGCCGGCATGAAGAGCCACCCCGGCGTGACCGCGAAGTTCTGCGAGGCACTCGCCGACGCCGGAATCAACATCGACCTCATCTCGACCTCCGAGATCCGCATCTCGGTGCTGGTCGACGACACCGAACTCGACGACGCGGTGCGTGCCCTGCACGCCGCGTTCGACCTCGGCGGCGAAGAAGAAGCCGTCGTCCACGCCGGAACGGGACGGTAGAGACATGACCACCATCGCAGTCGTAGGTGCCACCGGCCAGGTCGGCATCGTCATGCGCACGCTTCTCGAGGAGCGCAACTTCCCCGCCGACAAGGTGAGGTTCTTCGCGTCGGCCCGCTCGGCCGGCAAGAAGCTGCCGTTCCGGGGCGAGGAGATCGTCGTCGAGGACGCCTCCGCGACCTCCGACGAGGATCTGGCGGGCATCGACATCGCGTTGTTCTCGGCGGGGGGGACGCTGTCGCGGGAGCAGGCCCCGCGCTTCGCCGCGGCCGGCGCGACCGTCGTCGACAACTCGTCCGCGTGGCGCAAGGATCCCGAGGTCCCCCTCGTGGTCAGCGAGGTGAACCCGGAGGACGCGAAGAATCCGCCCAAGGGCATCATCGCCAACCCCAACTGCACGACGATGGCTGCGATGCCGGTGCTGAAGGCGCTGCACGACGAGGCAGGTCTGCGCCGCCTCATCGTGTCCAGCTACCAGGCCGTCTCCGGTAGCGGCGTCGCCGGTGTCGACGAGTTGCTCGGTCAGGTCCGGGCCGTGATCGGCGATGCCGACAAGCTCGTCCACGACGGCAGCGCCGTGGACTTCCCGGCGCCCGACAAGTACGTCGCGCCCATCGCGTTCAATGTGCTTCCGCTGGCGGGAGCGCTCGTCGACGACGGCTCGGGTGAGACCGACGAGGACCAGAAGCTGCGCAACGAGTCGCGCAAGATCCTGGGCCTGCCGGATCTGCTCGTGTCGGGCACGTGCGTGCGTGTTCCGGTCGTGACCGGTCACTCGCTGTCCATCAACGCAGAGTTCGACCGTCCGCTGTCGGTCGAGCGCGCGCAGGAGCTGCTCGCGAACGCCCCCGGCGTCCAGCTCGTCGACGTCCCGACCCCGCTCGCGGCAGCCGGTAAGGACCTGTCGCAGGTGGGTCGTATCCGTCAGGACCCGGGTGTGCCCGAGGGGCGCGGTCTCGCCCTGTTCGTGGCTGGTGACAACCTGCGCAAGGGCGCGGCGTTGAACACCATCCAGATCGCGGAACTCCTCGTCTAGACACCCCTGCTTCCACCGAGCGAACGGTACCTTCGATCGAACGGATCGATCGAAGGTACCGTTCGCTCATGTGGGGGTGGACGTCACTCGTACAGACGGTAGACGGCCTCGACGACCACGGCCGGACGGTCGCTGCCCTCGAGTTCGATCTTTCCGTCGACGACGATCTGCACGCCACCGCCCGGCAGCTCGTCGAGCGACGCGAGGGTCGCGTCGAGCCGGACACGGCCACCTGCGGGCACCGGATTCGTGAACCGCACCTTGTTGATCCCGTAGTTCAGCGCGAGCGTCACGCTGTCGACTTTCAGCACCTCGTACCACATCGGGATGATGAGCGAGAGTGTCAGGTAGCCGTGGGCGATGGGACCGCCGAACGGGCTCTCCGCGGCGGCGCGATCGGGATCGACGTGGATCCACTGGTGATCGTCGGTGGCATCGGCGAAGGTGTCGATGCGGCCTTGCCCGATCGTGATCCACGAGCTGAGCCCGAGGGGTTCACCGACGTGAGCTGCGAGTTCGGCAAGATCGGCGACATGGGTTCCGGTGGTGGTTTCGGTGGACGTCATGGACCCTCCTGTGGGCTCGGTTCCTGAGCGCGCGTATGGAATTCTGCTCGTGATCGGGCTCGGGTTGTGCCGGTTGGGTCTCGATGTCGTCTCGAATGTCGTACACATGGACACCTTGTTACGAACAGTCTGGACTGTTTGTAAGTTCGGGATTACGATCCGTGACGTGACCCACGACACCGTCGGCGTCGCGTCCGGTACCCGACGGACCCAGGCGCAGCGCACCGCCGCGACGCGCGCCAAGTTGCTCGACGCCGCGATCGAATCCCTCGTCGACCTCGGCTACGCCCGCACCAGCACCCAGGGCATCGCGCACCGGGCAGGCGTCTCGCGGGGTGCTCAACTCCACCATTTCCCGACCAAGGAATCCCTGGTGGTCGCAGCGGTGGGGCACCTCGTCGACAAACGACTCGCCGAGATCGTGGAGGCGCGCCCCGACCCCGAGTGCGGCGTCGAGACGCTGATGGATGCGTTCTCCGGACCGCTCTTCCACGCCGCACTGGAACTGTGGGTTGCCGCGCGCACCGAGCCCGCGCTCCACGAGGCGCTGATCCCACTGGAACGGAAGGTGTCCGACGCCCTGACTCGCGGTGCCGCCGAGATCATGGGCGAACGGATGTCCCCGGACGCCATCGCCCTCAGCATCGAACTGGCGCGCGGCCTCGCGGTGTCGGCGCTGATGCGCACACCCGAATCCGACCGTGAACTCCGGGAGCATCTCCTCCCGATATGGAAGGCCTCGGTGATGAAGTGACTGCGACGCCGCTACCCGCCCACGTCCGCGTTCTCGTCGTCGGTGCGGGGTTCGGTGGTATCGGGATGGCCGCGACACTCCTGCGCGACGACCCCGCCGCCGACGTCCTCGTGATCGAACGCGGCGACGACGTCGGCGGTACCTGGCGGGTCAACACCTACCCCGGCGCCGCCTGCGACGTCCCCAGCGCGCTGTACTCGTTCTCGTTCGCACCGGAGCCCGACTGGTCGCGCGCACACGGCACCGGGTCCGAGATCCTCGGGTACCTGCGCCGGGTCGCCCGGGAGCACGGTGTCGCCGACCGGACCATCGTCGATTGCGAACTGCTGGACGCTCGTTGGGATCCCGACCGCACCCGTTGGGCTGTCGAGACCTCGCGCGGCGCGCTGACCGCCGACGTGCTGGTGACCGCGACGGGCGCGCTCTCGACTCCTGCGGTGCCGAAGGTTCCGGGTGCGGAACTGTTCCGCGGCCGGATGTTCCACTCCGCGGAATGGGATCACGGGTGCGACCTGACCGGAAGGAAGGTCGCCGTGATCGGGACGGGTGCCTCGGCGATCCAGTTCGTTCCCGAGATCGTCGACCGGGTCGGTCATCTCACGCTGTTCCAGCGGACGGCGTCATGGGTCATGCCCAAACGTGACCATCGCATCGCCCGCCCGGTCCGCGCCCTGTACCGGAGGCTCCCGTGGACACAGAAAGTGGTGCGCGGGTTGGTGTACGGGCAGAAGGAAGCCTACGTGGTGGGCATGACGAAGCCCCTCGCTCGACGATATATGCTGCCGCTCTTCGAGAAACGTGCCCGATCCGTGCTGCGGTCACAGGTGCGTGATCGGGATCTGAGGGCGCGACTCACGCCGGATTTCGCCATCACGTGCAAGCGGATCCTGCTCTCCGACGACTGGTTCCCGGCAATCACGCGACCGCACGTGACGGTGGTGTCGTCGGCGCTGTCGGCGGTGACCGAGGAAGGAGTCGTCGACGACGCGGGCCGCGAGTACCCGGCCGACGTCATCATCTTCGGGACGGGATTCACTCCCACGGAACCACCTGTCGCGCATCGGATCCGAGGTGTCGATGGTCGCACGCTCGCCGAGGCGTGGAACGGCAGCCCCGCAGCGTACCTGGGGATCAGCGTGCACGGCTTCCCGAATCTGTTCCTGATGTACGGACCCAACACGAATCTCGGGCACAGTTCGATCGTGTACATGCTCGAGTCGCAGGCCGCGTACATCGCCGACGCCCTGCGTGTCATGTCGGTGCGGCACCTGGATGCGGTGGAGGTGCGTGCGGACGTCCAGCGACGCTACATCGCCGAACTCGACCCCGCGCTGGCGGGAACGGTGTGGAACGCCGGCGGCTGCAACAGCTGGTACCTGGACGCCACCGGACGCAACTCGGTGATGTGGCCGACGTTCACGTGGAGATATCGGTCCCGCACGAAGGAATTCGACGCGCACAGCTTCGCGTCCCGACCACGTGGTGGCCGTTGATGTGGAGCGTGCCCGAGAGCCGTGACGATTGCGCCCACCGGCCGGTGTCGCCACCACCGCCGTGGCCCGCGACCGTGCGCGCGACCCTGTGGTGGCACCGGA
Organism: Rhodococcus yananensis; assembly: GCF_020515525.1. Classification (GTDB taxonomy): domain Bacteria; phylum Actinomycetota; class Actinomycetes; order Mycobacteriales; family Mycobacteriaceae; genus Rhodococcus; species Rhodococcus yananensis. The sequence goes on from NZ_JAIYEP010000052.1 coordinate 29,777, forward strand.
GCACCGCCGATGCGGCCGACCACGGACCTGGAGGGGCGACGATCCCCGTGACCCTGGCGATGGTGGTGGACTACCTGGACTCGCCGGTCGGGCCGTACCGCGAGATTCTCGCCAGTCCGGTGTTGCGCCGCGGGCTCGTCCCCGCGATGGCGGTGCCGTTCATCGCCGTCGACTCGGCACCGTCGGTGCACGGCGGGCGCGAACACTGGCTGTTGCCGAAGGTGCTCGCATCCTTCACCGGGGACGTGCTCGGATCGTTCTGCGCGACCGGCGACACCTGGAGGGTGGCGACTCGGGCGGCCCCACGCGGACCGCGGCTGCCGATCGCGGGGAGGCTCGCTTTCGCGCAACCGGCACCCGGGCGCGCGACGTCACGGGGAGTCGCGCGCCTGCGCGGCCGGTTCCGGTACGCGCGGGTCGTCGTCGACGCGGACGGGCCGACGCTGTCGCGGTGGCTCCGTCCCGGTACCCACCGGGGCATCGTCATCGACTCGGGTCGCATGACCACGGGGCCGGCGCGGGTGCGGTGACCGGCGTCGACGATCAACTCGCCTCGCGCGGGGTGAGCCCACCGAGTTCGACCACGTATTCCTGTTCGGCGTCGTCCCAGGTCACCGAGTAGGTGGTCGGGTACAGGCCGGTGTACTGGTAGGCGGCCGGTTGCCCGAGTTCCTCGTGCAGTTCCGGACGGGACTGCAGCCACTCGCGCGTCATCATCGGTTCGACGAAGATGTGGCGCCCGTCCCACGTCCCGTGCAGGACAGTCTCGGTGAAACGGTGGTCGTGCTGCGTACCGTCGAGCCAGTGCAGTCCCATCCGGGGAACGGTGCCGAACAGCGGATCGTTGCCGGGTTCGTATCCCTCGGGCAGATACTTCGGGTCGGGGAGGCGGGGCGCCTTCTCGAGATAGCCGGGCACGAAGGGGTCGATGGTGTCGACGGTGGCGGTGTCGACCATGTAGAAGTGCACGTCGACGTGCGGGACGTCGAACCCGTGCTGGGCATCGTGGCCGTGGGAATTCCAGTCGAGGGTGACGTGATCGAACACCGTCGCGTCGGCCTGCCCCGGAAGACCCAGGACGAAGTCGTCGGTGGTGGGCAGCGGCCCGATCGGCAGCGAGTCCAGCGCGACGGCGTCGAATCGTACGCCGACCGCGGTCGGACTGCCGGTGTCGTCGAGCGTGACGTACGTGTGTGCCGATCCGCCGCCGAACGCGATCGGGTCGCCGTCGACGACCGTCGGCAGGCCACCGCCGTGCGCGGCGGTGGTGGCGGTGGTGAGCAGTGCGCACACCCCGACCGACACGGCGACGGCGCGTCGGGTGCGGCGCTTCGGCAGTCGAATACCCATGTACCGTCCTGTGATCCGGTGAACCGTGGTGTCGGTGACCGATACCTCCGACGGATCGCATGCTATTACCGGAACGGTGGGAGGCGGGGCGGGAAGCGTGAATCGTGATGTTCGGATCGCGCTGTCGGGGCATGTGGAGTTCGCGGGGCGCGAGGACTTTCGACCCCGTTTTCTTGACCTGTTCAAGAAAAGGTGATGGAGTGTGATCGTGACCACAACGTACCGGATGGTCGAGGGGCGATCCGGTGCACCTCGGCCACCCGTCGCCGCCCAGCCCCCGGCGACGGGCGACAACTTCATCTTGCACTTCGAGTGAATGCACGCTCACGGCATCGAACGCACACGAAGGGACGACAATGACCCAGGACAAGCTGACGACCGGCGCAGGTGCCCCCGTACCCGACAACCAGAACGTGATCACGGCCGGGCCGCGAGGCCCCCAGTTGCTCCAGGACGTCTGGTTCCTCGAGAAACTCGCCCACTTCGACCGCGAGGTGATCCCCGAACGCCGTATGCACGCGAAGGGGTCCGGCGCGTACGGCACGTTCACGGTCACGAACGACATCACGAAGTACACGAAGGCGAAGATCTTCTCCGAGGTCGGTAAGAAGACCGAATTGTTTGCGCGGTTCTCGACGGTGGCCGGCGAACGCGGTGCCGCCGACGCCGAACGTGACATCCGCGGATTCGCCGTCAAGTTCTACACCGAGGAAGGCAACTGGGACCTCGTCGGTAACAACACCCCGGTCTTCTTCTTCCGCGATCCGCTGAAGTTCCCCGACCTCAACCACGCGGTCAAACGCGATCCGCGGACCAACCTGCGGAGCCCGAACAACAACTGGGACTTCTGGAGCAGCCTTCCCGAATCCCTGCACCAGGTCACCATCGTCATGAGCGACCGTGGGATTCCGGCGTCGTATCGGCACATGCACGGATTCGGCTCGCACACCTTCAGCTTCATCAACGACGCGGGCGAGCGATTCTGGGTGAAGTTCCACCATCGCTGCCAGCAGGGAATCGAGAACCTCACCGATGCCGAGGCCGCCGACCTGGTCGGTGCCGACCGGGAGAGCCATCAGCGCGACCTCTTCGACGCGATCGAGGCGGGGAACTTCCCCAAGTGGAAGTTGTGCGTGCAGATCATGCCGGAGGCCGATGCCGCGAAGGTGCCCTACCATCCCTTCGACCTGACGAAGGTGTGGCCCAAGGGCGACTACCCGCTCATCGAGGTCGGTGAGTGGGAACTCAACCGCAACCCCGACAACTATTTCGCGGACGTCGAGCAGGCCGCGTTCAATCCCGCCCACGTCGTGCCGGGCATCAGCTTCTCACCCGACAAGATGTTGCAGGGTCGGCTCTTCTCGTACGGTGACGCACAGCGGTACCGACTGGGGGTCAATCACTTCCAGATCCCCGTCAACGCCCCGCGCAACGGCGCCAACAGCTTCCACCGCGACGGTGCGATGCGCGTCGACGGCAATCAGGGCGGCAAGTTGCACTACGAACCGAACAGCTACGGGATCTGGCAGGAGCAGCAGGAGTATCGCAATCCGCCGCAGGCGGTCGGGGATGTCGCGGACTCGTGGAACTTCCGCGAGGACGACGACAACTACTTCTCGCAGCCGCGGGCGCTGTTCAACCTGATGAGCGATGCGCAGAAGCAGGCTCTGTTCGAGAACACCGCGCGCGCCATCGACGGTGCGGAGGACATCGTCGTGCAGCGGCACATCGACAACTGCACGCAGTGCGATCCCGCCTACGGTGAAGGCGTCGCGAAGGCGATCGCGGCGCTCAAGGGTGCGAAGTCGGGCTGAGAACGACGACGACGGGGGTCCTCGGCCGCGCACGGCCGAGGAC
>NZ_JAIYEP010000053.1 GCF_020515525.1 Rhodococcus yananensis
ACGCTCGTCCGATCTCGCCCCGTCTGGGCGCCCGACGTCCGCGGCGCACGGCGCGGGAGCGGTTCTTCGACCATGCCCAGAAAACTACCCGGAGCATGCCCCCGCTCCCGCACCGAACGCGACGACGACCTCAGGCCACGCCGGGGTCGGACGTCTGCTCGGGGGCGGCCGTCACATCGTCGATGCGGTACCTGGACGCCGCCTCCACCGCGCGTGCACGGTCGACGGTGCCCTCGCGGCCGAGAGCCTCGAGCACTGCGACGACCGTCGATTCGGCGTCGATGTTGAACACCCGGCGCGCGGCAGGTCGGGTGTCGGAGAATCCGAATCCGTCGGCGCCGAGGACCGAGTAGTCACCCGGAACCCACTTGCGGATCTGATCGGGCACGGCGCGCATCCAGTCGGACACCGCCACGAACGGGCCCGCCGCGTCCTCGAGGACGCGTGCGACGTACGGCTGCTCCGGCTCGGCGGCCGGATCGAGCAGTGCGCGGTGGTCGCACTCGATTCCGTCGCGACGCAGTTCGCCCCACGAGGTGACCGACCACACGTCGGCGGACACACCCCACTCGTCGGCGAGCATCTGCTGTGCCCGCAGCGCCTCCGGCATGATCACGCCGGACGCGAGGATCTGCGCCTTCGGGCCCGCCGCGGCGCCACGCCGGAACAGGTAGATGCCCTTGAGTAGGCCCTCCACGTCGAGGCCCTCCGGTTCGGCCGGCTGCGTGTACGGCTCGTTGTAGAGGGTGATGTAGTAGAAGACGTTCTCGCCACCGAACCCGGCCTGCCCCTCGGTTCCGCCGTACATGCGGCGCAGACCGTCCCGCACGATGTGCGCGATCTCGTAGGAGAACGCCGGGTCGTACGTCACGGCGGCGGGGTTCGTCGACGCCAACAGCAGGGAATGCCCGTCGGCGTGCTGCAGGCCCTCACCGGTCAGTGTCGTGCGGCCGGCCGTCGCGCCGAGCACGAAACCGCGCGCCATCTGGTCTGCCGCGGCCCACAGGCCGTCGCCGGTGCGCTGGAATCCGAACATCGAGTAGAAGATGTACACGGGGATCATCGGCTCACCGTGCGTCGCGTAGGACGTGCCGACGGCGGTGAACGACGCGGTGGACCCCGCCTCGTTGATGCCCTCGTGCAGGATCTGTCCGACCTCGCTCTCCTTGTAGGCGAGCATCAGGTCGGCGTCGACGGACGTGTACAACTGTCCGTTGCGGTTGTAGATCTTCAGCGACGGGAACCACGAGTCCATCCCGAACGTGCGGGCCTCGTCCGGAATGATCGGCACGATCCGCTTGCCGATCTCCTTGTCACGCAGCAACTCCTTGAGCACGCGCACCAGCGCCATCGTGGTGGCGACCTGCTGCTTGCCCGAGCCTTTGCGGACGACGTCGTACGTCTTGTCCTCGGGCAACTTCAGCGGTGCTGCGGTCGTCCGGCGCTCGGGCAGGAATCCACCGAGGTTGCGGCGCCGCTCGAGCATGTACCGGATCTCGGGAGCCTCGAAGCCCGGGTGGTAGTACGGCGGCATCTTCGGGTTCTTCTCGAGTTCCGCGTCGGAGATCGGGATGCGCTGCACATCGCGGAAGTACTTGAGGTCCTCGAGCGTGAGCTTCTTCATCTGGTGCGTCGCGTTGCGACCCTCGAAGTGCTTGCCGAGGGTGTAGCCCTTGATGGTGTGCGCGAGGATCACCGTCGGCTGACCCTTGTGCTCCATCGCGGCCTTGTACGCGGCGTGGATCTTGCGGTAATCGTGACCGCCCCGCTTGAGGTTCCAGATCTCCTGGTCGGTGAGGTGGTTGACGAGAGCCTTCGTGCGCGGGTCGCGGCCGAAGAAGTGCTCACGCACGAAGGCGCCGTCGTTGGCCTTGTACGTCTGGTAGTCGCCGTCGGGGGTGGCGTTCATCAGGTTGACGAGCGCGCCGTCCTTGTCGGCGTGCAGCAGAGCGTCCCACTCGCGGCCCCACACGACCTTGATGACGTTCCACCCGGCGCCGCGGAAGAAGGACTCCAGCTCCTGGATGATCTTGCCGTTGCCGCGGACGGGGCCGTCGAGGCGCTGCAGGTTGCAGTTGACGACGAACGTGAGGTTGTCGAGGCCCTCGGTGGCGGCGACATGCGCCAGACCGCGCGACTCGGGCTCGTCCATCTCGCCGTCGCCGAGGAACGCCCACACGTGCTGCTCAGAGGTGTCCTTGAGGCCGCGGTCGTGCAGGTAGTGGTTGAACCGCGCCTGGTAGATCGCGTTCATCGGGCCCAGACCCATCGACACCGTCGGGAACTCCCAGAAGTCCGGCAGCAACCGCGGGTGCGGGTACGACGGCAGCCCACCGCCGAGCATCGCGTGGCTGTGCTCCTGCCTGAACCCGTCGAGCTGGTCGGTGGTCAGGCGGCCTTCGAGGTACGCGCGGGCATAGATGCCCGGCGACGCGTGCCCCTGGATGAAGATCTGGTCGCCGCCGCCCGGATGGTCCTTGCCGCGGAAGAAGTGATTGAACCCCACCTCGTACAGCGCCGCGGACGACGCATACGTCGAGATGTGACCGCCGACGCCGATGCCGGGTCGCTGCGCGCGAGTGACCATGATCGCGGCGTTCCACCGGATGTACGCGCGGAACCGCCGTTCGACCTCTTCGTCACCGGGGAACCACGGTTCCATCTCGGTGGGAATGGTGTTCACGTAATCCGTGGACGTCAGGGCGGGAATGGACACGTGTCGCTCGCCGGCGCGCTCGAGCAGGCGCAGCATCAGGTAGCGGGCACGTGCCGGACCGGCGGCGTCGAGCATGCCGTCGAAGGATTCGAGCCACTCGGTGGTTTCCACCGGATCGATGTCCGGCAGATAGGAGGCCACGCCCTCGCGAATGACCCGGACCCGGTTGTCGGAGGTCGGAGTGTCGCTGGAGGGTCCCGATCCCGCAGCGCCGGGTGTGGCGGCGTTCGTGCGGGAATCGGGGCCGTGGATCAGGTCTGTCAACGTCTGCTCCTCATCGTGGTGGGGCGCGCAGGTGTGGCGCCCGCTCCGTCGGCCGGCTCTTGTGGGAGCCGACTCATCGACATCTGAACATGATGCAACCCTCATCTTCCCCCATCCCGGCTCCCGAAGCATGGGCGGTCCGGGAATGGGGCCTGATGACCCACCGGTAACCTGAATTCGGCGCTCTGCGTCGCCCGATTCCTGAGATTCTCTGGAATTTCGCCGCGTTTCGGGTTGCGCTCGGCCGCCCGACGATGTTCGCTTTGACCAATCGATTGTGACAACGGTGCGCGGCCGAGCCGCGACCCCGACCTTGAGGAGGAACCACCGTGGTCGCCGCGGCGGATGCCAAGACCTACGTTTCGAAGCTCGGTATCACACACGACCAGGTGGTCCAGGAACTCGGTTGGGACGAGGACACCGACGACGAGTTGCGTGCGGCGATCGAGGAGGTCACCGGAACGGAACTGCTCGACGAGGACTCCGACGAGGTCGTCGACGTGGTGTTGTTGTGGTGGCGGGAGAGCGACGGGGATCTCGTCGACAACCTCATGGATGTGATCGGTCCACTCGCCGAGGACGGCGTCGTGTGGGTGCTCACCCCGAAGACGGGGCGTCCCGACCACGTCGAACCCAGCGAGATCGCGGAATCCGCGACCACCGCCGGCCTGACCCAGACGTCGGCCACCAATCTCGGCGACTGGATCGGCAGCCGGCTCGTGCAGCCCAAGTCCGGCCGTCCGCGTCGCTGAGCGCACCGTTCCCCACCTCGAGCAGAAGGGCACGTCACCGAATGGCGATCGCCGTGGGCGCCGAGGCGCCCGATTTCACCCTGAAGGACCAGAACAACCAGGAAGTGACGCTGTCGGGCTTCCGCGGAAGCAAGAACGTACTGCTGGTGTTCTATCCGCTCGCGTTCACCGGTGTGTGCCAGGGCGAACTGTGCGCGGTCCGCGACGACCTGCCCACGTTCGAGAACGACGACACCGCGATCCTCGCCGTGTCCGTCGGTGCGTCCCCGACCCACAAGATCTGGGCGGCGGAGCAGGGCTACACGTTCCCGTTGCTGTCGGACTTCTGGCCGCACGGTGAAGTCGCCCAGGCCTACGGTGTGTTCAACGACAAACTCGGCTTCGCCAACCGCGGCACCTTCGTCATCGACAAGGACGGCATCGTGCGGTTCGCCGAGGAGAACCAGCCGGGGGAGCCCCGTGACCAGGGAGCTTGGGTCCGGGCGCTCGCCGCGCTAAAGTCCTGAGGCGACATCGGCGGGCTTCCCGCCGATGAGTCGGGCGTGTAGCTCAGTGGTAGAGCTCTGGTTTTACACACCAGCGGTCGGGGGTTCGAAACCCTCCGCGCCCACCAACCGACGCCTCCCGCGGCCCGAACTGCTTCCCGCGGCAGCAATTGCCGACGCGGGAAGCAGTTCAGGCCGCGAGAAGGTGTTTCGGTCCCCGTCGGGACTACCGGCGCCGCCGCTTCTTCCGGCTCGACTTCTTCCGTTTGCGCGCGTTCTTCGCGTTCTTCGTGTTCTCGGTCTTCGTGCGGGGTGCAGCGGCCGGCTCGTCCTCGGCCGGTACCTCCAGCAGTGACCGCGCGGCCTCCCGCCGGAGACTGTCCATCAACTCGGGCGAGCGCAGCAGGAACGTGGCCTCCCGCAACGCGGTGTACCGGGCCAGGGAGATGAGTACCGCGTTGCCCTCGTCGCCGACGATCTCGACGGCGACGGTGTCGCCGTTGACCTCGCGGATCAGGTCCTTCAGATTCTTGCGTGCGGATTTGACCGTGGTTGCCGGCACCGATGTCGACTCCGTTCGCTGGGCGGTGGACTCGGGCATCTTCGCACCGATCGGGGTGATCGCGGTGCGGGACCGGCCGAAATCCGGACACGAACCCGCAACGAACCCGGGCGGGGCCCGGCGACGAGCCCGGCAGGACCCGGGACGCGTCGCGGTCAGGCGGTCGTCGACGGCAACGCCGTGTCGTACGCCTCGGTGAGCAGTGCCCGCAGAGCGTCGTCGAGTTCGTCCGCCGATGCGATGCTCAGCCGGTGCGTGGTGACCCTGCCGTCGGACGGATAGGCCTCCCGCAGAGACCGATGGTGGACGCGTCGCGGCAGATCCAGGGCCACCTCGAGCCGTGAGGCGTACACGAACGCGGCGGCGAACACCCGACCCCGCGACCACCGCACCTCCGAGTTGCGGACCTGCTCCTCGACGTCGTCGCCGAGCGTGCGCACGAGATCATGGAACCGTCGGAACTTGTCGACCGCTGCAGGGTCCTTGTCCGCCAGGTAGTCGTCGACGGTCGCGTACATGCGGGGAACTCCTCGGAGTCGGTGGCCGGGGCCGGAACGTGCTCAGCGACGACGCCCGTACCGGTCGGCGAGCTTGTCTTCGGTGGTCTGCACAGCCCGTGGGGCCTGCGCGACCGGGACGTCGTCGGGGGCCGCCGGGGCGCTCGTGCCGTCGGGGGCGGTGGCCTTCGCCTTCCGTCGCTCGCGCACCTCGGCCCAGACGAAGTAGCCGAGACCGAGCGGCGCCATGATCCCGAACGCCAGCCACTGCAACCCGTACGACAGGTACGGACCGGCGTCGATCTGCGGGAGCGGAACGGGGGTGAGGACACCCGGCTGGTCGGCGTCCAACTGCAGGAAACCGTCCACGAGATCGAGCCCCGATGCCGCCGCGATCTGCGGGGCGTCCACGAAGTACACCTGCAGGTGCCCGGCGTCCGTGAACGGGTCCTTGCCGGGCACTGTGCCCTCGGACAGGCGGATGCGGGCCTCGAGGGTCACCGGGCCGACGGGTGCGGCAGGGATCTCGGGCACCTCCGTGCCCCGCACCGGCCGGACGTAGCCGCGATCGACCAGCACGGTGCGTCCGTCGTCGAGCACGAACGGGGTCAGCACCTCGTAGGCGGGCTGCCCCTCGATACTGCGCAACCGAACCAGCACGTCGGAGTCGGGAACATAGCTGCCGTCGGCGAGCACCCGCCGCCACTCGTCCTCGACGCGGGCGTCGCCGGTGAGCAGGTCGGGCAGCGGAACCGGGTCCTGGGCGATCGACGCCGCCATCCGGTCGTTGCGCTCGGACGTACTGGTGTTCTTCCCGAGCTGCCACGGTGCGAGCACCGTGAAACACGCGTAGGCGAAACCGACCACCACGACGGCCAGGACCAGCCAGCTCGGGCGGAGAAGAAACGTCAGTCGGCGCACCCGTCCACGGTAGCCCGTGAGGTGGATCTCACCGTTGTCGCACCCACTCGAGCAGGCCCGGAACGGCCGCTTCGATCTGCTCCCGGACCTCCTCGAACTCGGGCAGCCCACCGTAGTACGGGTCGGGAACGGACTCGTCGTCCGCGGTGGGATCGAACGTGCGGAGCAGGACGCGACGCTCGGTGGGCACTCCGAGCTCGGCGAGACGGCGGTCGTGGCCTGCCGCGAGCGCCACCACCAGATCCGCCGACAGATGATCGGGGCCGAGTTCCGCGGCGCGATGCCCGGTCGGATACCCGTGACGCTGCAACACCGCGGACGTCCGCGGATCGGCGTCGGCGCCGACGTGCCACCCGTGGGTGCCGGCGCTGCTCACCCGCACGCGGTCGTCGAGGCCCTCGCGGCGCAGGTGCTCGGCGAAGATCTTCTCCGCCATGGGGGACCGGCAGATGTTCCCGGTGCACACGAACGTCACATGCAGCACGGGTCACCGCCTCCCGGTCAGCAGTCGACACAACTCGTCGACGCTCCCGACGGTGCGCGCTGCGTCGGTGCCCTCACCGTCGGCGCCGTACCCCCACTCGACGAACACCGTCGGCACCCCCCACCGTCCGGCGCCGTGCACGTCGTGGTCACGATCCCCGATCATCACGACGTCGGCGGTACCGCCGTCCGTGGCCTCGACCGGATCGACCCCCAGGGCTCGGAGACTGTGCGCAACCACATCGGACTTCGCTCGGCGCGTCCCGTCGTCGCTGGCGCCGCCGATGAACTCGAACCGATCGGCGATCCCGAAGTGCGCGGCGATGCGCCGCGCCGACCCCTCGTTCTTCGATGTGGCGATCGCCAACCGGCTCCCCGTGGCCCGCACCGTCGACACCAGATCGCCGATCCCGTCGAACAGTGCGTTCTCGGCCCAGCCCGTGGTCGAGTAGTAGTCGCGATACGCGGCCAGGGCGCGCTCGACGTCGCGGTCGCCGAGCCCGAGCGCCTGCAGGGTATCGATCATGGGTGGGCCGAGAAGCCACTCCAGCGGCCCGGCGGGCGCTTCGAACCCGACGATCTGCGCGGCGTGCAGGAAACCGTTGATCACCCCGGTCGCGGAGTCGGTGAGGGTGCCGTCGAGGTCGAACAGCACGACCGGGCACGGCAGTGTCAGTGGTTGCGGATCGGCGAGAAGGCTCACGCAGCCATTGTCCCCGCTCGGGCCCGCGCACGCCGCGTAGGGTCGTCGGCGGACGGCCGGACGAACACAGGAGGACACGTGACGGCGACCCTGCGCGAGGTGATCGACGTACTGGACGCGGCATATCCACCGTCGCTGGCGGAATCGTGGGACTCGGTGGGGTTGGTCGCCGGAGATCCCGCCGACGGGGTCCGCAAGGTGTTGCTGGCGGTCGACGCGACGGCCGCGGTGGTCGACGAGGCCCTCGAATGGGGCGCCGACCTGCTGCTCGTGCACCACCCGCTGCTGCTGCGCGGCGTCGACACCGTCGGTGCGCACACGCCGAAGGGTGCGTTGATCCACCGGCTGATCCGCGGTGGCTGCGCGTTGTTCACCGCGCACACCAACGCGGACCGTGCCGATCCCGGGGTGTCCGACGCACTCGCGCAGACCCTCGGCCTGACCGGGCTGCGGCCCATCGCGCCGAAGCCGGAGGCCGCCGTCGACAAGTGGATCGTGATGGTTCCGGCCGAGTCCTCCGCGACCGTGCGTGCCGCCCTGTTCGCCGCCGGGGCGGGAGCGATCGGCAACTACCGGGAATGCTGCTGGACGGCGTCCGGGACCGGACAGTTCCGGCCACTCGACGGTGCCGACCCGACGATCGGCGCCGTCGGTGAGCTCGAGACCGTCGCCGAGGACCGCATCGAGATGATCGCGCCGCGGCGCATCCGTACCGCGGTACTCGCGGCGCTGCGAGCTGCCCACCCGTACGAGGAACCGGCGTTCGACGTGGTCGAAACGGCCGAACTCCCGTCACGCGCGGGCCTGGGCCGTGTCGGGCGGTTGCCGACCCCTCGCACCCTCCGCGAGTTCACCGCCGACGTCGCCGCGGCCCTGCCCGCCACCGAATGGGGGGTGCGCGGTGCCGGCGACCCCGACCGGATCGTGAACTCCGTCGCGGTGTGCGGTGGATCCGGGGATTCGTTCCTCGGGGCGGTCGCCGCGCTCGGCGTGGACGCCTACGTCACGGCGGATCTACGGCATCACCCCGCCGACGAACACCTCCGTGCCGGGGGACCCGCACTGATCGACGTCGCCCATTGGGCGAGTGAGTACCCGTGGTGCGCCCAGGCCCGCGATCTCCTCGACGGTGCGTTCGGTGACCGGTCGGGATGGTCGGCGCGGGTGAGTGCGCTGCGCACCGATCCCTGGACCACGGCGGCCCGCGCGGTACCGTAATCAGCTACGACACCGCGCAGCGCCGCCCCTCGAGGGCGGTGCCGCCGACCGACCGCACCCGTGCAGAGCCGAAAGCAGGAACCCCCCGAGTGAACGTCGAACCCGCAGTGCAGGCCAAGCTCCTCACCCTTGCCGCCGTGGACATCGAACTCAACCGTCTGGCGCACCGGCGTCGCACCCTGCCCGAACAGCAGGAGGTGGATCGACTCCAGGCCGAGCGGGCGTCCCGGAAGGACGCCGCCGTCGCGGTGGAGATCGTGCTCGACGATCTCGACCGTGACATCCGCAAGCTCGAAGGCGAGGTGGAGGCGGTCCGTCAGCGTGCCGCGCGGGATCGGGCGTTGCTCGAAGGCGGCAGCATCGCGTCGAAGCAACTCACCGAGCTGCAACACGAGCTCGGGAGCCTCGAGCGGCGTCAGGGGGCGCTCGAGGACGAACTGCTCGAGGTCATGGAGCGCCGCGAGGCGTCGAAGTCCGACCACGACCGCGCCGGCGCGCAGGTCACGCAGATCGACGAGCAACTCGCCGACGCGAACCGGGCCCGCGACGAGGCACTCGCCGACATCGAGGTCGCCGAGAACCGGTGCAACACCGACCGCGGCACCCTCGTCGGGCTCTTCCCCGCCGAACTGGTCACCGCGTACGACGCGCAGCGCGAGCGCGCCGGTATCGGCGCGGCCCGGCTCGAAGGACGCCGCTGCGGCGCCTGCCGACTCGAACTCGATCGCGGTGAGATCGCTCGCCTCACCGCGGCACCCGCGGACGCCGTCGTCCGGTGCCCCGAGTGCAACGCGATCCTGGTGCGGTCCAAGGAATCGGGGCAGTGAGCCGGGTCGTCGTCGAGGCCGACGGAGGCTCCCGCGGCAATCCCGGGCCCGCCGGATACGGCGCGGTGGTGTTCGACGCCGACCACCGCACGGTGCTCGCCGAACGACACGAGAGCATCGGGTGGGCGACGAACAACGTCGCCGAGTATCGGGGGCTGATCGCGGGACTGGCCGCAGCCGCCGAACTCGGTGCCGACGAGGTGGACGTCCGGATGGATTCCAAACTCGTGGTCGAGCAGATGTCGGGACGCTGGCAGGTCAGACATCCCGACATGATTCCGCTGGCCACCCGTGCCCGAGAGCAGGCAGCGGGCTTCTCCCGCGTGACGTACACATGGATCCCGCGTGCCCGGAACGCGCATGCGGACCGCCTCGCCAACGAGGCGATGGACTCGGCCGCCGGTGTGTCCGCCGCCCCGTCCACGCCCGCTCCGGAGCCGTCGACCGACCCGAATCACGCCACGGTCCGCGACGACACGAAGGCACCCGGATGGACGGGGGCGACCGGAAGCCCCACGCGTCTGCTTCTCCTGAGGCACGGCCAGACCCCGCTGTCGGTGGAGCGCCGCTATTCGGGTCGCGGTAATCCCGCACTGACCGAGTTCGGTCGTGGTCAGGCGGAAGCGGCGGCCCGACGGCTGGGGGCTCGCGGTGGGATCACGGCGGTGGTGTCCTCGCCACTCGGCCGTGCCCGGGAGACCGCGACCGCTGCCGCCGACGCACTCGACCTGCCCGTGCGGGTGCACGACGGTCTCACCGAAACCGACTTCGGTGCGTGGGAGGGACTGACCTTCGGGGAGGCCGCTCGTCGCGACCCCGCACTGCACCGGCGTTGGCTCGGGGACACCTCGGTGCGGCCACCGGACGGGGAGAGCTTCGACGAGGTCCGCGCCCGGATCGGCAGTGTGCGCGACGAACTGATCGACGAGTACGGTGGCGCGACCGTGCTGGTGGTCTCGCACGTCACCCCGATCAAGACGTTCCTGCAGTTCGCGCTCGATTCCGGACCGTCACTGCTGTACCGACTGCACCTGGATCTCGCGTCGCTGAGCATCGCCGAGTTCTATCCGGACGGCGGGTCGTCGGTGCGGCTGGTGAACGACACCTCCCACCTGTGAGTGCGGGACGCGCGAGGCCCGGAACGATGAACGGTCGCACCGGCATGTCGGGGGTTTGCCGGAGCGACCGTTCACACCGTGTATCGACCCGGTGTGCCCCGCGTTACACGCTCGCCCGGACGGTACGGTGGCGAACCTCGTCCCGGGGGCGTGGCGTCCCCGCCGGTGCCGCTCGCGGCCGTCACGCGAGCTTGCGCAGGGTCCGCAGATTCCGGGTGGTCGTCGTCGCCTTGAAACGGGCGGCACCGGTGCGTTTCCCGAACCGGCTCCCGACCGTGCTGCCCGCGACGACCTGCCAGTACACGACACCGTCGCCCGCGGTGACCCGTTCGACGTCCGGATCGAGGTCGGCGGCGGCGGAGAGCAGGTCGTCGGCGGTGGCGTCGTCCGCGACGAAGATCGCGTACGCGTGGCGGCCGTCGACCTCGTCGAACGGATACTCGTCGACCACCTCGGCGATCCGCGTGCGCTCCACGACGAACACGTACGCGTCGTAGCCGAACCGCGCCGACAACGCCTCTTCGATCGTGGCCTTCAGCGTGTCCGGTTCGTCGTCCGCGGTGAAGAGCACGTTGCCCGAGGCGAGGACGGTCCGTACCTCGCGGAAACCGAGACCGGAGAACGCCGCCGCGAGGTCTGCCATCCGGATGTTGATCCCGCCGACGTTGATTCCCCGTAGAAGCGCCACGTATGCAGTCACGACACCGACCGTAGTTCGCCTCACCGACATGCGGGGCGCTACCCTGATCGAGCGGACGAGTTGGCCGGACGACCGCGGAACCGGGAACCGTCGCCGAGATGGCGGCAGGCCCTGGATCGAGGAAAGTCCGGACTCCACAGAGCAGGGCGGTTGCTAACGGCAACCCGAGGTGACTCGCGGGACAGTGCCACAGAGAACAGACCGCCTGCCCTTCGGGGCAGGTGAGGGTGAAACGGTGCGGTAAGAGCGCACCAGCACCCCGGGTGACCGGGGTGGCTCGGTAAACCCCGCCCGGAGCAAGGTCGAAGGCCGCACCGACCCCCAGGGGCCGGTGCGGCTGCGCAGGTGATCGAGGGCTGCTCGCCCGAGCCTGCGGGTGGACCGCTCGAGGTACCCGGCGACGGTGTGCCCAGATGGATGGTCGTCGCCCCGCTCACGCGGGGAACAGGATCCGGCTTACAGGCCGACTCGTCCGCCTCTCCGACCCCGGTCGGTCACCGGATCACAGCGGTGAGATCACCAGCAGCTGAGCCCAGTGGGTTGCGGCGTCGACCCCGATGTAGGGCGACAGGGCATCCAGGACGAGATACGACACGCGGGCTCCTCACATTCGTTTTCGCGTTGCAGCCCGAACGTACCAGCAGTACGCCGGAACGGATCCGTCCCGATAGCGGTTTCCGACGCACCGGGGCGCCGGTCGGGCAGACTGGGCACATGAGCGACAACGGGTGGTACTTCGACGTCAGCACGGGCAAGGTGAGTCAGGGCAAGGATCCCAACGCCCTCAACAGGATGGGTCCGTACCCGGACCGCGAAACCGCCGAGCGCGCCCTCGAGATCGCGGCCGAACGTACCCGCGCCGCCGACCGAGCCGACGACGAGTGGAACGGTTGAGACCCGCCCACCCGGGCGTCCCGAGGGATTCCGGAGAATCTACACAGTGGTGACCACACCGTTCGTCGTCGCGCCTGCGATCGACTTCTCCGCGGTGCGCGCCGAGTTCGGTCTCGACGATGCGCATCCCGCCGCAGCGGTCGCGGAGGCTCGCGTGGCGGCCGACCGGGAGGTCGCCGCCCGCGAGGACCGCACCGACCTGCCGCTGGTGACGATCGACCCGCCCGGGTCGATGGACCTGGACCAGGCGTTGCACCTCGAGCGAACTCCGCGCGGTTTCGTTCTGCACTACGCGATCGCCGACGTGTACGCGGTCGTCGTGCCGGGTGGAGCACTCGAAACCGAATCGCTGCGCCGCGGCCGGACGCACTACCTGCCGGACGGATCGGTGCCGCTGCATCCGCGGGAACTGTCGGAGGGGTCGGCGAGCCTGCTGCCCGAGGCCGTGCGGCCCGCCGTGTTGTGGCGCATCGAGACCGATGCGGCTGCCGAACCGGTGTCCGTCTCCGTTCGCCGGGCGCTGGTGCGGTCGGCGGCGCGGTTCGACTACGCCGGTGTCCAACACGACGCCGACGTCGGAACCCTGCACCCGTCGATCGGGGCACTGCCGGAGTTCGGCCGATTGCGGCAACGGGCCGCCGTCGACCGCGGAGCCATCGAGCTGAGGTTGCCCGAACAGGACGTCACTCGCGACGGACAGGGGTGGCGCCTGATCGTGCAACCGCGCACCGACGCCGACGACTGGAACGCGCACGTGTCGCTGCTGACCGGCATGTGCGCCGCCCGGATGATGCTGGACGCGGGAATCGGGTTGTTGCGCACACTGCCTCCCGCCGACGACGATGCGGTCGCCGCGCTGCGCCGTACCGCGGCGGCGCTCGGGGTGCCGTGGCCCGCTGCCGTTCCCGTCGGGGTGTTCCTGTCGGGTCTCGACGCGAACGACCCCGCGACGCTCGTGCTCATGAGCGAGGCTCCCGCCCTGCTGCGGGGAGCGGCGTATGCAGCGTTCGACGGTACGGCCCCCGATGTCACCGCGCACGGCGCGATCGGAGCTCCGTACGCGCACGTGACGGCGCCGCTGCGACGGCTGCCGGATCGGTACGCGACCGAGGTGTGTCTGGCGGTGGCGGCGGGCGTCGACGTACCCGACCGTGTGCGGCAGATCCTGCCGACACTGCCGAAGATCATGTCGTCGTCGGATTCGCTGTCCGGCAAGATCACCCGCACCTGCGTGGATCTCACCGAAGCGGTGGTTCTGGCACCGCGTGTCGGAGAGCGTTTCGAGGCGACCGTCCTCGCCGACGCGACCGAGCGCAGGGACGCGACGGTGTTCGTGCCGTCGGAGACGGTCATCGCACCGTGCGCGGGCCGGCCGAGGGAAGGGCAGCGGGTGTCGGTGCGGTTGACGTTGGCGGACCCGGGCACGCGGAAGGTGCGGTTCGCCGGTGTGCAGTGACCGACGAGAGCCACACCGGCGGCGCGGACCGGTCGTCGTCGCGGTGGTGACGGCTGTGATCGCGCTCGTCGCGGTCGCGGGATGGTGGTGGGTGCCGAACCGGTACCTGCCCTGGGACACCGCGGTGTTCCCCCGGATCGATACGCGTGCGACAGCGCAGCAACGCGCGGTGCTCGAGGTACTCGAGGTCGAGCACACCCGTCAGCGACCGGGGACCTTCTACGCCGAAGGTGTCGACGAACAATGGTGCGCCGACTTCGTCAGCTGGGTGATGCGCGAGGCGGGAGTGCCGTTGGTGAACCCGCACTCCGGCCACTGGCGCATCCCCGGCGTGTACACCCTCGAGGAGTACTACGGTGCCGCCGGTCGGTACGAACCCGCTGGCTCGGGGTACCGGCCCGACGCCGGCGACGTCGTCCTCTACCGCAACCGACTCGGTTTCGGTCAACACACCAACATCATCGCTTCCGTCGACGGTGACACCGCGATCACCGTGGGCGGCAACGAGTCCGGTCGAATCCGCATCCACGGACTCGACCTGGACGATCCCGCGATCGTGGGGTACGGACGCCTGCCGGGGTGATCAGCGACCGCGGAACCGGTCGGTGGCCTCCACCAGCCGGTGGGTGATGCCCGGTTCGTTCGCCGCGTGCCCGGCATCGTCGACGATGTGCAACGTCGAATCGGGCCACGCCCGGTGCAGTTCCCACGCGCTCGTGGCGGGGCACACGACGTCGTAGCGACCCTGCACGATGACACCCGGGATTCCGTCCAGCAGATGGGCGTCGCGCAGCAGTTGCCCGTCGTCGAGGAAACCGCGGTGGTGGAAGTAGTGGTTCTCGATCCGGGCGAACGCGAGCGCGAAACGTGGCTCGGCGGACTCGGCGACTCGTTCGGGATGCGGCAGGAGCGAACTCGTTGCGCCCTCCCATGTCGACCAGGCGATCGCGGCGCGCAGTGCCACCTCGGGATCGGGGGAGTGCAGCAGCCTGTGGTAGGTATCGACGGGATGCTCGTCCGGGGCGGCACCGGCCAGCGGGGCGCGGAAGCCCTCCCACAAGTCGGGGTAGATCGCGGCGGCACCACCGTTGTAGTACCAGTCGATCTCGCTGCGCCGCAGCAGGAAGATGCCGCGCAGTACCAATGCCGTCACCCGGTCGCGATGCCGTTGCGCGTACGCGAGGGCCAGCGTCGATCCCCACGAACCGCCGAACACCTGCCAGCGTTCCACACCCAGGTGGGTCCGCAGGCGTTCGATATCGGCGACCAGACGGTCGGTGGTGTTGACGCTCAGGTCGGCGCCGTCCGCGACGTGGGGTCGGGACCGCCCGCAACCGCGCTGATCGAACAGGACGATCCGGTATGCGGTGGGATCGAAGAACCGTCGGTGCAGCGGCGCGGTGCCACCGCCGGGCCCGCCGTGCAGGAACACCACGGGGGTACCGTCCGGATTGCCGCTGGTCTCCCAATACAGGTGCTGGCCGTCGCCGACGGCCAGTTCACCGGTCGCGTACGGTTCGATCGGGGGGTACAGGTCGCGGAGATCGGACACGTCAGTACCCCACCAGCGCCGACGCGAGATCGGGGATGTCCAGCGCGGACAGGGCACCGTCCCGCACATCCGGGCACTGCGCGGCGGTGATGGTGTCGATGCGTCCGCGGTCCCCGGCGAGCGCCACCACGTCGACTCCGTTCGCTGCGGCCCATTCGCCGACGAGCAGGTTCAGCCCGCCCTTGCCGATGCCGGGGGTGTACGTCCGCCAACTCTGCAACTGGGATTCCATGCGGGTGCACAGGTCTGCGGCCTGCGGCTCCGTCACCCCGCCGGGCACGGTTCCGTCGACGGTGGTGTCCTGCTGCGTCGTGGCGGGCGGTGCCGTGGTGGCGCCGTCCGGTCCGGTCCCGGCAGCGCAGGAGACGACGCCGGTCAGTGCAGCGGCGGTGAATGCGGCGGCGCAGACACTGCGGAGCCGCGTCGTCGGGTTCGGTGCCTGGCCGGCTCGGCTCATCGTGTGGTACCTCACGGGATTCGGGGTCGAGGGTCGACCCCGAGTGTGCCACCGAATGCCACCGGCGCGGCGGTGCGCCCTCCTAAGCTGAGGAGCGCGCCGCAACCGATCGTCGGGAGGCAGGAGTCCATGACCGATCGTAGGATTCGCCGTGACAGCGGGATACTGCCGTGACCTCGGCGATCGCCGTCAACATCGTGCTGGTTCTGGTGTTCGTGCTGGTCGGCGGGGTGTTCGCCGCATCGGAGATCGCGTTGGTGTCGCTCAACGCGGGCCGGATCCGTGCGCTCGAGCGTCGCGGTGGGCGCGGCGCGCGCACCGCGGCGTTGGCGCGGGACCCGAACCGGTTCCTGTCGGCGGTCCAGATCGGTGTGACCGTCGCGGGATTCTTCTCCGCCGCGTACGGGGCCTCGGCGATCGCGCCGGGAGTGGCACCGGCGCTCGAGAGTTGGGGGTTGTCGTCGTCGGCCGCGTCGGCGATCGCCCTGGTCGCGACGACCCTGGTGATCTCGTACCTGTCGCTGGTGCTGGGGGAACTCGTCCCCAAACGCATCGCACTGCAGCGAGCGAGTGGTGTGGCGCTCGTGATGGGACCGGTACTCGACCGCTTCGCCACGCTGGTGCGACCGGTGATCCGGTTGCTGTCGATGTCCACCGACCTGGTCGTGCGGGTCCTCGGCGGCGACCCCACCGCACGCGGAGAGGAAGTGACCCACGAGGACCTCCGTGACCTGGTGCATCAGACGGCGATCCCGGATCGTGAGCGCCGGTTGCTCACCGAGGTGTTCGATGCGGGCGAGCGCACCCTCGCCGAAGTGATGGTGCCCCGCACGGAGGTCGCGTTCCTCGACGGCCGTGCCCGCGCGGGTGCCGTCCGCGACGACGCGGTGCGCGGTGGTCACATCCGGTATCCGGTGACGGGTCGCTCCCTCGACGACGTCGTCGGGGTCGTGCACATCCGCGATCTGGTCCTCGCGGAGGACGGCGCGACGGTGGCGGAGATCGCGCGGACCGTGCTGCATCTGCCGGAGACCGTGCCGGCGCTCGTGGCGTTACCGGACCTGCGGCGGGGCGACCAGCAGTTCGCGGTGGTGGTCGACGAGTACGGCGGAACAGCCGGTGTGGTGACGCTGGCCGACATCGTCGAGGAGATCATCGGCGAGATCGGGGATCGCCCCACCCCCGATTCGGGCACGCACGCCGAGATCACCGAATGGACGATCGACGGACTGACGATCCTCGAGGATGTGTTCGACCGGACGGGTGTCGAGTTACCGGACGGCGACTACGAGACCATCGCGGGGTTCGTGCAGGACAGGTTGCAGCGTGTCCCGACGGTCGGCGACAGCGTCACCGTCGGTGGATACCGGCTCACCGTCGTCGCGTCGGACGGGCGTCGCGTGGCCGCGGTGCACGTGGTCGCGGACCGCGCCGACTCCCGCGGAGCGAACGACGGCGACGACACCGACGGGCGGCGGGCGGACGAGAACGACGCGGACCCCGACGACGGGGACCCCGCCCGTCGGTGACGTGCGGTGCCCCGCCTCCGGGCCACGCGGACGTCAGAAGGAGTGTTCGGGTCCGGGGAAGCTTCCGGATGCGACCTCGTCCGCGTACTGCGCTGCGGCACGGCGCAGTTCATCGCCGACCGCACCGAACTTCTTGACGAACTTCGCGGTCTTTCCGCTGGTGTAGGCCGCCATGTCCTGCCATACGAGGACCTGGGCGTCGCACTCGTTGCCGGCCCCGATGCCGACGGTCGGGATGGTGAGCTTGCGGGTGACCTGGCCGGCGAGTTCGGCGGGCACCATCTCCATGACGACGGAGAACGCCCCGGCCTCCTGGACCGCGATGGCATCGGCGATGAGCTGCTCGGCTCCGTCACCGCGACCCTGCACGCGGAAACCGCCGAGGGTGTTGACCGACTGCGGGGTGAACCCGATGTGTGCCTGCACGGGGATCCCGGCGGCGGTGAGCGCCGCGATCTGCGGGGCGATGCGTTCGCCGCCCTCGAGTTTGACGGCGTGCGCGCCGCCCTCCTTCATGAACCGGATCGCGGTGGTCAGGGCCTGCTCGGGGGAGGTCTCGTAGGTGCCGAACGGCAGGTCGGCGATCACGAGCGCGTGCGGTGCACCGCGGACCACACCGCGGACCAGGGGGAGCAGTTCGTCGACGGTCACGGGCACCGTGGTGTCGTAGCCGTACACCACGTTCGCCGCCGAGTCGCCGACGAGGAGCACGGGGATTCCGGCTTCCTCGAAGATGCGGGCCGTCGAAAAGTCGTACGCGGTCAGCTCCGCCCAGCGACGACCCTCGGCCTTCATCGCCTGCAGATGGTGGACTCGCGTCTTGCGCTTGGGGGTGGTCTCGGAGGGTGCGGAGCCTCCGCCGTACACGGTCGTCACGTTGTCGGACATCGTCGTCTCTTTCTTCCTCGAGGCCCTGTCGGGTCCCCGGGCGGGTGATGACGTTCTCAGTCTGTCACCGCCCGTCGCCCCCGCGAAGAGCCCGCTCGGTGCGATTGGTCACATCCTCGGGGCGTGGCCGGTGCACCGGGCATGGGACGATCGTCCGCGTGAACGTTCTGTCGACCGGACCTGCCCGCCCGCTGCCGTCCGCCCGCCGTCTGACACTGGTGGCCGCAGCGACACTCGTGGCGGCGACGGCGTGCTCGGTGCAGTCGACGGAGGGTGCGGTGACGGCGTCGATCGGCGGCGGTGCGACCGCGCAGGTGACCGCACCGGAGGGCCTCGAGGAGTTCTACACGCAGTCCGTCGCGTGGGAGTCCTGCGCGGAGTACGGGCTGGACGGGCCGATCCTCGATCGCAACGGCGCGGACTGCGGGTACGTGACGGTGCCGCTGGACTACGACGCACCCGACGGCGCGACGGCGCAGATCGCGGTGTCGCGACTCGCGGCGCGCGACGATCGCATGGGGGCGCTGCTGGTCAACCCGGGCGGTCCCGGGGGGTCGGGTCTGTCGACCGCGTTGGCCGCGGCGGGAACCGACCTCGCCGACCGCTTCGACATCGTCGGATTCGATCCGCGAGGGATCGGCTCGTCGACACCGGCGGTGCGCTGTCTCACCGCCGGTGAGATCGACGCCGAACGCGCGCTCGACGACGGGGACCGCAGCCCCGCGGGCATCGAGGAAGCAGAGAAACGCAACCGCGAATACGCGCAGTCGTGCGCCGAGCGCACCGGCACCGAGGTGCTCGCGCACGTCGGCACCGCGGATGTGGTGCGGGACATGGACGTGATCCGTGCGGTGCTGGGGGACGACGGATTCAACTACCTCGGCTACTCGTACGGCACCCGACTGGGCACGGTCTACGCCGAGACCTTCCCCGATCGGGTCCGGGCGATGGTGCTCGACGGTGCCATCGATCCCGAGCAGGATCCGGTGGACGAGATCGTGTTGCAGGCCGAGGGTTTCCAGAAGGCGTTCGACGACTTCGCCGCGTCGTGCGCGACGAGGCGCGAGTGCGCGCTGGGCACCGACCCGGATCGTGCCGTCGCACGGTTCCGGCAACTCGTCGATCCGCTGATCGGCGACCCCGCCGACACTGCGGACCCGCGCGGCCTGAGCCACCGCGACGCCATCACCGGTGTGCAGCAGGCCCTCTACTCGCAGGCGTTGTGGGGTTCGCTGCGCTCGGGGCTCGCGGAGCTCGCCGACGGGCGCGGTGACACGTTGCTGCTGCTCGCCGACCTGTACGAGGGGCGGCAGGACGACGGCACCTACAGCAACGTCACGGACGCCTTCAATGCGGTCCGATGCATCGACGACCAGCCGATCATCGACCGAGCGGTCGCCGCGGAACTGGATGTGCGCTACCGGCAGGCGGCGCCGTTCCTCGACGACGGTCGCGGCACCGGTGAGGCGCCCCTCGACGTATGCGCGTTCTGGCCGGTGCCCTCGGCGGGAGATCCGCACACCCCGCACGTGCCCGGGCTCGCTCCGGTGCTCGTCGTGTCCACCACGGGGGATCCCGCCACCCCCTATCGGGCGGGGGTGGACCTGGCCCGGCAGCTCGGTGGTGCCCTGGTGACGTTCGAGGGCACCCAGCACACCGTGGTCCTCGACGGGGAGCGCTGCGTCGACGACGTCGTGACCTCGTATTTCATCGATCTGGCGGTGCCCGATACCGATCCGCACTGCTGACCCGCGGCGGGTGTGAGCGACACGCCACCGACCGGAACCGTCGGATGTAACACGGAGTTAACGGATCATGCCTACGCTCGCC
Source organism: Rhodococcus yananensis (assembly GCF_020515525.1). GTDB lineage: Bacteria > Actinomycetota > Actinomycetes > Mycobacteriales > Mycobacteriaceae > Rhodococcus > Rhodococcus yananensis. The sequence goes on from NZ_JAIYEP010000053.1 coordinate 19,853, forward strand.
GATATGGATCGCCAGAAGGAGTTCGTGCTCCGCACCCTCGAAGAGCGCGACATTCGGTTCGTGCGCCTGTGGTTCACCGACGTCGTGGGAACCCTGAAATCCGTCGCGATCGCTCCGGCCGAACTCGAAGGCGCATTCGAGGAAGGCATCGGATTCGACGGATCGGCGATCGAAGGATTCTCCCGCATCTCGGAGGCGGACATGGTGGCCCGGCCCGACGCCACCACCTTCCAGGTGCTGCCGTGGATGGACGATCGTGGGCACCAGTACTCGGCGCGGATGTTCTGCGACATCACCATGCCCGACGGCACCCCCAGCTGGGCGGACCCGCGGCACGTGTTGCGCCGTCAGCTCAACAAGGCCTCCGACCTCGGGTTCAGCTGCTATGTGCACCCCGAGATCGAGTTCTTCCTCGTCGAGAACGGCGAACACGGTCAGGCGCCCGTGCCCGCCGACGACGGTGGCTACTTCGACCAGTCGGTGCACCGCTCCGCACCGCACTTCCGTCGCCACGCGATCGACGCTCTCGAATCGATGGGGATCTCCGTCGAGTTCAGCCACCACGAGACCGCACCCGGCCAGCAGGAGATCGACCTGCGCTACGCCGACGCCCTGTCCATGGCCGACAACGTCATGACCTTCCGGTACGTGGTCAAGGAGATCGCGATGGCCGAGGGGGTGCGTGCCACGTTCATGCCGAAGCCCTTCCCGCAGCACGCCGGGTCCGCGATGCACACCCACATGTCGCTCTTCGAAGGTGAGACCAACGCCTTCCACGACCCGGACGATCCGCTGCAGCTGTCGGCCACGGGCAAGGCGTTCATCGCCGGCATCCTCGAGCACTCCCACGAGATCAGCGCGGTGACCAACCAGTGGGTGAACTCCTACAAGCGCATCGTGCACGGCGGGGAGGCCCCCACGGCGGCGTGCTGGGGACCGTCGAACCGGTCCGCGCTGGTGCGGGTGCCGATGTACACCCCCAACAAGGCGTCGTCGCGTCGCGTCGAGATCCGCACCCCGGACTCGGCCTGCAACCCGTACCTGACGTTCGCGGTGCTGCTCGCCGCCGGTCTGCGCGGCATCGAGAAGGGCTACGATCTCGCTCCCGAGGCCGAGGACGACGTGTGGGCGCTGACCTCCGCGGAACGCCGCGCGATGGGCTACCGGGAACTGCCCACCGACCTCGACATCGCGCTGCGCGACATGGAGAAGTCCGAACTGGTCGCCGAGACCCTCGGCGAACACGTGTACGACTACTTCCTGCGCAACAAGTGGCGCGAGTGGGAGAACTACCGGAGCCAGATCACGCCCTTCGAGCTCGAGCAGTACCTGGGCCTGTAGGGTCGCCGTGGTGAAGCCACCCCCCGCACGATCGGTCGTTCCCGGCCCGGGGCGCCTCGGACTGGTCGAGCCCACGGCACCGGCCGAACTCCGGCAGATCGGCTGGAACGGCCCCGACAGCATCGATGTGTTGTGGGCGCTGTCGCGGGCACCCGACGCCGACCTCGCCCTGCGGAGTCTCACCCGGCTCGCCGAGGCGCTCGGCGACGCCGGCTGGTCCGAACTCGACGCGGCGTTGCGCACCGACAAGGGACTGCGGGGGCGGCTGCTGGGGTTGTTGGGGGCCTCGTCGGCGTTCGGCGATCACCTGGTCGCCCACCCCGATCGGTGGCGGATGCTCGCCGGTGTCCTCGAACTCCCCGACAGACACACCTTCACCGCTCGCATGCTCGACAGTGTGGAGGCAACACCCGAAACCGGGGGACGCACCGACAGGCTCATCCACCGTGCCGCGGTCACCGGACCCACCGCCGTCGCGGCGCTCCGGACCACCTACCGCGACCAGCTCATGCTCATCGCCGCCGCCGACCTCGCGGCGACCGTCGAGAACGAACCGGTCGTGCCGTACATCGAGGTCGGGCATCTGCTGGCCGACCTCGCCGACGCCGCACTGACCGCGGCACTCGCGGTGGCGCTCGCGACCGTCGTCCCCGACGGTCCGTGCCCCGTCGATCTGGCGGTCATCGCCATGGGCAAATGTGGTGCGCGGGAACTGAACTACATCAGCGATGTCGACGTCGTGTTCGTGGCCGAACCCGCCGACCACCGCGCCACCCGCATCGCCTCGGAGATGATGCGCATCGGCACGTCCGCGTTCTTCGAGGTCGACGCGGCGTTGCGCCCCGAAGGCAAGAGCGGGGAACTGGTCCGCACCCTCGACTCGCACATCGCGTACTACCAGCGGTGGGCCAAGACCTGGGAATTCCAGGCGCTGCTCAAGGCCCGCCCGATGACCGGCGACCTCGACCTCGGTCGCCGCTACGTCGACGCGCTCAGCCCCATGGTGTGGACGGCCTCCGAACGCGAGGCGTTCGTACCGGAGGTCCAGGCGATGCGCCGGCGCGTCGAAGAACTCGTTCCCGCCGACCTGCGCGAACGTGAACTGAAGCTCGGGCGCGGATCGCTGCGCGACGTCGAGTTCGCGGTGCAGCTCCTGCAGATGGTGCACGGACGGGTGGACGAGACGCTGCGCGTGCGCAACACCGTCGATGCGCTGTCGGCGCTCGCCGACGGCGGTTACGTCGGACGCGACGACGCCGCGAACCTCCGTGCCTCGTACGAGTTCCTGCGGCTCCTCGAACACCGCCTCCAGCTGCAACGGCTCAAACGCACCCATACGCTGCCGCCGCCGGAGGACCGTGAGAACCTGCGCTGGCTCGCGCGCGCGGCCCACATGCGTCCGGACGGCCGCAAGGACGCGCTCGGTGTCCTCGAAGCCGAGATCAAACGCAACACCGCGCGGATCCGGAAGCTGCATGCGCGACTGTTCTACCGGCCGCTGCTCGAATCGGTCAGTCGCCTCGACAAGGATGCGGTGCGCCTGTCGCCGGACGCCGCGGTCCGTCAGCTCGCCGCCCTCGGGTACAGCGCACCCGAGCATGCGCTCGAACACCTGACGGCGCTGTCCGGCGGCGCATCCCGCAAGTCCCGGATCCAGGCGTTGCTGCTTCCGCAGCTGCTCGAATACCTGGGGGACACCGTCGACCCCGACGCGGGACTGCTCGCGTACCGACGGCTGTCGGACGCGCTCTACGACACCGAGTGGTTCCTGCGGGTGTTGCGCGACGAGCCGTCCGTCTCGGAGCGGTTGATGACCGTGCTCGGGTCGTCGTTGTACGTGCCGGAACTGTTGATCAAGGCACCCGACGTCATCCGTCTCTACGCCGCCGGACCCTCCGGGCCACGCCTGCTCGACCCGAAACCGAAGGAGGTCGCCGGGGCGATCGTCGTGTCGTCGGCGCGCTACACCGAACCCGGCCGGGCGATCGCTGCCGCCCGGTCGCTGCGCCGCGCCGAACTCGCGCGGGTCGCGAGCGCCGACATCCTCGGCATGCTCGAGGTGCCGCAGGTGTGCGAGGCGTTGTCGTCGGTGTGGTCGGCGGTGCTCGAAGCCGCCCTGGCCGCCGTGATCCGCGGGTCCGAACGCACCCGCGGCCCGGCACCCGCCCGGATCGCCGTGATCGGCATGGGTCGGCTCGGCGGTGCCGAACTCGGATACGGATCGGACGCGGACGTCCTGTTCGTCTGCGAACCGCTGCCCGACGCCGACGAGACGGTCGCCGTCAAGTGGGCCACTTCCGTGGCCGAGCAGGTGCGCAAGCTCCTGGGCGCACCGAGTACCGATCCGCCACTCGAGGTCGATCTGGATCTGCGCCCCGAGGGCCGCAGCGGTGCCCTCGTGCGGACCCTCAAGTCGTACGAGGCGTACTACACGCAGTGGGCCGAGGTGTGGGAGGTACAGGCCCTGCTGCGGGCGCACAACGTGGCCGGAGACCGGGATCTGGGGTTGCGGTTCCTGCACATGATCGACCGGGTGCGCTACCCGGAGGGCGGGATCTCCGCCGACGGGGTCCGGGAGATCCGGCGGATCAAGGCGCGGGTCGACTCCGAGCGCCTTCCGCGCGGCGCCGACCCCGCCACGCACACCAAGCTCGGTCGCGGTGGGCTCGCCGACGTCGAGTGGACGGTGCAGCTGCTGCAGCTGCAGGCCGCGCACCGCATCGAATCGTTGCGCAACACGTCGACGCTCGCGACACTCGACGCGATCGGGGCGGCGGAGCTGATCAGCGAGGCGGACGTCGAACTGCTGCGGGACGCCTGGCTGACCGCCACCCGCGCGCGCAACGCGCTGGTGCTGGTGCGCGGGAAGCCGACCGATCAGCTGCCCGGCCCCGGTAATGCTCTCAGTACCGTCGCGCGCGTCGCGGGATGGCCCGGCGACGATCCGAACGAATTCCTCGACCACTACCTGCGGGTCACGCGGCGGGCACGCGCCGTCGTCGAGCGGGTGTTCTACGGAGAGGACTGAGCGCGTGACCTCGAACCACCACCGCGACGGGACCGGCCGATGACGACGGAACCGGTTCCGACCCCCGACGATCTCGCCGCTGCCCTCGAGGCGCTGCGCGCTCGGGTTCCGCTGGTGCACTCGCTCACCAACGTGGTCTCGGCGAACTTCGTCACGAACGTGCTGCTCGCGGCCGGAGCGGTCAACGCCCACATCGACAACGTGCACGAAGCCGCGGGGTTCGCGCGGATCGCGGGCGGGGTGCTCGTGAATCTCGGCACACCCGACGACGGCACCGCCGCGGCGTTCACCGCCGCTGCCGGCGCCGCGCACGAGTCGGGTACCCCGTGGGTGCTCGATCCGGTCGGGGTCGGGGCTCTGCCGTGGCGCAGCGGCCTCGCCGTGGATCTGCTGCGATACCGTCCGACCGGTATCCGGGGGAACGCATCCGAGATCATCGCGCTCGCGGGGCTCGGCGGCGACACCCGCGGTGTCGACAGCGGCGACACGCCGGAGGCCGCCGTGCCGGCGGCCGCGGCGCTGCTCGCGCACGCCGACGTGGTGTCGGCGTCCGGGGCCGTCGACCACCTCGTCGGGCGCGCCGCCGACGGAACCGTCGTGGGGGTGCGGATCCGCGGCGGCAGCGACATGTTGCCGAGGGTCACGTCGACCGGGTGCTCCCTCGGAGCTCTCGCCGCCGCCTATCTGGCGATCGCACCGACACCGCTCGTCGGCCTGGTGGCCGCGCACGCGCACGTGGCGGTCGCGGCCGAGATCGCCGACGAGACGGCGACCGGACCCGGTTCGTTCGCGGTCGCGTACCTCGACGCGTTGTATTCGGTCGATGCGACCACGCTGGCCGAGCGCGCCCGCATCGAGCCGCTCGACGTCCCCGCGGTCGACCGGAGGTGAGGCCGGCGCGTGGCGGTCATTCCGGTGGCCGCGCGAGCATCCGCTTCCGGAGACTGTCGTAGATCGGCGGTGCTCCGCAGAGATGGGCGACGACCATCGCCGCGGCGGTCGCCGCGAGCATCGGGACGGTCACGCCGGTCGTGGCCGTCATCTCCACCACGAGGACGATGCCCGTCAGCGGTGCCCGCACCGTCGCCCCGAACAACGCGGCCATCCCGACCAGCGCCATCGGTACCGTGATCGACGCGTCGACACCCGGCACCAGCGCTGCCGCGGCACCGGCGCACAGCACGCCCCACAGGGATCCGAGCGCGAGCAGCGGCGCGAACAGTCCGCCGGGGGTTCCTGCCGCGTAGGAGAGCGGGCCGGTCGCGAACCGGAGGAGGACGTACCCGGCGACCGCGGGTAGCGCGAGTGTTCCGCCACCGATCAGGTGCTGGGCCACGGCGTCCCCGCCGCCGGTGGACAGCGGCGCGAACGCCGACAGCAACCCCACTGCGGCACCGATCGTCGCGGCCTTCGCGACCGGGGGCAACGACCGGACGGCGTCGGCGGCGACGAGAGCGCCCGTCACCGCCCGGTTGTAGCCCGCACCGAGCACACCGGTGAGCACGCCGAACGTCACGAACACCGGAAGCAACGCCAACGACGGTGGAGCAACGGTGGGCACCGTGAAATCGGGTCTGTCGCCGAGGATCAGGCGTGCGCACCCCACTCCGGTCGCCACCGACACCAGCACCGGGACGGCGGTGCGGAATCGGACCGTGCGGGTGATCTCCTCGAAGACGAACAATGCGCCGCCGATCGGCGCGTTGAACGCGACGGCGAGTCCGGCACCCGACACCGCGGTGTGGAGTTCGCGTACGTGCGTGTCGTCCGCGTGCGCGCGGCGAGCGGTTTCGGCGCCGATCGTCGCACCCATGTGGACGATCGGGCCTTCCCTCCCGAGTACCAGTCCGGAGCCGATCCCGAGAATCCCGCCGACGAATCGGGCCGGTACCACCGCGATCGACGGTGGAGCCGCTTCGCCGCGCTGCACGGCCTCGACGTGCTGGATTCCGCTGCCCGCCGCGAGGGGGACGGGGCGCACGATCAGGGCTGCGAGTGCGGCACCGAGTGCGGTGAAGGCCAGCGGAACGAACCAGCCGGGCCCCGGCAGGTCGTCCGCCACCGCGAGGACGTGGTGCCGCATCGTGTCGGCGACCTGCAGGCACCATCGGAACGCGCCGCCGACGAACCCGACGAGCGACCCGGCGATCGCCGCCAGCGCGCAGGTCCGAACGAGTTCGCGTGCCCGCGGTGCACTTTGTTCCGGTGGTTCGCGTGGCTGCTCCATCGGCTGTCCGTCCTGTCCGGTCGGCGCCGCCCGGGGTGCCCCGCGCGGCGCCGTCGTGGACCCGCCCCCGAGTATGCGCCCGACCGCGGCGGCGCGACCGGAAACCGGTGCGACGCGACCGACCCGGCATCGACCGGTCGCGCCGACACCGACCGCGGTGCAGCTCGGTGCACGCGTGACCTTCGGGCGGAACGTCGGGGAGGTGTGCCCTACCGCTCAGTGAGACCACGCGAGCCGCGGTCGGGATCACGCCGTAGCGTCCGAATTTCGCGGGAACGCGAGGAACGGGAGTGCACAGATGGAGTTGAGGGAGTCGGCGGCGCAGCTCGAGCTGCGACGGGAACTGCGCGCGTACTTCGCTGCGCTGTTGCCGGAGGAGAAGCGGCGGAAGGCCGGCGAGGAAGGTGTGGGCGGCCAGTACTTCCGCGAGGTCGTCAAGCTGCTCGGGCAGGACGGCTGGCTCGGTATCGGTTGGCCGAAGGAGTACGGCGGCCAGGGCCGCTCCGTCGAGGAACAGTTCGTCTTCTTCGACGAGGTGCAGCGGGCCGGTCTGCCGTTCCCGTTCGTCACGGTGAACACCGTCGGCCCGACACTGATGAAGTACGGCACCGAGGAACAGAAGGAACGATTCCTGCCGGGCATCCTCGCCGGCGACATCGTCTTCGCCATCGGCTACACCGAGCCGGAGGCGGGCACCGACCTCGCGTCGCTCGAGACCCGCGCCGTGCGCGACGGTGACGATTTCGTCGTCGACGGCAACAAGATCTTCACCTCGGGCGCCAACACCGCCGACTACGTGTGGCTCGCGTGCCGCACCGACCCCGACGCGCCCAAACACAAGGGCATCTCGATACTCGTGGTTCCCACCGACGACGAGGGTTTCACCTGGTCGCCGATCCCCACCGTCGGCGGCCTGACGGTCACCTCGACCTACTACAGCGGGATTCGTGTGCCGTCGAAGGACGTCATCGGGGAGGTGAACGGCGGCTGGAAGCTCATCGCCGCGCAGCTCAACCACGAGCGCATCGGTCTCGCGGCGATCGGCGGACGCACCTACGGGCTGTGGCACCAGGTCCTCGACTGGGCCAAGGACAACGGCTCCATCGAGATCCCGTGGGTCCAGCAGGAATTCGCGCGCACACACGCGAGGCTCGAGGCGATGCGGCTGCTGAACTGGAAGATGACCGCGGCCGTCGCGGCGGACACGTTGTCCGGCGCGGACGCGGGCGCCACCAAGGCGTACGGCACCGAGACCCACATCGACGTGTATCGCACACTGCTCGCCATCCTCGGCGCGGCCGGACGGATCCGCCCCGAATCGCCGGGGGCGCTGCTGGCCGGTCAGATCGAGCAGATCTCCCGGCAGGGCATGGTGAACACGTTCGGTGGTGGTGTCAACGAGGTCCTGCGCGACATGGTCGCGACGATGGGCCTGGGCCTGGTGCGGGAGAAGAGGGTCAAGTGAGCGAATTCCTCACCGTTCTCAAGGAGTTCGAGGGCAAGACCCTCACCCCGACCACGTGGGGTCCGGATGCGGTCAACACTCCGATGATCCGGCACTGGGTCGAGACGATGGGCGACACCAATCCCATCCACCTCGACGACGATGCGGCCCGTGCCACGGGCCGCGAGGGCGCCGTCGCGCCCGCGCTCATGGCGCAGGTGTGGACCATGCGCACGTTCGTCGACAAGATGGCGAACAACGACCCGTCGCAGGTGTGGACCGATCTGATCGCCACGCTCGACGACGCCGGATTCACGTCGGTCGTCGCGACGGACTCCGATTTCGAGTTCTTCAGCGAACTGCGCCCCGGTGATCGGGTGTCGCTCACCGAGGTCGTCGAGGACATCTCCGAGGAGAAGACCACGGGTCTCGGCGTCGGACACTTCGTCACGACCCTGAAGACCTACCGCAACGGAGACGACGAGATCGTCGCGACCCAGCGGTGGCGCACCCTGCGGTTCCGGCCGAAGAGCGCGGACGCTGCGGCGGAGAAGAAGCCGGCCTCCGGGCCGATCCCGGGCCTGCGTCCGCGGCCGGCACTCAATGCCGACAACGCATTCTGGTTCGAAGCCGCCAAGGCGCACCGCCTGGTGATCCAACGGTGCGCGTCGTGCGGAACGCTGCGTCACCCCACGGGACCGATGTGCGGGCAGTGCCGATCCCTCGACTGGGACACCGTCGACGCGGCGGGCCGCGGCATCGTCTACAGCTTCGTCGTCAACCACCACCCGCAGATCCCCGGATTCGAGTACCCGCTCGTCGTCGCGACGATCGAACTCGAGGAGGGCACCCGCCTGATCGCGAACATGACCGGTGTCGCACCGGAGGACGTCGAGATCGGTATGCCGGTGGAACTGGACTGGATCGACGCCGACCCGGATCTGACGCTCCCCGCGTTCCGGCCGGCTGCACGGGAGGACTCGTAGATGGACTTCAACTTCAGCGAAGAGCAGGAAGCGATTCGCGGTCTCGCCGCCGAGGTCTTCACCAGCAAGGCGACGATCGAGCGAGTCAAGCAGGTCGAACTGGGCGACGAGCGCGTGGACCGCAACCTGTGGCGTGACCTGGCGACCACCGGTCTGCTCGGCATCGCATTGCCCGAGGACCTCGGCGGTGGCGGTCTCGGCATCGCCGAACTGTACGTGCTGCTCGAACAGCAGGGCCGGCACGTGGCACCGGTACCGCTGTGGCCGACGACGCTCGCCGCGGCGGCGGTTGCCGAGCTCGGAACCGACGAGCAGCGCACCGCGCTGGTTCCCGGCGTCGCCGACGGCAGTCATTTCCTGACGGTCGGGCTCGAGGAGTTCGGCCCGTACGTCGACGGGGATCCGGAGACCACCGCCACCGAGACCGACGGCGCATGGGTCCTCGACGGGGCGAAGGCCGTCGTGCCCGTCACCCACGTCGCGCACCGCGCGATCGTGTCGGCCACCACCGCGAGTGGGCCCGCCCTGTTCGTCGTCGATCTCGCCGCCGACGGCGTGTCGGTGGAGCAGACCCAGTCCACCGACTGGGAGATCTGCGGCAACGTCACCTTCTCCTCGGCTCCGGCGCAGCTGCTCGGTGCCGCGGACGGCAGTGCAGTCCGATGGCTCCAGGATCGGGTCGAACTCGCGCTCGCCGCGATTCAGCACGGAGTCGGCGCCGGCGCGGTGCAGCAGGCCGTCACCTACCTCAACGGCCGGTACCAGTTCGGACGTCCGCTCGCGACCTTCCAGGCCGTCGGACACCAGCTCGCGGACTGTTACATCGACCTCGAGGCGATGAGCGTGACGCTGTGGCAGGCGGTGCAGAACCTCTCCGACGGAATCGATCCCGGCACGTCCGTGCTCGTCGCGAAGTGGTGGGCCACCGACGCCGGGCAGCGCATCGTGCATCGCACCACCCACCTGCACGGCGGCATGGGCGTCGACACCGACTACCCGGTCCACCGGCACCTGCTGTGGGGCAAACAGATCGGAGCCACCCTCGGCGGTTCGGCCGCCGACCTCGCCCGGCTCGGCGCGCAGCTCGCGGCCGGAGCGGAGGTGGTCGCGTGACCGCCACCGCTCCCGCGTCGACCGCCCGCGGCTACGCCGACATCAGCGTTGGTGAGGTACTGCCGGAACTGGCGATTCCGCTGACCCGCACCCTCATCGTCGCCACCGCCCTCGCCACCCGCGACTTCCAGGACGTGCATCACGACCCCGATCTGGCGCGCGAGCGCGGCTCGAAGGACGTGTTCATGAACATCCTCACCAGCAACGGGCTGGCAGGGCGGTTCGTGACGGACTGGGCCGGGCCGTCCGTGACCGTGCGGCGCGTCAGGATCAGGCTCGGCGCCCCGAACTACCCGGGGGACACGATGACCATGACCGGTGAGGTCGTGTCGAAGAAGGACGGTCTCGTCGAGGTGAAGATCGTCGGCGCCAACAGTCTCGGCAACCACCTGTCGGGCACGGTCACGGTCGCGTACCCGACCGTCGGTGAAGGAAAGGACGCCTGATGGCTGTCGGTTCGCTCTCGGGTGCCGCCGCGATCGTCGGTATCGGTGCCACCGAGTTCTCCAAGAAGTCCGGGCGCTCCGAGCTGCAGCTCGCCTGCGAGGCCGTCACCGCGGCCCTCGCCGACGCCGGCATCGATCCCTCCGAGGTGGACGGTCTGTCCACCTTCACGATGGAGACCAACGGCGAGATCCTCGTCGCCCGCAACTGCGGTCTGGGCGAGCTGAAGTTCTTCTCCCGCATCGGATACGGCGGGGGTGCGGCCTGCGCGTCGGTGCAGCAGGCCGCCATGGCCGTCGCGACGGGTGTCGCCGAGGTCGTCGTGGTGTACCGCGCGTTCAACGAGCGGTCCGGGATGCGCTTCGGGTTGGGGCAGCACGACCGCCCGATGGATTCGACGGCGGATCGTGCGGCCTACGCGTGGCTGACGCCGCAGGGTCTTGCCACGCCGGCCCAGTGGGTTGCGATGTTCGCCCGTCGGTACATGTACCGGTACGGCGCGACCAGTGAGGACTTCGGCCGCGTCGCGGTCGTGGCCCGCAAACACGCCGCGAACAACCCCGCCGCGTGGTTCTACGGCAAACCGATCACGCTCGAGGACCACCAGAACTCCCGGTGGATCGCGGAGCCGCTGCACCTGCTGGACTGCTGCCAGGAGACGGACGGGGGTCAGGCCCTGGTCATCGTGTCCGCGGAACGCGCGAAGGATCTGCCGAACAAGGCCGCGATCATCAAGGGTGCCGCGCAGGGGTCCGGGAAGGACCAGCACATGATGACCAGTTACTACCGCCCCGAGATCACCGGAATCCCGGAGATGGGGCTGGTCGGTCGCCAGTTGTACGCGCAGGCCGGTCTCGCACCGGAGGACATCGACGCGGCGATCCTCTACGACCACTTCACCCCGCTGGTGCTCCCTCAGCTCGAGGAACTCGGGTTCTGCGCTCCCGGCGAGGCGAAGGACTTCATCCGCGAGGGCAACCTCGAGATCGGTGGGCGCCTGCCGAGCAACACGCACGGCGGTCAGGTCGGTGAGGCGTATCTGCACGGCGTCAACGGCATCGCCGAGGCCGTCCGTGTCGTCCGGGGCACGTCCACGAACCAGCCCGGCACCGTCGACAACATCATCGTGACCGCGGGAACTGCCGTTCCCACCAGCGGTCTGATTCTCGGCGCCGCCTGACGCCGCAGGCGCACCTTCCTCTCCTCGAACGGCCGGCCCGGACCAGAGATGGTCCG
>NZ_JAIYEP010000054.1 GCF_020515525.1 Rhodococcus yananensis
AAAGACTCTCGATCAACACCCCGAAGGGCCGATCAGTCATAGACAAAAGAGCCGAATCACTAGCATAAAAACTCAAACTAGCAAAAACACTGACCATCACAGACGGAAGAATGTGACAGCCAGCAACAACCACCCACAAAAGTGGGGTGGTCGCACCAAATAATATTGGCACTGACATTCATCGGCACACTGTTGAGTTCTCAAAGAACACGCACACACGTCGACTCCGGACGGATGTCCGTTATCTCGGGGTGACTGTTCGTTCTCCGCGCCCTCTCGGGAAGCGGTGCGGTCACCAACCCTACCAGAAGATTGACAACCAGTGAAATTCAGGCGCCTTCGTCCAACCTCGTTGTCCCGTACCTCGCGGTCCGGGTCGGTGTCCGTGTCGCTCTGACCTGAAATAAGTTACGCGAGGATGAACCGGAACACCAAATCGCCTGGTCATCGCCCATCTCGGTGCGGAAACACGCAGGTCGGCGAATCACGATCCGTCGTGATCGGCTCGACGCCTTCCGGTGACCCGCAGCACACGACGTCCGGTCACGAGTCCGTTCCGACGCGTTCGATGTCGCCGCCGAGTTCCTTGATGATCTCGACGAACCTCGGATACCCGCGGTCGATGTGGTAGACGTCGTGCACCTCGGTCACCCCGTCCGCACACAGCCCCGCCAGCACCAGACCTGCGCCGGCCCGGATGTCCGAGGCCCACACGGGAGCACTCGACAGTTCCTCGACGCCGCGGATGACGGCGTGGTGGCCGTCGGTCCGGGCATCGGCACCCAGCCGGATCATCTCCTCGACGAAGCGGAATCGCGCCTCGAAGACGTTCTCGGTGATCATCGATGTGCCGTCGGCTATCGCCGCCAGCCCGATCGCCATCGGCTGCAGGTCGGTGGGGAATCCCGGATACGGCAGTGTCGCGACGTTGACCGCGCGGGGACGATCGTGTTGCACCACGTGGAACCCGTCGGGCTGGGGGGTGACCTCTGCGCCGGCGATCCGCAGTTTCTCGAGTACCAGAGCCAGATGCTTCGGATTCACACCGTGGACCGACAGGTCGCCCCGCGTCATGACCGCGGCGATCGCCCACGTCGCCGCGACGATCCGGTCGCCGATGCAACGGTGTTCGGTGGGCTGCAGTGCCGGGACGCCGACGATGTGGAGGGTGGTGCTGCCGGCCCCGGAGATGCGAGCGCCCATCTGCACCAGCATCGTGCACAGGTCGACGATCTCCGGCTCACGGGCCGCGTTGTCGATCGTGGTCTCGCCCTTGGCGAGCACCGCCGCCATGAGGATGTTCTCCGTGGCGCCCACCGACGGGAAGGCAAGCCGAATCGTCGCTCCGTGCAGGTCGTCGGCTTCGGCGACGACGCAGCCGTGTTCGATCGTGCTGTGTGCGCCGAGCAGTCGCAGGCCCGTCTGATGCATGTCGAGGGGACGCGATCCGATCGCGTCGCCGCCCGGCAACGCGACGACCGCCTTTCTGCATCGCGCGACGAGCGGTCCCAGGACGCACACGGATGCCCGGAACTGACGGACTGCCGCGAAATCCGCGTGGTACTCGGGCAACGCCGGCGTCGTGATCCGGACGACGTCGCCGTCGAGCTCGACATGACAGCCGAGTCCGCGCAGGACATCGGCCATCAACGGCACGTCGAGGATGTCCGGACAGTTGGTGATGGTGCTGGTGCCCTCGGCGAGCAGCGCGGCCGCCATCAGCTTGAGCACACTGTTCTTGGCACCGCCGACGAGCACGTCACCGACCAGTCGGTTCCCACCCGTGACAAGAAAGCGTTCACTCACAACGACACAGCGTAACCACGTCACTTCCGACCGGTGAGAGCCGGTACCGTGACGGCCATGGCTGTGCACCTCACACGGATCTACACACGTACGGGCGACGACGGTACGACCGGGCTGAGCGACTTCTCCCGGGTGTCCAAGAACGACGCACGTCTGGTCGCCTACGCGGACTGCGACGAAACGAATGCGGCGCTGGGTGTCGCGCTGGCGCTGGGCGATGTCCCGGAACGGCTGGTTCCTGTTCTGACACAGATCCAGAACGATCTCTTCGACGCAGGTGCGGATCTGTCCACCCCGATCGCCGAGAATCCGAAGTACCCGCCCCTGCGCATCACGCAGGAGTACATCGACCGTCTCGAACGATGGTGCGACGAGTTCAACGAGGAGCTGGAACCGCTCAACTCGTTCATTCTTCCCGGAGGAACTCCCGCCGGCGCACTGCTGCACACCGCTCGCACTGTGGCGCGGCGCGCCGAACGGTCGGCGTGGGCGGCGGTGGATGCGGCACCGGAGACGACGAACGTGTTGCCGGCCAAGTATCTCAACCGACTGTCCGATCTGTTGTTCATCCTCGGCCGAATCGCGAATCCGGACGGTGACGTGCTGTGGAAACCGGGCGCCGGGGCCTGAACCCCGCCCGATGGGCCGCCGGAGTCGAAGCGTCCGGCGGTCTCAGAACATCCGGCGCCGCTGCGACCGACCCGACGGTCGCGATTCGAGCCACGACAGGAACGCGGTGAGCGCGCCTCCGTCGAGTGCCATCTCGTAGTGATCGTCCTGATCGACGATGTCGAGGATGACGATGTCGTCGGTCATGATGTCGTATTCGCTGCCCGAGGGACCCCGACGCGCCCGGATCTCGGTGCCCTGACGGCTCATCCGCGAGTCCGGTCCCGGCCTCAGGCTGGACAGCTTGTAGAACACGAGCGTGTCGTCGCCGTAGCGGATGATGCCGTGTCGCCACCCGATGCCGTCGTTCTGCGGCATCACGCGCAGGATCGCGGCGGTGCCCCCGCCGCGCAGTTTCGTCACCCGATACAGCAGAGCCGCGACGGAGGCCGCGAGCAGCGCCACCAGAACGATGAGAACGATCATCCCTACTGACACTGCTCGTCGGCTCCGTCGCGGCTTCCCTGTTCTTGCTCTCAGGCCCGCTCGACAGCCCGCAGACGGCCCCGAGCCACAGCGAGCTCGGCTTCGTCCTGGCTCTCCGCCAGGACCGCCTTGGCGGCCTCGACGTCGATGTCGTCGACCAGATCCGCCGATTCGGCGAGGACGGTCACGCCGGTCGCGGTCACGGAGAGGAATCCGCCGTGCACCGCGAGGACGATGCGCTCGCCCTCCACGGTCTTCACGGACACGACGCCACCCTCGACGAGCTGGCCGAGGACCGGCTCGTGACCGGCCATGACGCCGATCTCACCCTCGGTGGTCTGAGCGGTGACCAGCGTCGCCGTACCCGACCAGAGGCGTTCTTCGACGGCGACGATGTCCACGGTGATCTCAGCCATCGGGGCCTACTTCCCGGCGATCTTCTTGGCAGCGGCCTCGACGTCGTCGAGTCCACCGCAGCTGTTGAACGCCTGCTCCGGCAGGTGGTCGAACTCGCCCTTGCACACGCGGTCGAAGGCCTCGATCGTGTCGCGCAGCGGCACGACCGAACCGGGCTGACCGGTGAACTTCTCGGCGACGATGAAGTTCTGACCGAGGAACTTCTGCAGACGACGGGCACGAGCGACCGTGACCTTGTCTTCCTCGGAGAGCTCGTCCATACCGAGGATGGCGATGATGTCCTGCAGTTCCTTGTACTTCTGCAGGATGCGCTTGACCTCGTTGGCGACGCGGAAGTGGTCCGCGCCGACGATGCCCGGCTCCAGGATGCGCGAGGTCGACGTCAGCGGATCGACAGCGGGGTAGATACCCATCTGCGAGATCGGACGCGAGAGCTCGGTGGTCGCATCGAGGTGCGCGAACGTGGTGGCCGGCGCCGGGTCGGTGTAGTCGTCGGCGGGCACGTAGATCGCCTGCAGCGAGGTGATCGAGCGGCCACGGGTCGAGGTGATGCGCTCCTGCAGCTCACCCATCTCGTCCGCCAGCGTCGGCTGGTAACCCACGGCCGAGGGCATACGACCGAGCAGGGTCGAGACCTCGGAACCGGCCTGGGTGAAACGGAAGATGTTGTCGATGAACAGCAGAACGTCCTGTCCCTGGACGTCGCGGAAGTACTCCGCCATCGTCAGCGCGGACAGGGCGACGCGCATACGCGTTCCCGGCGGCTCGTCCATCTGGCCGAACACGAGGGCCGTGTCCTGGAGAACGCCCATCTCCTCCATCTCGAGGTGGAGGTCGGTGCCCTCACGGGTGCGCTCGCCGACGCCGGCGAACACCGAGGTGCCGGAGAACTCACGCGCGATACGGGTGATCATCTCCTGGATCAGAACGGTCTTGCCGACACCGGCACCACCGAACAGACCGATCTTGCCGCCCTTGACGTACGGGGTCAGCAGGTCGATGACCTTGATGCCGGTCTCGAGGATCTCGGTCTTGCCCTCGAGCTGGTCGAAGGCCGGGGGCTTGCGGTGGATGCCCCACTGCTCGCCGTCGCGGCCGGTACCCGGCGCGTCGAGGCAGTCACCGAGGGCGTTGAACACGTGGCCCTTGACGACGTCACCGACGGGAACGGAGATCGGACGACCGGAGTCGACGACGGAGGTGCCGCGCACCAGGCCGTCGGTCGGCTGCATCGAGATGGTGCGGACCAGGTTGTCACCCAGGTGCTGCGCAACCTCGAGGGTCAGGGTCTTCGCCACGGACGGCAGAGTGACCTCTGCGTGCAGGGCGTTGAACAGCTCGGGCACGGCGCC
This sequence comes from Rhodococcus yananensis, assembly GCF_020515525.1. Taxonomy (GTDB): domain Bacteria; phylum Actinomycetota; class Actinomycetes; order Mycobacteriales; family Mycobacteriaceae; genus Rhodococcus; species Rhodococcus yananensis. The sequence continues at coordinate 4,671 of NZ_JAIYEP010000054.1, forward strand.
ACGCGGGAACTCCACGTCGACGACGGCGCCGATGACGCGGACGACGCGCCCGGCAAGGGCCGACGCCGCACCGGCGTTGTTGTCGGTTACTGCTGCGGTCATTGTGGTTCAGTCACTTCCTGCACTCGAGGCGAGCGCACCGGCACCGCCGACGATCTCGCTGATTTCCTGGGTGATCTGGGCCTGGCGGGCCTGGTTCGCCTGACGGCTGAGGGTGTTCACCAGTTCCGTGGCGTTGTCCGTCGCGGCCTTCATCGCGGTGCGGCGGGCAGCCGACTCCGAGGCCGCAGCCTCCAGCAGCGACGCGAAGATACGCGTGCCGATGTACTTCGGCAGGAGGGCGGCGAGCAGAGTCGCCGCTTCCGGCTCGAAGTTGTAGTCGGGCTTGGGGCCACCGGAGCTGTGGTGGCCGTCGCTGAGCATGTCCTCACCGAGTTCGATCTCGTCCTCGGTGACGCTGACCTCGAGGGGCGCCATGCGGCGCACTTCGGGGACCTGGCTCAGCATCGACACGAACCGGGTGTAGACGATGTGCAGTTCGTCGACGCCCTCGACGGTGCCTTCCCCGTTGGGTGCGGCGACCTCCGTGCCGGAACCGGCCATGAACAGCTCCACCAGGTGCCGGCTGGCCTTCGCAGCGTCTGCGTAGCGCGGCTCCTGCGAGAAGCCGGTCCACGCACCCGAGACGTTGCGATCGCGGAAGGTGTAGTACGCGAGGCCCTTACCACCGAGGACGTAGAGCACAGGCTCCTTGCCCTCGCTGATGAGCAGCTGACGCAGCTCCTCCGCCTCCTTGAGGACGTTGGAGTTGTAGCCACCGCACATACCGCGGTCGCTGGTGACCACCAGGACGGCGGCGCGCTTCGGGTTCTCGCGCTCGTTGAGCAGGGGGTGATCCAACGACGCCGACGCGCTGGCCAGCTCCGAGAGGACGTTGGTGATCTCCTCGGCGTAAGGCTTGGACGCTGCCACTCGGGCCTGGGCCTTCGTGATCCGCGACGTCGCGATCAGTTCCTGCGCCTTGGTGATCTTCTTGGTCGAGTTGACCGACTTGATTCGCGAGCGCAGTTCACGCAAGTTCGCCATTCGTCGATCACACTCCCTTCACTGGACGCTGGGTCATGGTCTCCACGCTCACTTACGAACGGTGGTGCGCTTGACGGAGACCTGCTCCTGCTCGACCTCGTCGGCGCCCAGCGCCTCGGCCTCGGCCTCGTTGACGACGCGGCTGCCGTCGGAGGCGATGAAGCCCTCCTTGAACGTGGCGGTCGCGGACGTCAGCGCCTCGATCGACTCGTCGCTCAGCGCGGTGCCACCGGCGATCTGCTCGTAGACACCCGAAGCGTTGCGGTGGAGATCCTCGAGGAGCTCCGCCTCGAAGCGACGCACGTCGCCGACGGGCACGGAGTCGTACACACCCTCACCCGCGAGGAAGATCGACACGATCTGGTCCTCGACGGCGACCGGGGAGTACTGGTCCTGCTTGAGAAGCTCGACGAGACGCTGACCGCGCTCGAGCTGTGCCTTCGATGCGGCGTCCAGGTCGGAGGCGAAGGCGGCGAAGCCTTCGAGCTCACGGAACTGGGCCAGTTCCAGACGCAGCGAACCGGAGACCTTCTTCATGCCCTTGGTCTGCGCGGCGCCACCGACACGGGAGACGGAGATACCGACGTTGATCGCGGGGCGGACGCCCTTGTTGAACAGGTCGGACTCGAGGAAGACCTGACCGTCGGTGATCGAGATGACGTTGGTCGGGATGTACGCCGAGACGTCGTTGGCCTTGGTCTCGATGATCGGCAGCGCGGTCATCGAGCCGCCACCGAGCTCGTCGGACAGCTTCGCCGAACGCTCGAGCAGACGCGAGTGCAGGTAGAAGACGTCGCCGGGGTAGGCCTCGCGGCCCGGCGGGCGACGCAGCAGCAGCGAGATGGCGCGGTACGCCTCGGCCTGCTTGGTGAGGTCGTCGAACACGACGAGGACGTGCTTGCCCTGGTACATCCAGTGCTGGCCGAGAGCCGAACCGGTGTAGGGGGCGAGCCACTTGAAGCCGGCCGAATCGGAGGCCGGAGCCGCGACGATGGTGGTGTACTCCATCGCGCCGTTCTCCTCGAGGGCCTGCTTGACGCCCGCGATGGTCGAGCCCTTCTGGCCGATGGCGACGTAGATGCAGCGGACCTGCTTCTTGGGGTCGCCGGACTCCCAGTTGGCCTTCTGGTTGAGGATCGCATCGATGCAGACCGCGGTCTTGCCGGTCTTGCGGTCACCGATGACGAGCTGACGCTGTCCGCGGCCGATCGGGGTCATCGCGTCGATGGCCTTGATGCCGGTCTGCAGCGGCTCCTCGACGGGCTGGCGCTCCAGCACCGTCGCGGCCTGCAGTTCGAGGGCGCGGTTCTCGTCGGCCTCGATGTCGCCGAGTCCGTCGATCGGCTGACCGAGCGGGTTCACGACGCGGCCGAGGAAGTTGTCGGACACCGGCACCGACAGCACGTCGCCGGTCCGCTTGACTTCCTGCCCTTCCGCGATCTCCTGGAAGTCACCCAGGATCACGGCACCGATCTCGGTGGCTTCGAGGTTGAGGGCCACGCCCAGCACGCCGCCGGGGAACTCCAGCAGCTCGTTGGCCATCGCCGACGGCAGACCGCTGATGTGCGCGATGCCGTCACTGGTGTCGACGACCACGCCGACCTCCTCGCGGGAGGCCTCCGGGGAGTAGCTCGCGGTGTAATTGTCAATCGCGCTACGGATCTCGTCGGAGGAGATCGTCAGCTCCGCCATGTTCTTCCTGCTCTCGGTATCTGGTCTTCGAAAAGATCTGTGTGTGTGTTCGGTAGTGGACTACGTCAGGCTCTTGCGCACTGCCGCGAGTCGACCCGCCGCACTGCCGTCGATGACCTCGTCGCCCACCCGGACGACCAATCCACTGAGAAGCTCGGGATCGACCTCGACGTGCACCGTGACAGGCTTCCCGTAGACGCGGGTCAGCGTCGCGGCGAGCCGCTCCGACTGTTCCGTGCCGAGGGGTGCCGCACTGCGCACGTGCGCGACCGCGCGATCCCGCTGTGTCGCGGCGAGCGCCGACAACTCGTCGAACGCGTCGGCCGGCGACTGCTGGAGACGTCCCACCGCGTGAACGGCGAGGGCCTCGGTGATCGCGGTCGACTTGCCGTAGAGCAGTCGGGAGAGAAGGTCACGCTTGGCCTGTGCCGGCGTGTTCCGATCGGACAGCGCCTGCTCGAGTTCGCCGTTTCCGGCGACGATCCGACCCAGGCGGAAGAGCTCGTCCTCGACGGTGTCGAGCTGGTCCTGGTCGGCCGCCGCGCTCAGCAGCGCCTCACGACCGAGCTGCACGAGAGAGTTGGTCAGGTCGGATTGCGCCGACCAGTCCTGCCCCGCCGCGGCTTTCACGGTCGCGAGGGTCGCGGCCGAAACCTGGCCCCCGAAGACCTGCTCGGCCAGCGCCTCGCGAGCTGCCGCGTCGGTGGAGGCGTCGGCCAGCGCACCGCGGAGGGTGCGCTGACCGTCGAGAACCTCGACCACCGAGAACAGTTCGGAGCCGGCCTGAGCCGCAGCGGCAGTCGCGGCACCCGAGCCCAGGGCGGACTGCAGTGCGGAACGCGCATGAGCGAGTGCCTCACGGCTTGCTGCGTACATTGTGCTCACTTTCCGGATGCAGAGTCAGCGCTGAGGGAATCGAGTTCGTTGAGGAACCGATCGATCGAGCCGGCACGCTTGACGTCGTCGGCGAGAGACTCACCGATGATCTTCTCGGCGAGATCGACCGAACTGCGACCGAGGTCGCTCCGGAGTTCGGCCACGATCTGCTGACGCTGGGCCTGCAGCTGGTTGTGACCGGCAGCGACAATGCGGTCGCTCTCCTCCTGTGCCTGAACCTTCATATCGGCGATGATCTGCTGGCCCTGAGTGCGGGCCTCCTCGCGGATCTGTGCAGCCTCGGTGCGAGCTTCGGCGAGCTGAGCGCGGTACTGCTCGAGCGCTTCCTTCGCCTCTGCCTGGGCTTCCTCCGCCTTCTTGATGCCGCCTTCGATCAGCTCCGAACGCTCGTCGAGCACCTTCTGGAACATCGGAAGTACGTACTTCCAGAAGACGAAACCGACGACGATCAGGGCGACCAGCGACCAGACGATGTCGTACGTCGCGGGGAGCAGGGGGTTGGGGATCTCCCCTTCCTCTGCCGCGAGAATCAGGATGCTGTCAGCCATCGTGACCACCAAATCAACTGAAGATGAAACCGGCAACGATGCCGATCAGCGCAAGGGCCTCGGTGAATGCGATACCGAGGAACATCGTGGTGCGCAGCTGTCCGGCCATCTCTGGCTGACGGGCCATTCCCTCGATCGCCTTGCCGACGACGATGCCGATGCCGATGCCGGGGCCGATGGCGGCGAGGCCGTAGCCGACTGCACCGAGACCAAGCAAAACAGTCTCTTCCTGTGCGAGGACATCGACTGCCTGAAGCGCAACGCTCATTGGTGTTCCATTCCCTTTCTTGTGGCTCGGCCCCGGGGGTCGGCAACCGAGTCAGTCTGTGTGTTTCTGTCGGTGGTGCTGGTCGGCGAGCTAATGCTCTTCTGCGTGCAGAGCCAGATCGATGTACACCGCGGTGAGCAGCGCGAAGATGTAGGCCTGCAGGACGATCACCAGGAGCTCGAAGAAGGTGAACGCGATGCCGCCGATGACGGAGCCGATGCCGAACACCTTCATCAATCCGTCGGAATCGAAGAAGAAGAATTGCGTGGCACTGAAGAACAGCACCAGCATGATGTGGCCGGCCAGCATGTTGGCCATGAGACGAATGGCGAGAGTGAACGGGCGCAGAATGAACGTCGAGACGAACTCGATCGGGATCACCAGAAGGTGCAACGCGGGCGGCAGGTTTGGGATGACGATGCTGCTCTTCACGTAGCGGAAGAAGCCGTACTTCTTGATGCCCACGTAGTTGAAGACGATGTAGGCGAGCGCGGCGAGCACGATCGGCATACCGATACGGGCGTTCGACGAGATGTTGATGAACGGGATCACCGCGGTCAGGTTGAGCCCGATCACCAAGAAGAAGATGGTGATGATGACCGGAAGGAATCGGCGTCCCTGTTCCTTACCGAGGATGTCCTCGGCGATGTGGATCCGGACGAAGTCGAGCATGATCTCGGCGACGTTCTGAACGCCGCGGGGCACGATCTTCGGGCTGCGCATCGCGATGACGAAGAACGCCGCGACGAGCACCGCCACGACGACGCGGATCAGCATGAGCCGGTCGACCTCGAAGGGGGTCCCTTCGAACCAGATTGCCGGTGGGAAGAAGTCTTGTAGTGACGGCGCGTGGAATTCTCCGGCTGCCAAGGTGGTGACGCTCAGCGCTCTCTCCCGTAGTCGGCCGCAGGCATTGCCGTCTGCGGTTCGATCGGACATTGACGATCCAACAAGTCGACCAGGTCGGCTCGCGTATACGCCAGTGCTCGAACCGTTCCACGGTCCCGCTTCTGCCGGTGTCGGCGACTCTCGTCGACTCGGCGGTCATTTGAACACGACCGCCTACCGAGTGACAACCGCAGCGGGCCGAACGGGCGGCAACCTGCTGTCTCACTCGCGTGAGAACACCCTATCAACTGTTCTACGACAGCGTGTAGGTGGGTGCGGACCTGCACACTCCCCGGACTACCGCCGGGTACTACTTCCGCTCGTCCGGAGACGGCTTCGGATCGACGTAGAGCGCCCGCTGCGACAGCACCCCGTACGTCTCGGAACCCAGAACGATGATCAGGGCGAACACGATCGTCAGGACCAGCGCGCCCTTGCTGTAGAAATCCATCGGCTTGAGTACCGCCATCACGACGATGGCGAGGATCAACTTGAGCAACCACGTGCCCAGCAGCACGGCCCCGGCCGTCGTCGCCGGCATCTTCGAGGTCAACAGCACGCCGAGTGCGGTGAACAGGATGAAGCCACCCCCGACCGCCGCGCCGAGCAGCGCTCCCCACAACCCCGGCAGGCCGGCGATCAGCACGGAAACGATCGACGACACCACGGCGAGGGCCAGCAGACCCAGCACGCCGTAGCGGACGGCGGCGCGCATCGGCGCCGACGGGTCGGGCAACGCGGGAAGGGATGGATTCGTCTCGGGTCGATCCGGGGAGGTCACGGTATACGAGCCTAACGGACCCGCCGACGACGACCCGGACGGCCGCCCTCGTCGTCGTGACGCAACGACGGGACCGCCGTGACGACGAGCGCGAACACCAACCCTCCGGCGGTGAGCAACACGACGGCGGTGCGGTCGAGCAGCGATGCACCGACGGCACCGAACGCCAGGACCCCCACCCACAGGTACAGCAGCAGCACGACGCGTCGGTGCGAATGCCCGATCTGCAGCAGCCGGTGGTGCAGGTGCATCTTGTCGGGGCTGAACGGGCTCACCCCCGCCCGCGTACGTCGCACGATCGCGAGCAACAGATCGAGGATCGGGATGAACATCACGGCACCGACGAGGATCAGCGGCGACAGCAGACCGACGAGGTCGCGCGATCCGTAGGCGCTGAGCGGGATGCGCCCGGACGCACTCGTGGAGATCGCGGCGAGGGTCAGGCCGATCAGCATCGACCCCGAGTCGCCCATGAATATCCGGGCGGGCTGGAAGTTGTGGGGCAGGAACCCCAGACATGCCCCGGCGAGCGCCGCAGCGATCAGCGCCGGCGGATAGGCGGCGACGTCGCCGCCCTGATCGAGCAGCAACCCCACCGAGAAGATGCAGATCGCGACAGCGGCGATCAATCCGAGCCCGGCGGCGAGTCCGTCGAGTCCGTCGACGAAGTTCATCGCATTGATGGTCACGGCCGCCACCGCGACGGTCAGCAGCGCGCCCTGCAACTGGTCGAGCACCCACGTGGAACCGCTGAACGGGTTGTAGATTACGAGCCAGCTGACACCCATCAACGCCAGGACGCCCGCGGCGGTGACCTGACCGACGAACTTGGTGAGTGCGTCGAGGCCCCAACGATCGTCGATGATGCCGACGAGCACGATGATCGACGCCGACACGAGCACCGCACTCATGTCGGAGGTGAACTCGAAACCCCGTGTGAGCGCGGGTAATTGCTGCGCGAACAGAATTCCCACGACCAAGCCGAAGTAGATTCCGACGCCGCCCATGCGCGGCGTCGGGACGACGTGCACATCCCTGTCCCGCGGTGTCGCGACCGCACCGAACCTCAGGGCGAGCAGCCGGATCAACCCGGTGGACAGAAACGTCACCACCGCGGCGGTGAGCAACACGAGGAGCAACTCCCGAATCGGGACACCGGCACCCTGCGCCACCTGCGCGAGCACCGCGACCGGTTCGGGCAGGACGCCGTGCCCCGCCGCCACCGCGACCCCCGAACTCACGAAGCCTGCACCCACGAACCCCCGTCCTCCGCCGTCACTCCCCGCCCGAACGGAGACGTTCGGGGTCGTCGCCGAGAACTTCGGCGACGGATTCGGCCGTCACCGCGCCTTCGCGGAGGATGCGGGGGCGGTCGCCGGTCAGGTCGACGATCGTCGATGCGACGGCGTGGCGGGACGGTCCCCCGTCGAGGTACACCCCCACCGACTCGCCGAGCTGTGCCCGTGCTTCGTCGATCGTGGTGGCGGGCGGCTGACCGGAGACGTTCGCGCTGGACACCGCCATCGGCCCCACCTCACGCAGGAGCTCGAGCACGACGGGATGCAGCGGCATGCGCAGCATGACGGTGCCGCGGGTGTCGCCGAGATCCCACGCCAGTGACGGCGCCTGATGCACCACCACGCTCAGCCCCCCGGGCCAGAACGCACGGATGAGCTCTCGTGCCTCGGGGCGCACGGACGTGACGAGACCGTCGATGGTCGTCCACGAGCCGACGAGGATCGGCACCGGCATGTCGCGACCGCGGCCCTTCGCGCGGAGCAGCTCCGACACGGCGGCGCCGTCGAAGGCGTCCGCACCGATGCCGTAGACGGTGTCGGTCGGAACCACGACGAGGCGCCCGGCCTTGAGGGCACCGCGTGCCGCGTTCAGACCCGCGGCACGGGAATCCGGTTGGTTGCAGTCGTACACGGTGCTCACGCGACCATCCTTCCACTCACGCGGATGTGCCCTCGGTCCGCCCCTGCGTCCGCACCGGACGTTCCGTGTCGGCGCCTGTGCCGCCTCTGGTCCGGGTGGCCTCGACGTCGGTGGCGACACGTCGCGCGACGACGAATCGTGGCCGGCCCGCGAGATCCGGATGCTCGGCGACCTCGCCGAAGACGCGGCGCTGCTCGAACAGTTCGGCCGTCTGCCGACCGTTGGTGTCGTCGTGTTCGACGGCGACCGCGCCTCCGATCCGCAGCCAGCGCGCGATGTTCGACACCATCGGTTTGATCACCGACAGCCCGTCGGGGCCACCGAACAGCGCGGTGTGCGGGTCGTGGTCGATCACCTCGGGATCGAGGTCCGCGTTCTCGGGGATGTACGGCGGATTGGTGACCACCACGTCGACCAGGCCTTCGAGGGAGGTCAGCAGCGAGCGGTCGGTGACATCACCCTGGTGCAGGACGATCGGGGTGTCGCCTTCCGCCGCCCGGGTCTCCGCGTTTCGCCGCGCCCACGCGAGTGCCTTCGGCTCGAGCTCGACGGCGTGGACCACCGCGTCGGGACGCGCGTGGGCGATGGCGAGTGCGAGAGCCCCCGATCCCGTGCACAGGTCCAGCACGACGGGGTTGCGTCGCTCGTAGCCTTCGAGAAAGGCCAGAGCCCACGCGAGCAGGAGTTCGGTTTCGGGGCGCGGCACGAACACCCCGGGCCCGACCGCCAGGTCGATCTCACCCATCGCGGACGTTCCGGTGATGTACTGCAGCGGGATCCGCTTGGCGCGTTGCGCCACCATCGCGCGGTACGCATCGACCATCGCGGGGTCGACGAGTGGAACGAGACCGAGGCGGGTTCTCTCGATCCCGAGCAGGTGCGCGGCCAGGAGTTCGGCGTCGACGCGGGGACTCGGAACGCCCGATTCCTCGAGTACCGACACCGCGTCGATGATGGCCAGACGCAGGGGTTGACGACTCACGGATACAGGGTGCCATGCGGTGACGAAACCGCGACGAATAGGTCGACTTCGCCTCGAGATCGGCAACGGGTCGATAACGTCGGGACGTCGCAGAACACGAGAAGGAGATTGTCATGACGAAATCGGCACGCACGCTCCGCATGCTCTCGGCAGCAGCACTCGGCGGCGCCGCCGCGTTCGCCGGATCGGGTCTCGCCTCGGCCGAGCCGATCGACATCCAGCCGACGACACTGGCCTGTGGTTCGGGGATCGGTGAGGTCTTCTCGCAGACCACGGCCGAGAACCCGGTGGTCGAGGACGGCCAGATCTTCTACTACATCATGGACAAGGGTGCGACGGGCGCTCAGCTCGCGTACGTCAACCTCGCGACCGGACAGGTCGGTGTCAGCCCGTTCGCGCTGGCGCCCGCGGACACTCCCTGGATCGGTGATCTCCCCGTCAACCTCGTCCAGACCACCCCCGGCACCGTCGTGTCGGCGGTGTTCGGGCTGGTACAGAACACCGAGGGCGAGACGTGCGTGGTCCTGCCCGGTATCGACGTCACCGACCTGCCTGCGGCTCCCGTCGAGGGTGACTGAGCCTCCGCGACGGCGGACACAGCAGAACCTCGAACCACCGGGCCCGGCTCACGACGATCATTCCGCCGTGAGCCGGGCCTCTCGGTCTGCGGTCCCCAGTGCCTCGAGCAGCGCGCCCATCTCGCCGTCGAGGACGGCATCGAGGTTGTGCGCCTTGAATCCGATCCGGTGATCGGTGATGCGGTTCTCGGGGAAGTTGTAGGTGCGGATGCGTTCGGAGCGGTCGACGGTCCGGACCTGACTCGCGCGCCCGGCGGAGGCCTCCGCCTCGGCCGCCTCCTCCGCCGCGGCCTGCAGACGCGCCGCGAGGACCTGCATGGCACGGGCCTTGTTCTGCAACTGCGACCGCTCGTTCTGGCAGGTCACGACGATGCCGGTGGGCAGGTGCGTGATTCGCACAGCGGAGTCGGTGGTGTTGACGCCCTGCCCGCCCTTGCCCGACGACCGGTACACGTCGATCCGCAGATCGCTCTCGTCGATCTGGACTTCTTCGACCTCGTCGGGTTCCGGATAGATGAACACGCCGGCCGCGGAGGTGTGCACGCGACCCTGCGATTCGGTGACGGGGACACGCTGGACGCGGTGCACGCCGCCCTCGAACTTCAATCGCGACCACACACCGTCGCGGGTGGCCGTCCGCGACTTGATCGACAAGGTGACGTCCTTGTATCCACCCAGGTCGGAATAGGTGGCGCCGAGAATCTCGACGCGCCAGCCGACGTGTTCGGCGTACCGGGTGTACATCCGGGCGAGATCGCCCGCGAACAACGCGGACTCCTCCCCTCCCTCACCCGACTTCACCTCGAGCACCACGTCGTCACCGTCGTGCGGGTCGCGCGGTGCGAGCAGGTCGGTCAGGGCCTTGTCGAGTTCGGCGACCTTCGCCTCGAGATCGGGGATCTCCGCTGCGAACGACGAATCGTCGGCGGCGAGTTCGCGGGCAGCCTCGAGATCCTCCCGCGCCGCGGAGAGCTTCGCGTGCGTCGCCATGACGGGTGCGAGCTCGGCGAACCGCTTGCCGACCCTGCGGGCAGCGGCGGGATCGTCGTGCAGCGACGGGTCCGACAGCTGCTGTTCCAGACCCGCGTGTTCGGCCAGGATGTCGTCGATGGCCGACGGCTTGGTCTGCCCCGCCATGGGTTCGCTCCGCTCGTGTCGATAGGTGAAGATGTGGTGCTCCGCGGTCGCCGCCGCAAGCGTGTTCCGGAACGGGAGACGTCCGGAACGACAAATGCCGACGCCCGGCCTGCACGAAGCAGAACCGGGCGCCGGCATTGCAGCTAGCTGTCGGCCGCAGCCTTCTTCGGGGTGCGCTTGCCGTAGCGGGCCTCGAAGCGCGCGACGCGTCCGCCGGTGTCCAGGATCTTCTGCTTGCCCGTGTAGAACGGGTGGCAGTTGGAGCAGACCTCGACGTTGATCCGTCCCGACTCCTTGGTGCTGCGAGTCTCGAACGTGTTCCCGCAACCGCAGACGACGGTCGTCGTCACGTACTCGGGGTGGATTCCTGCCTTCATGGTGTCCCTTTCGTGGTCGCCGGGTCGACTCCGCGGATCGGAGCCGTGAACCGGAACCGGACTGAGCCGTTCGATTATGCCAAACCATCGGGCCCGGGAAGAAATTCCCGGGCCCGATCGACGTCCCGGCGGCGGAGGCCGCCGCAGCCGTCAGTCCTCGAGTGCCCCCGGCGCGGTCTTCGCGACCTGCATGAGGAACTCGATGTTCGTCCGTGACTTCTTGAGCCGCTCGATGAGCAGGTCGATGGCCTGATGCGAGTCCAGGCCCGACAGCACCCGACGGAGCTTGTGCACGACCGCGAACTCGTCCGGGCTCATCAGGAGCTCGTCCTTGCGGGTGCCCGACGGGTTGACGTCCACCGCCGGGAAGACACGCCGCTCGGCGATCTTGCGGTCGAGCTTGAGCTCGGCATTGCCGGTGCCCTTGAACTCCTCGAAGATCACGGTGTCGCCGGTGGATCCCGTCTCGACCATCGCGGTCGCGATGATCGTGAGGGAGCCGCCGTTCTCGATGTTGCGGGCCGCACCGAGGAAGCGCTTCGGCGGGTACAGCGCGGTCGAGTCGACACCACCCGAGAGGATGCGGCCGGACGCCGGCGAGCTGTTGTTGTACGCGCGACCCAACCGGGTGATCGAGTCGAGCAGCACCACCACGTCGCGACCGGTCTCGACGAGACGCTTGGCCCGTTCGATGGCGAGTTCGGCCACCGAGGTGTGGTCTGACGGCGGGCGGTCGAAGGTGGAGGCGATGACCTCGCCCTTGACCGAGCGCTGCATGTCGGTGACCTCTTCGGGTCGCTCGTCGACGAGCACGACCATCAGGTAGCACTCGGGGTTGTTGACGGCGATCGCGTTCGCGATGTCCTGCAGCACCGTCGTCTTACCGGCCTTCGGCGGCGAGACGATCAGGGCGCGCTGCCCCTTACCGATCGGCATCACCAGGTCGATGACCCGGGTGGTGAGGATGTTCGGCTGGGTTTCGAGCCGCAGACGCTGGTTCGGGTACAGCGGGGTCAGCTTGTTGAACTCGGGCCGCCGCTTGGCCGCCTCGACCTCACCGCCGTTGACGGTGTCCAGACGCACGAGCGGGTTGAACTTCTGCCGCTGGTTGGCCTGCTCGCCTTCCCGAGGGACGCGCACCGCACCGGTGATCGCGTCGCCGCGACGCAGTCCGTTCTTGCGGACCATGTTCATCGACACGTAGACGTCGTTCGGACCCGCAAGGTACCCCGAGGTGCGCACGAACGCGTAGTTGTCGAGCACGTCGAGGATGCCGGCGACGGGCTGGAGGACGTCGTCCTCCCTGATCTCCGGCTCGCGCCCGTCCCCGCCCTCACCGCGGTCGCGGCCACGCCGACGCTCGCGGAATCGGCGGCCACGGCGCCCGCGGCCACCCTCGTCGTCGTCCGAGGCGCGGTTGTCCTGACGCGGACCCTGGTTGCGGTCGCCACCGTCCTGGTTGCGGTCACCCTGGTTGCGGTCGCCACGCTGGCGTCCGCCGTCGTCGGACTTGTTGTCGTCGCGCTTGTTGTCGTCGCGCTTGTTGTCGTCGCGCTTGTTGTCGTCGCGCTTCGCGTTGTCCCGGGCACGCCCCTCGTCGACGCCCTGGCCGTCGGCCTTCGGCGACTGTTCGCCCTGGTCGCCGCCGCGGCGACCGCGACGCTGACGACCGCGACGCGGAGCATCCTCGTCCGAGGCACCCTGCTTGTCGGCGACCGGAGTTTCGGGGGACGCGGTCCGATCCGCCTGGGCCGGGGCGTTCTCGGCGGCGGGCTTCTCGGCAGCGGGCTTGTCTGCGGCGGGCGCATCGGCCTGCCCACCGCGACCGCGACGGCCGCGTGCCGGGCTCTCGGCGGGCTTGTCCGCAGCGGCGCCGGTGGCGTCGTCCGCGGCCGGCGCAGCCTTGGCGCCTCCCCCCTGCTTCTCCTTGATGGCGGCGATCAGGTCGCCCTTGCGCATCCCGGAGGTTCCCTTGATGCCGAGCTCGGCGGCGAGGGCACGCAGTTCGACGAGCACCATGCCCGACAGCCCGGTACCGCGGCGTCCGCCACGGGACGAGGTCTGTGCAGAATCGCCGGCCTGAGCTCCCCCGGTTGTCGCGGTGGTGTCGGCATCAGGTGCAGCGATCAGGTCCGTATCTGTCACGGAGATCCTTTCCTTCCCTCGACCGCTCCATGCAGAGTCGAGGGTTCGTTCCACAGATCAGTTCTTGCACTGAGCTGGGATTGCCGTACGAGTTCACGGAATCGAACGATCGGCATGTCCGTCACCCCGTCGACGACGGATCGGTGCGGCTTGCCCATTCCCTCGGAACGGGAGCGGGTGAGGACCGGGCCAGGATCGATCGCCCCGATGGAGCTGGAGTGAGTGCCCTGGAGAATCCGGCGACCGAAGCACACGACGTGCGGACACCCACAGAATAGCGACGAACCGTACGCGGGGCAAGAATGGATGTGACTGACGGTTCGTGTGTGATCGACCACTCGGCCGACCGGCGCGCAGCGCCCTGCACCGCGACCGTCGACGAGGGTCGGGTGCAGGGCGTCGGGGTGTGTGCGGCAGGAGTTGGGCAGGGGTCTCAGTCGACCCGTACCCCGTCTGAGATCTCCGGTTCGAGGACGGTCAGTCCGTCGGCTTCCGCCGCCTCCCGCAGTTCGGCGGGGAACGGTTCGGTGGTCAGGGCCAGCACTGTCGGCCCGGCACCCGACACCGTGGCCGGGATCCCGCCGGCACGCAACGTCGCGATCCACTTGGTGGTCAGCGGGAGCGCCGGCGCGCGCTGCGCCTGGTGGAGCAGGTCCTCCGTCGCCGCCATGAGCAGGTCCGGACGGCGGGTCAACGCGACGACGGCCAGCGCCGCCCGGCTGACGTTGAACGCCGCGGAACGATGCGGAACCAGTTCGGGTAGCAACCCCCGGGTGTGCGCCGTCGACGATCGCACCGACGGCACCAGCACCACCACCCGGATGTCCGGATGGACCGGCAGCGACACCGCCCGGAACACGCGGTGCTCGGTGTCGGCGGCGGCCTCGCTCCACGAGACCACCACTCCCCCGAGAACACTGGCGGACGCATTGTCGGGATGGCCTTCGAACTCGGATGCCAGCTGCACCAGCTGGTCGTCGCCGAGCACGCGGTCGGGTGCGATCTTCCGGACCAGACCGTTCGCCGCAGCGAGCCCACCCACCGCAGCGGATGCCGACGATCCGAGCCCGCGCGAGTGCGGAATCACGTTGCGACACACCACGTCGAGTCCGTCGGCCCACACACCGGCCGCTTCGAGCCCGCGCTCGACCGCACGCACCACGAGGTGCGAGGGACCCCACGGCACCTCCTGGGCACCCTCACCCTCGACCCGCACATTGAGGCCGGAATCGGTTGTGGTGACGGTGATCTCGTCAAACAGACCGAGCGCCAGACCCAGCGAATCGAACCCCGGTCCGAGGTTCGCGCTCGAGGCCGGCACCCGAGCGGTGACCGTGACTCCCACGGGCAACGTCTGCGTCATGTCCTGACTCCCAACGGAGGATGTGGGCGGGGAAGCCACTAGGCCAGCTCGAGTGCCGACGCCACCGCGACCGGGTCCACCGGGATCGGCTCCACGACGGGCACGTCGCGAAGCGCCGTGTCGGGATCCTTGAGTCCGTTTCCGGTCACGGTGCACACGATCTTCAGGCCCGGTTCGAGCCAGCCCTCCTTGCGCGCCGCGAGCAGACCCGCAATGGACGCTGCCGATGCGGGCTCGACGAAGATCGACTCCGACTTCGCCAGCAGGTGGTATGCCTCGAGGATCTCCTCGTCGGTGGCGGCGCGGAAGGCACCGTTCGACTCGTCCTTCGCCGCGACCGCGCCGTTCCACGAGGCGGGCGCGCCGATCCGGATGGCGGTGGCGATCGTCTCGGGGTTGTTGACGGGATGCCCGAGCACGAGCGGTGCCGCACCCGCCGCCTGCACCCCGAGCATCCGGGGGCGACGGGTGGAGAGACCGTCGGCGAAGTACTCCGAGTAGCCCTTCCAGTAGGCCGTGATGTTGCCCGCGTTACCGACGGGAAGCACGTGCACGTCGGGGGCGTCGCCGAGCGCGTCGACGATCTCGAAGGCCGCGGTCTTCTGTCCCTCGATGCGCACCGGGTTCACCGAGTTCACGAGTCCGATCGTCGGGAACTCCGAGGTGGTCTTACGCGCCAACTCGAGGCAGTCGTCGAAGTTACCCTCGACCTGCACGATCTTCGCGCCGTGCATGACGGCCTGCGCGAGCTTGCCCATCGCGATCTTGCCCTGCGGAACCAGGACCGCGCAGCCGATGCCCGCCTTCGCGGCGTACGCGGCGGCCGACGCGGATGTATTGCCCGTCGACGCGCACAGCACGGCCTGCTTGCCCGAGGCGAGCGCCTCGGTGACCGCCATGGTCATTCCGCGGTCCTTGAACGAACCGGTGGGGTTGAGTCCCTCGACCTTGACGTGCACCTCACAACCGGTGATCTCGGAGAGTCGCTCGGCCGGCAGGAGCGGCGTGCCACCCTCGCGCAGCGTCACCGTCTTCCAACCGTCACCGATCGGCAGGCGCGCACGGTACGCCTCGATCAGGCCCGGCCACGGGGTGTGCACGGGGGTGGTGTTCTTCTCGACCGCACTCATTCGGCGGATCCCTCCAGTCTCAGGACGCTGGTCACAGCGGTCACGGATTCGAGTTTGTCGAGCGCTGCGACGGTGTCGGACAGCGCCCGGTCGGTGGCTCGGTGGGTGAGCACGACGAGTCGGGCACCGTCACCGGCGCCTTCCTGGCGTACCGCGGAGATGCTCACCCCGCGGGTCGCGAACTCCGCGGCGACCGCGGACAGCACACCGGCGCGGTCCGCAACCTGCAGGTTGACGTAGTACCGGGTGACGATGTCGCTCATCGGAGCGATCTCGAGCTGCGCGTACTTCGATTCGCGCGGGCCGCGCCCACCCTGCACACGGTTGCGCGCCGCCATCACGACGTCGCCCATCACCGCCGAGGCCGTCGGGGCACCGCCGGCGCCCTGACCGTAGAACATGAGCCGGCCGGCGGCCTGCGCCTCGACGACCACCGCGTTGAAAGCACCACCGACGGATGCGAGCGGATGCTCGCGCGGCACCAGCGCCGGGTACACGCGCGCCGACACACGATCGCGACCACCGGGCTCCGGGATGCGTTCGCAGATCGCGAGCAACTTGATCGTGCAGTTGAGGGCGCGCGCCGACGTCAGGTCGGCCGCGGTGATCGTGGAGATGCCCTCGCGGTACACGTCCGACGCACTGACCGGGGTGTGGAACGCGATCGACGCGAGGATCGCCGCCTTGGACGCCGCATCGAATCCCTCGACGTCCGCGGTCGGATCCGCCTCGGCATAGCCGAGCCTGCTCGCCTCGGCGAGGGTCTCCGCGTAGTCGGCGCCGGTCTCGTCCATCGCCGACAGGATGAAGTTGGTGGTGCCGTTGACGATGCCGATCACCCGATCGACGCGGTCACCGGCGAGGGACTGCGTCAGCGGACGGATCACCGGGATGGCACCGGCGACGGCCGCCTCGAAATACAGGTCGACGTTCTGGGCCTCGGCGGCCTGCGCGAGCTCACCCGTGTACTCGGCCAGGAGCGCCTTGTTGGCGGTGACCACCGACTTCCCGGAATCCAGCGCCGACCGCACCAGCACACGTGGCCGGTCGATGCCACCGATCAGTTCGACGACGACGTCGACGTCGTCGCGGGCGACGAGTGCGTCGGGGTCCGCGGTCAGCAGGTCGGCGGGGATACCGCGGTCGACAGTGGTGTCGCGCACGGCGACACCGCGCAACACGAGCGGCGCACCGATCCGTTCCTGCAGGTCGGCCGCGTCCTCGCGGATGATGCGCACGACCTCGGCACCGACGGTGCCGTGGCCGAGGACCGCCACGCCGATCGGGCGCTGCCCGGACACTCCGGCCACCGTTGTGCTGGTCACTCCGTAACCTCCAAGCTCAGCAGATCTTCGACGGTTTCCCGACGCAGCAGGACGCGCGAGGCGCCGTCCTTGACGGCCACGACGGCAGGACGTGGAAGCAGGTTGTACCTGCTCGACATCGAATAGCAGTATGCACCGGTCGCCGCCACCGCCAGTAGGTCACCGGCCGCGACGTCGTCGGGCATCCACGTGTCGCGGATGACGATGTCGCCGCTTTCGCAGTGCTTCCCCACGACCCGAGCGACCACGGGGTCGCCCTCGCCGGCGCGCGACACCAGCCGCGATTCGTATTCGGCCTGGTACAGCGAGGTGCGGATGTTGTCGCTCATCCCGCCGTCGACGCTGATGTAGCGGCGGCTGTGGCCGGCGGCGACAGCAACGTCCTTGACGGTGCCGACCTCGTACAGCGTGATCGTGCCCGGGCCGGCGATCGCGCGTCCCGGTTCCACCGCGAGGGTCGGCGTGGGCAGCCCCACCAGCGACGATTCGGTACGGACGATGTCGGTGAGTTTCGCGGCGAGATCCGCGACGGGCGGCGGGTCGTCGCTCGGCACGTAGGAGATCCCGAGGCCACCGCCGAGGTCGACGATGTGCAGCTGGGATGTTTTGTCGACGCCGAACTCGGCGACGATGTCGCGGAGCAGACCGATGACACGGTGCGCGGCGAGTTCGAACCCGTCGACGTCGAAGATCTGCGATCCGATGTGACTGTGCAGACCCACCAGACGCAGATTGTCGGTGGCGAACACCCGGCGTACGGCGTTCATCGCTGCGCCCCCGGCCAGTGACAGACCGAACTTCTGATCCTCGTGTGCGGTGGAGATGAACTCGTGGGTGTGGGCTTCGACACCGACGGTGACGCGGATCAGCACATCCTGCACGATCCCGAGTTCACCGGCGATCGCGTCGAGCCGGTCGATCTCGGCGAGGGAATCGAGCACGATGTGCCCGACACCCGCGGAGACGGCCGTCCGCAACTCGACGAGCGACTTGTTGTTGCCGTGCATCGCGATCTTCTCGGCGGGGAAACCGGCGTGCAGCGCCACGGCGAGTTCCCCACCGGACGCGACGTCGAGCGACAGCCCCTCCTGGTGAACCCACCGTGCGATCTCCGTGCACAGGAACGCCTTGGACGCGTAGTGCACGCGCGCGTCGGGTCCGAATGCCGCCGCGATCTCCCGGCAACGCGACCGGAAATCGTCCTCGTCCACGACGAACAGCGGGGTTCCGTACTGCTCGGCGAGGTCGGTGACGGCGACACCGGCGATGCTCACCACGCCGTCGTCGCCGCGCACGGTGCCGCGCGGCCACACGTTGGTGTGCAGGGTGTTCAGTTCGGCGGGCGTGGGTCGTTCGGGCAGCCCGGGTGCGTGCGGGATCTCTGCGTGCCGGGGTCCGGCCGGGTGCGCGTTCACATCCGCTCCGGGGCGCCGACACCGAGCAGACCGAGTCCGTTGCCGAGCACCTGGCGGGTCGCCGCGCACAGCGCGAGACGGGCCGTGTGCAGCGGGCCCGGTTCCTCGTCGCCCTGCGGCAGGATGCGGCACGCATCGTAGAAGCGGTGGTAGGTGCCGGCGAGTTCCTCGAGGTACCGCGCGACCCGGTGCGGTTCACGCAGTTCGGCGGCCTTCGCCACGACCCGCGGGTATTCGCCGAGGGTGCGGATCAACTCGCCCTCGCGGTCGTGGGTGAGCAACGCGAGATCGGCACCGTCGCCGCTGAGACCGAGCTCGGCGGCGTTGCGGGCGATCGACGACAGCCGCGCGTGGGCGTACTGCACGTAGTACACCGGGTTCTCGTTGGACGCCGACGCCCACAACGCGAGGTCGATGTCGATGCCCTGGTCCACCGACGAGCGCACGAGGGAGTAGCGGGCGGCGTCCACGCCGATGGCCTCGACCAGATCGTCGAGGGTGATCACCGTGCCGGCGCGCTTGCTCATCTTCACGGCCTGGCCGTCGCGGACGAGGTTGACCATCTGACCGATCATGACCTCGACGGTGTCGGGGTCGTCACCGAACGCGGCAGCTGCGGCCTTCAGCCGCGCGATGTAGCCGTGGTGGTCGGCACCGAGCATGTAGATGCACAGGTCGAAGCCACGCGAACGCTTGTCCTGGAAGTAGGCGATGTCGCCCGCGATGTAGGCGGCGTTGCCGTCGGACTTGATGACGACGCGGTCCTTGTCGTCGCCGTAGTCGGTGCTCTTGAGCCACCAGGCGCCGTCGTCGAAGTACAGGTTCCCCGACGTTTTCAGGGTCTCGACGGCCTTGTCGACCGCTCCGGATTCGAACAGCGAGTTCTCGTGGAAGTACACGTCGAAGTCGACACCGAACTCGTGCAGCGTGCGTTTGATGTGCGCGAACATCAGGTCCACGCCGATCGACCGGAACACCTCGTGGCGTTCGTCCTCGGGCAGGTCGAGGGCGTCGGGGCGCTGCGCGACGACGGAGTTCGCGATCTCGACGATGTAGTCGCCGGCGTAGCCGTCCTCCGGGGCGGGCAGTCCCTGCGCGGACGCGATCAGCGACCGGGTGAACCGATCGATCTGCCCGCCGTGGTCGTTGAAGTAGTACTCGCGGGTGATGTCACCGCCCTGCGCCTCGAGGACACGTCCCAGCGCGTCGCCGACCGCCGCCCAGCGGGTTCCCCCCAGGTGGATGGGTCCGGTGGGGTTCGCGGAGACGAATTCGAGGTTGATGCGGCGACCGGCGAGCGCATCACCGGAGCCGTATGCGTCGCCCTCGGCGAGGACCTTCGAGACGATGGCGCCCTGCGCGTCGGCAGCCAACCGGATGTTGAGGAATCCCGGGCCCGCGACCTCGGCGGAGTCGATGCCGTCGGCCGCGGTCAACGCCTCGGCGAGCCAGGTCGCGAGGTCCCGCGGAACCACCCCGACCTTCTTCGCGACCTGCATCGCGACGTTGGTCGCGTAGTCGCCGTGCTCCGGGTTGCGCGGACGTTCGACGGTGAGGGTCTCGGGGAGGACGGACGCGTCGAGACCACGCTCGGCGAGCACCCTCGCGGCGGTTCCGTGGAGCAGTTCGGCAAGATCGGCAGGAGTCACGGGTGTCCATCCTATTGGCTGCCGGGAAACGGCGCGGACGCTGCCCCATACGCGGCGCCCGTACAGTTGTCGGTGCGTACCGACCGGCGGTGCGCCGCACACCCCGACCGGCGGCGTGCGGCCACGTCCGATGTCGGGTTCGTGCACCGTCCGTCCCACCGTCGAAAGAGCACCCACCGATGCCCAGCGGTTCGAACAACGGTCGTTCCGGAAAGAACACCGGCGCGAAATCGTCGAAGGCCATCAAGGCCGCCAAGAAGAGCGGCACCGCCCGCGGCCTGCCGAAACAACGGCAGGTGCCGTGGCCCCTCATCGGTGGTGCCGTCGCAGTCCTCGCACTGATCGCCGTGATCGCCGTCAACATCGTGCCGAAATACCAGGACCAGCAGGAACTCGCGGCTTGGACACCGTCGGAGTCGAACCGGGATCCGTCGCTGGCCATCGACGGTGTCGTCACGATCGACTACCCGGCCGGTCAGCACGTCACCGAGACCCAGCGTGTCGCCTACGATCAGAGCCCGCCGTTCGGGGGGCCGCACGACTCGATCTGGGCCACCTGCACGGGCACGGTGTACGAGCAGGCCGTCCGCACCGAGAACATGGTGCACTCCCTCGAGCACGGCGCCGTGTGGATCGCGTACAACCCCGATCTCGTCGACGACGCCGCCCGCGACACACTCGCCGCGAAGGTCGATGGCCGCACCTACATGATGATGTCGCCGTACCCCGGTCTCGACACTCCGATCTCGCTGCAGTCGTGGGGGCACCAGTTGAAGGTGGACAACGCCGACGACAAGCGGATCGACCACTTCATCGAGTCGCTGCGCCTGAACCAGTACACCTACCCCGAGGTCGGGGCGAGCTGCTCGACGATCCCGGCGTCGTTCGATCCGGCGAACCCCCCGCCGTTCGATCCGAGCGCGCCCGGCGCCGGTGCGGTGCCGATGGACGGCGGTACGGTCGACGGCAGCGAGCAGTTCCCTGCCGACATGCAGGCCCCCGCGGGGAGCTGACCGTGAACACCTCCCCGGATTCCGCTTCCCCCGCATCGGACGATCGCGGACGGAACCGTTCGGCGTGGATCGCGCTCGTCGCGGTCGCGGCCCTCGCCGTCGGGTTTCTCCTCGGGTTCCTCGCGCGGATGCCGCTCGAGGACACGCAGCCGGCGACTCCCGCCGCCGGGTCCGTGGACGTCGGCTTCGCGCAGGACATGTCGGTCCACCACGATCAGGCCATCGAGATGGCCGCGATCGCTCTCACCGGATCCGACGACGTGCGGGTGCGCAACCTCGCGTACGACATCCTCACCACCCAGCAGAACCAGCTCGGTCAGATGCAGGGGTGGTTGACGCTGTGGGGTCGACCACCGCTCCCGGCCGGCGACTACATGCAGTGGATGGCCGAGGACACAGGTCACGGCCACGGTTCCACGGGGGCGGACGGATCGGGCCACGACGCCGCCGGCATGCAGCGGATGCCGGGGATGGCCTCGTCCGACGACCTCGCGAACCTCCGCGCGGCGACGGGCACCGACCTCGACGTGCTGTTCCTGCAGTTGATGCTGCGGCACCACGAGGGTGGGCTCCCGATGATGGAGTACGGCGCGCAGCACGCGAGCATCGCCGCTGTCCGCAATCTCGCGCAGACCATGGTCGACACCCAGGTCGGCGAGTCGCAGTTGATGACGTCGATGCTCGCCGACCGCGGAGCCGTACCGTTGCCCCTGAACTGACCACAGCCGCCTGGTCGGGTTCGAAAACCATGCCTGACCAGGCGATGTGGCGTTGGGGCGAACATGCGCTAGGCTAACTCCCGCACGCCGGTCCCCCACCGGCGAGTGGATCGCCCTCGTAGCTCAGGGGATAGAGCGCTTGCCTCCGGAGCAAGAAGTCGCAGGTTCGAATCCTGCCGAGGGCACAGAGTCGGTGCAGGTCAGGGGCGCAACAACCCCTGACTCACCTCCCCCGCGCAGATCACGTGCAGATTCAACCGGGTTCGAGACCTCACGAGAGGTCTACCGATGAGCACTCACACCCCCGCGGCGCCCTCCGAGCGGCTGCGATTCTTCGACGTCCTCGACTGCCTCGACGACCTGCTCGAGGATGCCGAGCAGCAACGTCTCGTTCTCATCGAGCAGCTCCGCGGCCGCGACGCGGAACCTGCCGCGAAAGATCTCGCGCGCGCAAGTCTCGACGAAGACTACTTCGAGTGAGCAAGGAACACATGACGAACCCGTCCGCTTCGGAAGAGAGCTTCCGCAAGCTCGAGAGCAACCCCGACTTCCTCGACCTGTACCTCGACCTCGTCGCGCTGTACCTGGACGCAGCATTCGACGATCCCGCCGCCGCCGAGGTGGAGCGCTGGACGCTCAGTTGCCTACCGGCGACGAACGGTGGCGCGCGGGCGTTCACGCTCAACATCGGACCGATGGAGGTCCTGTACGCGGCGGCGCCTCCGGAAACCGAGGACGAGCTCGCGCGGATGTGGGCTCGCGTCTACGTGTCCACCTCCGCCCTCGAGGACTGCACGCAGCTCCCTGTGGCTGGGCTGTCGGAGAAGTACCCCGCCCTGACCTTCGAACCGTGCCGGCTCGCGTCGGCCGACGGAGACGCGACCGTCATCGGATTGTGGATCCTCGACGACGAATCGATCGAACAGTTCACGACTCTGCTGGACGACCTCCGGCCCATCCGCGCTCTCGCGGACCGTTTGGAAGCAAGAGGCAAGGGGCCGTACGAGCAGTACCACAACCGCTGGTTCGCGCAGGCCGTCCTCGAACGACTCCAGGAAGTGGCCGACGCCGCCCTCGACAACGAGAACTGACACGCCACGGCGACAACTCCACTCCACCCGAAACTCGAGGGTGACGGCACGCAGGATCCTGTCGAGACAGTCTGCATCAGGCAGGTTTGGTCCGCGTGGTGAATGCAGCCGGCCGGTCACAGTTCTCCGTCGCGCGGCGCCGCGTCTTCGTTGTCGATGCCATCTACGTCCCCATCCCGCACACGGCCCGACCCGCCTCGGTTACACGGTTGTATTGCGGGCGCATCGGCGTGCCGCCACAGCCTTACGGGCGGCCTTCAACTGCTCGGCAACCACCTCGGGATCGTCCTCGTCGACGAGAGGCACGGACGGGGCACGTACTGGCAGCTCTCGACGAGGCTGATCTCCACCACGTCTGAGAACAGGTTTCCAGCTCTGTCCAGCACGCATCTCTCAGAGATTCGTCGCCTTGTCGTGCGACGTCGCACTGATGCCATCCGGGCCCATGCACATTCCCCCACTCCGACACCATCTGCGCGACC
Organism: Rhodococcus yananensis; assembly: GCF_020515525.1. Taxonomy (GTDB): domain Bacteria; phylum Actinomycetota; class Actinomycetes; order Mycobacteriales; family Mycobacteriaceae; genus Rhodococcus; species Rhodococcus yananensis. The sequence goes on from NZ_JAIYEP010000054.1 coordinate 28,175, forward strand.
AATGTCGCGACATACCACCTGCCGGTTCCACTCGAGCAAATTGGCGGGAGCTGTCTCTCTGCTCTGCAAGTGCCGGCCCGGAGGATAATCGATGTTGACCAAGGATCAACAGGTACAGGAGATCGTCGAAGGCCTCGGTCTCGGCCTACTTGATCTCGGTGTGCAGCGCATCGCTCCTCGGGTTTTCGGTACTGAAACGAGAACGTCGAGATCGGAAGAGCGGGACGGCACCAGTTCACGCGCTCGACGACCTGTCCACGCTCCCCGCCCGGCCTGTGCGCGTGGTGGGCAGCTCCCAAGGTGTTCCTACACCCCGAACCCGCCGCCATCGTCGTGGTCGGTGAGCGACGGATGGATCGAGCCCCAGGCCGACGAACGTGGCCGGCAGGATCACCTGAGACCGGTCGTGGATCTGCCCGGCGGCGTCGGTCGCCGGCAGCGTGGGCGTCGCAGCTGTCCACAACCACCGATCCGGATCGTCCTCGGGCCGCTCCTGGTTCCAGAGCACCCAACAACTGAACCGCCCTGGACGAGGTGGAGGCTCCTGATCTAGCAAGGAGAATGCTGGTATGCCTGCACCGAAGAAGTACGACACCGAGACCCGGGAGCGTGCCGTCCGGATGTACCGAGACCGGATCCGCGAGTCCGGAGAGCCCAAGCTCGGAGCCCGCCGCCACGTCGGCGAACTCCTCGACATCAAACCGGCGACGCTACGGAACTGGATCGAGGCGGCCGACAGTGCGGACGCGCCGACGGTGTCCGTTTCGGGTGAAGCCGTCGACGCCAGCGAGGTACGGCGACTCCGCAAGGAGGTTGCCGAATTACGCCGGGCCAACGAGATTTTGAAGACCACGAGTGCGTTTTTCGCGGCGGCGGAGGTCGACCGCCGACTTCGGTGATCGTCGACTACATCGACGCTCACAAGGATCGCTTCGCCGGTCGACCCGATCTGTCGCGTACTCACCGAGCACGGCGTCACGATCGCCCCGTCCACCTACTACAAGGCCAAGCAGCGCGGATATGTCTCCGAGGCGGACCTGGCTGACGCCTACGCTGCGAACGCCGTCCACACGGTCTACGTGGACAACAGAAGCGTCCACGGTGTCCGCAAACTCTGGCGAGCGATGAAACGCGCTGGTCACGGGATGGGGCGCGATCAAGTGGCCCGCCTGATGGCGATCGTCGGAATCGTGGGAGCGGTCCGCGGACGGCATCACACGATCACGACCAAGCGGGACGATCGCGCACCGCGGCACCCGGATCTGGTCGAGCGGAAGTGGGATCTACCGCAGCGTCCGGACCAGTGGTGGGTCGCCGACTTCACCTATTGTTGGACGCTCTCCGGGTTCGTCTACACCGCGTTCCTGGTCGACGTCTACTCGCGCCGGATCTTGGGTTGGCGGGTCATGACATCGAAGACCACGCCGCTGGTGTCCGGCGTTCCCGAGCAGGCGTTGTTCACCCGTCGAAGGATCGATTCCTGTTTTACTGCAACAGGTTTGGTACATCACTCCGATGCGGGCAGTCAGGGTGGATTCAATCGGTCGTCGCAACACCTCGATGACGGAGGTGTGCGATGGGACACAGCAACAAGCAGACACGCCAGGCGCCGGTGGGTGCCCGACGGCAGTGGGCGGCGGATCGG
>NZ_JAIYEP010000055.1 GCF_020515525.1 Rhodococcus yananensis
GTCCGCTACCGCCGGGGCGGTAGCGGACGACCGGGGTTGCAGCGGGAACGCGGTCAGCGTCGGATCGCGGCCAGTCGTACCAGATGGGTGATCGTGTCGTGCTCGGCGCCGTCGGGTAGCGCGTCCACCGGCCACCACCGCAGGTCGGTCGATTCGTTGCTGCGCACAGGGCGTGCGCCGACGGGCGCGACGACCAGGAAACGCAGGTCGAGGTGCCGCGTCGGTGTCCCCAGCGAGCACGTGATCGGGTGGGTGTGGGCCGAGAGCAGATCCGGATCGATCGTCAGTTCGTCGATCCCGGATTCCTCCCGGGCCTCGCGCAGCGCCGCGTCGACGACGGTGTCGTCGTCCTCCTCGCAGTGTCCGCCGAGTTGGATCCAACGCCCCACCCGCGGATGCAGAGTGAGCAGCACGTTGCGGTGATCGGCGTCGAGCACGAGGGACGACGCGGTGACGTGCCCCGGGACGTGGGAGCGCAGACAACCGTCGGGAGCGGAGTCCAGGAACGCGAGCATCGTGTGTCGCAACGACTCGGCGTCCGGTGAATCGGTCCGCCACGCGGTGAGTCGTTCGCGTGCGGAGACGTGCAGGGACCGCGCCGACATCAGAGTTCCACCAGGGCGTCGCCGGGGTCCGCGGGGTCGCGCGGACCGGGCGTGGTGATCGGGTGTCCGACGGCGACGGCGCCGAGCGGTGACCAGTCCGCCGGTAGGCCCAACTCCTCCCGCACCACCTCGGGGGCGAAGATCGTCGATCCGATCCAGCAGCTGCCGAGGCCGCGGGTGGCGAGCGCGACCAGCAGGCCCTGCACTGCCGCACCCGCGGCGACCGTGAACATCGTGGCTTCCGCGGCGGTGCGCCGCGCGTCGGGATAGGTGTGGGCGCCGTCCGGTACCCAGAACGGGACGATCACTTCGGGTGCATCGTAGAGAATCGCCCCGCGGGCGAGTCGCCGTTCGATCGCGGGGGCGTCGAGTCCGTCCGCGGCGAGGTCCTCGGCCCAGCGGTCGCGCATCCGGTCGAGCAACCGACGCCGGACCTGTTCGGTGCGTACCCACACGAACCGTACGGGCCGGGTGTGGTGCGGTGCGGGTGCGGTGAGCGCTTCGGCGACCGCGTCGTGCAGGTCCTCCGGGTCGACGGGTTCGGAGGAGAACTCCCGGACCGATCGGCGCAGCAACAACGCCTCGCTGCGTCCACGTTCGAGTGCCTCCGCGGTCCCCAGCCAGAACAGGTCGTCCTCACCGCCGCGCAGCAGGGTGCGGGCCGTCGATCCGTCGTCGGGCAGATCGAGACCCCGCACGACCGCGACGGGTACCCCGCCGAGCTTGCCCTTGACGAGATCCCCGGCGGCGGCGATCTCGTCGGCGACGGCCACCGAGGTGACCATCAGTTCGTTGCCCTGCGCGTCGTGCGACCCGGCGTAGCCGTGGAGGACGGGCACGCCGGCCGCACCGATCGCGGCATCGGTCTGACCGACCCGCCAGGCGCGGCCCATCGTGTCGGTCACGACGACGCCGACGGTGACGCCGAGCAGATCGCGGATCCGGGTGCGCAGCGCCGCCGCACTCGCATCGGGGTTCTCGGGGAGCAACGCGAGTTCGGCGGAGTCGACGTTCGAGCCGTCGATGCCGGACGCGGCCTGCACGATCCCGAGCCGGTTCTCGGTGATGAGGGTGCGGCCCTTGGCGGCGAGCACACGCACCGCTTCCTGACTCACGAGACGTCGTCGGACGGCGTCTCGTGCCTCGGGATCGGTGGGCGCTGCGACGAGGCGACCCTCCACCTTCGACAGGATCTTGCTGGTCACCACCAGGATGTCGCCGTCGACGAGCCACGGAGCGGCGCCGGCGAGCGCCGCGGCCAGGTCGTCGCCGGGCCGGAATTCCGGGAGCCCGGTGACGGGGTGGATCTCGACGGTACCGCCCGGGGCGTGGTCGCGGACGGTGGTCTCGGGGGCGGGGGACGTCACAGGGCGACTCCGGCGAGGTCGAGTGCGGCGCGCGCCATGTCGGCGGTCGCGGCGGCGTCGGTCATGAGCAATGGCACGCTGCGTACCTCGACGCCGGGGATGTCCGCGTCGTCGGTGGAGTGCACGAGCCAACCGTCAAGGATGCCCGTGGCGCTGCGCGCCCCGTAGTGCCGCCCGACGGCCTCCGCGGTGGTGTCGACGCCGATCACCTCGAGGCACGCGTCGGCCATGCCGCGCAGCGGTGCACCACCGACGATGGGGGAGACACCCACCACCTTCGCGGCGGTGGTACGCAGTGCGCCGCGCAGTCCGGGAATCGCGAGAACGGCGCCGACGCTGACGACGGGGTTCGAGGGGGCGAGGATCACGACGTCCGCCGATTCGATCGCCTCGAGCACTCCCGGTGCGGGTTTCGCCTCGTCGGCACCGATGTGCGCGAATCCGTGGGTGGGGACCTGGGCCCGGTGGCGCACCCACCATTCCTCGAAGTGCACGGCCTTCTGCGTGTCGTCTGCGGGATCGGTGATGACGACGTGTGTTTCGCTACGGTCGTCCGATGCGGGGAGCAACGTCACACCCGGTTTCCACCGGTCGCACAACGCCTCGGTGACCGCGGACAGGGGGTAGCCGGTGCGGAGCATCCGGGTGCGGATCAGGTGTGTGGCGATGTCGCGGTCGCCGAGTCCGAACCAGTCGGGGTCGGCGCCGTACGCGGCGAGTTCTTCCTTCGCGTTCCAGGTCTCGTTCTTGCGGCCCCAGCCCCGTTCGGTGTCGATTCCGTCGCCGAGGGTGTACATGCACGTGTCGAGGTCGGGGCAGATCCTCAATCCGTGCATCCACACGTCGTCGCCGACGTTGACGATCGCGGTGATGTTGTGGGGTGTATCGGGGCCGATGTCGGTGCCCGGGGAGATGCCGAGGAGGTGTCGCAGCCCGGTGAGGAACCGGGCGCCGCCCACGCCTCCGACCAATACAGTCACGTTCACGCGGCAAGCCTATGCGGTCGGGCCGGTACCCCGCGGAGGGCTGTCCGAAACGCGAGTTTGCAAAGCCGTCGATGGTAAGCGAGACCACATCATCGGCTTGACCGCGACACGCCGGACGTGTCTAATCACATACATGTCATTCCGGATTCCGGATCGAGTACGACCGCGGCGAACCCGCGTCCCGAACTCGCATCCGTCGGGATTCGGGTGTGACATCGGGAAGAACCCCGATGTGAGATGAAGTGCGGCGCTGCAGGTGAGGAGGCGAACATGGCCGACGAGCGCGAAGGGTCCGAGATCGCTCGGATCGACACTGCAGTCGAGAGCGTCTGCGACGAACCCGAGGGCGGTGCGCCGGTTCTGCACGTGATTGCAGGATTCGGTGAGCCGATCGACGGTGAGGGGCAGTGGCAGGAACGCGCACTGTGTGCGCAGACCGACCCGGAGGCATTCTTCCCCGAGAAGGGTGGCTCCACGCGGGAGGCGAAGCGTATCTGCCTGGGGTGTGAGGTTCGCGGCGAATGCCTCGAATACGCCCTCGCTCACGACGAGCGGTTCGGTATCTGGGGTGGGCTGTCGGAACGTGAACGGCGGCGCCTCAAGAGGGGCATCGTCTGACGGCCGCATCCGGTCCGGTGCGGGGAGTGCGGGTCTGATCCGGCGGCCACGGACGATGAGACGAAGGCCGGGTGTCCGATGGGGTTCGGGCGCCCGGCCTTCGTCGTACCCGAAACGCGTGCGCGGTCACCGCTGCCCGTGCGTGTCACCCGTCGTCGAGTGTGGGATCGATGATCTGCGGCTCGACGCCGAGGTACGTGGCGACCTGGTGGACCAGGACGTCGTGGAGCAGATCGGTCAGATCCTCGGGGTCCTGTGTCCGCAGTTCGATGGGGCGGCGGAACAGGACGATTCGCGCGCGGGTGGTCGCGCCGCGCTTGTCGATGCCCGCGGGAACGAGCCGGGACAGCGGAACCGGGCCGTCCGCGACGACCTCGTCGGGCCAGTTCACCGAGTCGGGATCGAGTGCGCGGATCTTGGGTACGTCGTCGACCGCGATGTCGAGTTTGGTGAGTTCGTCGTGCCAGCGGGTGTCGATGGGGGCAAAGGCGTCGAGGACGAGCCTGTCGAATTTCTCGGCGCGGGAACGCCACGCGGGCAGGTCGTGGGGGTAGAGCGGCCCGCGGATACCCCGGCCGCGTCGCGTCACACTTCGTGAGGAGACGGGACGGGGGCGACGTGCTCGGGCCATGCCGAGAAACATTACGGTACGGAAATTGCGTTGCCATCCAACGGTGTGTCCGAATAGTCCCGGCGCCGACGGCGCGCTACGCTCCCATGCGTGAGAACACTGCGTCGATGCTGCCGGCCTGGGTGCAAGAACCCTGCTGTTGCGACGCTGACCTACGTGTACTCGGATTCCACCGCGGTCGTCGGGCCCCTGGCCACCGTTGCCGAACCGCATTCGTGGGATCTGTGCGAAACGCACGGTTCGCGGATCACCGCACCCAAGGGTTGGGAACTCGTCCGCTACGAGGGGGCGTTCACAGCCGGTACACCCGACGAGGACGATCTGACCGCCCTTGCCGAAGCCGTCCGAGAAGCGGGCCTCGGCGAACGGAACCACGACGACGGTGAGACCGTGGAACCGGAGGCGGCTCCTCCACCGGCGGTCCCCGCCACTGCGCGCACCGGTCGTCGCGGTCATCTGAGGGTCCTTCCCGATCCCACCGCGTGAGCGCGACGGGGTCCACCGCGTGAGCGCGACGGGCCGGGTCGCGGCCACCGTGCCACGGGCGGCGCCGCTCCCACTAGGCTGAGACGGTCCGCGCCACGAGAACGGCGCGGTGCGTGTCGACGAGCAGGAGCGGGGAACAGTGGCGAGATCTGCCGAGTCGGTGGCATCCGTGATCAAGGCGTACGACATCCGCGGGATCGTCGGGGAGCAGATCGACGACGGATTCGTCCGGGAGGTCGGTGCATCCTTCGCGCGTCTCGTCCGCACGGACGGGGGCGCCGAGCGTGTGGTGATCGGCCACGACATGAGAACGTCGTCGCCGGATCTCGCGCGGGCGTTCGCCGAGGGCGCGACAGCGCAGGGCCTCGACGTCGTCCTGATCGGTCTCGCATCCACCGATCAGCTGTACTTCGCGTCGGGGCTGCTCGACGCGCCCGGCGCCATGTTCACCGCCAGCCACAACCCCGCCCGCTACAACGGCATCAAGCTGTGCAGGGCGGGTGCGCGTCCGGTCGGCCAGGAGACGGGGTTGGCCACGATCAGCGCCGAGCTCGTCGCGGGTGTACCCGGATTCGACGGGGCGGCCGGTTCGGTCACCGAACGCGATGTCCTGCCCGAGTACGCGGCGTTCGTGCGCGGGTTGGTGGATCTGTCGCGGATGCGCCCGATGAAGGTGGCGGTGGATGCCGGCAACGGCATGGGTGGGCACACCGTTCCCGCGGTCTTCGAGGCACTGCCGATCGAACTGGTCCCGTTGTACTTCGAGTTGGACGGTACGTTCCCGAACCACGAGGCGAATCCGTTGGATCCGGCGAACCTGGTGGACCTGCAGCGGCTCGTCGTCGAATCGGGCGCCGATGTCGGTCTGGCCTTCGACGGCGACGCCGACCGCTGCTTCGTCGTGGACGAACGCGGCGAGCCGGTCACCCCGTCCGCGGTGACGGCGCTGGTGGCGTCCCGTGAGCTGGCGAAGGAACCGGGCGCGACGATCATCCACAATCTGATCACCTCGCGGGTGGTGCCCGAACTCGTCACCGAGTCCGGCGGGGTGCCGGTCCGGACGAGGGTCGGACACTCGTTCATCAAGCAGCGGATGGCGGAGACCGGGGCCATCTTCGGCGGTGAGCATTCGGCGCACTACTACTTCCGCGATTTCTGGGGTGCGGATTCGGGCATGCTCGCCGCACTCCACGTGTTGGCTGCGCTGGCGGGACAGGAACGACCGCTCTCCGAGTTGATGGGCGTGTACCACCGGTACGAGGCGTCGGGCGAGATCAATTCGACCGTCGCGGACGCCGCGGAACGCAGCGACGCGGTCGTCGCGGCGTTCGCGGACCGCGCGGTGTCGGTGGACCGCCTCGACGGGGTCACCGTCGAACTGCCCGATCACGCCTGGTTCAACCTGCGTGCGTCGAACACGGAACCGCTGTTGCGGATGAACGTGGAGGCATCGACCCGCGACGAGGTGGACGCGCTGGTGAAGGAGATCCTCGCCGTCGTGCGTGCGTGACGGAAGACACGGCAACGGGAATAATCGAGGTACCCGCTGCACTGTGACGGGTCGCTACCGGGCCGGCGAAAGGAAGGTGACACGGTCGTGACGGCGCCTCCGCCCCTGTTCGATTTCGACGACGCGAGCGCGGTCGTGGCGGCCGATGTCGACGGCGTCCTGCGCGCCGCCGCACTGGGCGGCGCACAGATCCGCGCGACGGCCGCGGCCGTCGACGAAGGTCTGCTGGACCGTCTCGACGGGTTGCATCCGCGCAGCATCGTGCTGGTCGGCGGGGATGCCCGATCGGCTCGCGCCGCCGAACTCACGGTGGCGCTCTTCGCCGGGATGTGTGCGGTGCCGCTGGTCTCGGCGCCGGTCACACCAGGATGGGTGGGTCCGCTGGACGTCGTCGTGGTCGCGGGGGACGACGCGGGGGATCCGGTGCTGGCGCGTTCCGTCGACGCCGCGCTGAGACGATCCGCCGAGGTGGTCGTCGACGTGCCCGACGAAGGCCCGGTGCGGGCGGTGGCAGCGGGCAGGGCGATGATGTTGGCGCCGCGCGTGTGGGTTCCCGTGACGTATGCGCTCGCCCGGCACATCGCCGTCTTCGTCGCGGTGCTGGCGGCGGTGGACGCCTGCAGGATCGCCGCGTCGGTGCCCGCGCTGGACGCGTTGGCGGATGCCGTCGATGCGGAGGCAACGCTCGACCATCCGTCGCACGAGGTCTTCCACAATCCCGCGAAATCGCTCGCAGTGCGGATGCAGTCCCGCCGCGTGGTTCTCACCGGTGACACACCCGCGACGACGGTGCTGGCCCGTCACGGTGCGGAGGTGCTTCTGCAGGGCGCCGGTGTGATCGCCGCGGCGGCCTCGCTGCCGGACGTGCTGATCGCGCGTGACCGACTGCTCGTCACCGAGACGACGTCCGGTGCCGACTTCGACCCGTTCTTCCACGACGAGGAACTGGATGGTCCCGCGCCGGTCGCGCCGGCGCGGGTGTTCGTGTTCAGCACGGACGACGATCGACCGGCCGCGCGCCGACGCGCCGCGGCACTACCCGATATGGAATTGGTGTCTGTTGTGGGGGAGTCCGAATCCCGTGTGGTGCCACCTGTCCTCGAACAGGTGGCGGTGTTGACGGTGCGACTGGAGATGGCTGCGGCCTATCTGCGTCTGGCCGGTGGTCGATAGTGCACCGACTCGAAGGTGCGGTGCGCTCGTACGCCTGGGGTTCGCGCACCGCCATTGCAACGTTGTGCGGCCGTGAGGTTCCGTCCGCCCATCCGGAAGCCGAATTGTGGCTCGGCGCGCATCCCGCGGATCCGGCGCGTGTCGCCGACCTCGGGGACGGCGTGTCGTTGTTGGAGTTGCTCGATGCGGATCCGACCGGGCATCTGGGCGAACCGAGCATCGAGCGGTTCGGTCCGCGACTGCCGTTCCTGCTCAAACTGCTCGCGGCGGAGGAACCGCTGTCGTTGCAGGCGCATCCCAGCGCGGAGCAGGCCGCGGAAGGGTATGCGCGGGAGGAGGCGCGGGGTGTGCCGGCCGATTCGCCGGTGCGCAACTACCGGGATCCGAATCACAAGCCCGAACTGGTGGTGGCGTTGACCCGTTTCGAGGCGCTGGCCGGCTTCCGGGACGCGAAGCGCACCGTCGACCTCCTCGAGGCACTCGCCGTGCCGGAGCTGGATCCGTATGTGGGCCTGCTCGCCGGGCAACCCGATTCCGACGGTTTGAGGGCGTTGTTCACCACGTGGATCACGCTTCCCCAGGCTTCGTTGTCGGCGCTGATGCCACGTGTTCTCGACGGCTGTGTGACGTACCTCGCGACGGACGGCGACGGGCCTCGTGAGTTCGTCACGGAGGTGCGGACGGCGTTGCAACTCGCCGAGATCTACCCGGGCGATGCGGGGGTCCTCGCGTCGTTGCTGTTGAACAGGATCACCCTCGAGCCCGGGCAGGGGCTGTACCTGCCCGCCGGGAACCTGCACGCCTACCTGCACGGGATGGGCGTGGAGATTATGGCGAACTCGGACAACGTGCTGCGCGGTGGGCTCACCCCCAAGCACGTCGATGTGCCGGAGTTGCTGAGAGTGCTCGATTTCGGGGCGCCGGGGGTGCCGATCCTCGAGGCGGAACCGGCGGATGGGCACGAGTGGTGCTACCGGACGCCGGCCCCGGAGTTCGCGCTGTCGCGGCTCGAGCTGCGGTCCGGTGACACGGCGACGCTCGATCGGTGCGGCCCGCAGATCCTGTTGTGCACGTCGGGCGGGGCGAGTGTCGAGTGCGGCGGTGGTGTCGTGGAGGTGGCGCAGGGGGCGTCGGTGTGGTTGTCGGCGTCGGATCCCGCGGTGACCGTGCGCGGTACGGCACCGGGAACGCAGGTGTATCGGGCGCGCCTCGGGAGCGTGAGCGGCTGAACCGGGACTCGATCCACCCGATCGCGGCCGCGAACGGTTTACATTTCTCACAAATTGTCTAGAGCGCATACGAAGTATGGCGTAGGGTCTATCGCGTAGGTGAGGAATGTCACCGGAATCCGCGAGGAGTCGACATGACCACACACGCCACCGGCCCGGCGAACACCCCGGATCTGCACTGGCACGACCGCAAGCGATATCTGTGGCTGCTCGGCCTGGTGCCGCCCACCGCGCTGTTCGTGGCCACCGCGCTGGTCTGGGGAGGTAACCAACTCGGCTGGCAGGCCGTGACACCCGTGCTGTGGTGGATCGGCCCGGCCCTCGTGTACGTCCTCGTGCCCGCGCTCGATCTGTTCTTCGGCCCGGACGGGGAGAACCCGCCCGAGGAGCTCTTCGAGCAACTCGAGAACGACCGGTACTACCGTTTCTGCACCTATCTGTACCTGCCGTTCCAGTTCGCGACCCTCGTCTTCGCGTGCTATCTGTGGGCGGCCGACGACCTTTCCTGGCTCGGGATCGACGGCGGCCTCGGCCTGGTCTCGAAGATCGGCCTGGCGATCTCTGTCGGCGTCGTCGCCGGCATCGGTATCAACACCGCGCACGAACTCGGCCACAAGAAGGTCGAGCTCGAACGCCGCCTCGCGAAGATCGCTCTCGCGCAGTCCTTCTACGGCCATTTCTACATCGAGCACAATCGTGGGCATCACGTGCGCGTCGCGACCCCCGAGGATCCGGCATCCGCCCGGTTCGGAGAGTCCTTCTGGGAATTCCTACCGCGCAGTGTGTTCGGCAGCCTGCGTTCGGCCTGGCGACTCGAACGCGAACGTCTGCACCGTCTCGGGGGGTCGCCGTGGACCTGGCGCAACGACGTGCTGAACGCGTGGGCGATCTCCGCGGTGCTGTTCGCGGTGCTCACCGCCGTCTTCGGTGTCGGAATCCTCCCGTACCTGGTGGTGCAGGCCGTGTTCGGGTTCTGTCTGCTCGAGGTCGTGAACTATCTCGAACACTACGGGTTGTTGCGGAGCAGAACCGCGTCGGGACGATACGAGCGGTGTTCGCCCGCGCACAGCTGGAACAGCGACCACCTGGTCACCAACATCTTCCTGTACCACCTGCAGCGACACAGCGACCACCACGCCAACCCCACCCGCCGCTACCAGACGCTGCGCAGCATGGAGATCTCCCCGAACCTGCCCGCCGGGTACGCGTCGATGATCGTCCTCGCCTACCTTCCGCCGCTGTGGCGACGAGTGATGGACGAACGCGTGCTCGCCCACTACGACGGCGACATCACCCGCGTGAACATCTCCCCGCGCCGGCGGGAAGCGGTTCTCGCCCGCCACGCGGGAGACGGGACCGGACGCGCATGAGCACGTTCCGCTGCCCGGTCTGCCGGTACGTGTACGACGAGGCGACGGGCGCCCCGCGCGAGGGCTTCCCCGCCGGAACCTCCTGGGCGGCCGTCCCGGACGACTGGTGCTGCCCCGACTGCGGTGTCCGGGAGAAGATCGACTTCGAGGAGCAACGACGGTGAACGACCACTTCAGGATCTTCCGCTGCGTGGTCTGCGGATTCGAGTACGACGAGGCCGCCGGATGGCCCGACGAGGGCATCGCCGCGGGTACCCGATGGGAGGACATCCCCGACGACTGGAGCTGCCCGGACTGCGGAGCGGCGAAGGCCGACTTCGAGATGATCGAGGTCGCGCGGCGATGACGGACCGCTTTGACGGTGCGACACGCGCGTGAGAACGTCGTCGGCATGGCAGGACCACGCGAGGACACGTCCCGGATCCCGTTCCACGAGGCGAGCCGCGTCCTGCTGCGCACCACGATCCTCGACGCCATGCGGACCCTGCTCCTCGACCGCGACTGGTCCGCGATCACCATGAGCGACGTGGCGCGGACGGCCGGTATCAGTCGACAGACCCTGTACAAGGAGTTCTCGTCCCGGCAGGGGCTCGCCCAGGGGTACGCGCTGCGACTCGTCGACGAGTTCGTCGACGCCGTCGCCGACTCGGTGCACGCACACGTCGGCGATGCGCGCGGTGCCCTCGTCGACGGCTTCACCTCGTTCTTCGCGGCGTCGGCCGCCGATCCGCTCGTCCGGTCGCTGCTCGACGGTGCCGCCAAACCCGACCTGCTGCGCCTGATCACCACCGACGCCGCACCGATCCTCGAACGCGGTGGCGGACGGCTGTCCGAGACCTTCGTCCACAGCTGGATCGCCGCACCGGAGGCCGATGCCGACATTCTCGCCCGCGCGATCGTGCGGGTGGCGCTCAGTTTCATCTCGATGCCGCCGACGTCGGGAGCCGACGTCGCCGCGGACCTCGCCGACCTGCTCGTGCCCTTCGTCGAACGCGCGACCGTCGCCGACCGGTAGCCGGCGCCGGTCGCGGAGATCACGGGGGTGGGCTGGCACGTGGCGATCGGCCGCGCGTTGTATAGCCTGGTTCCCAACATCGAATTGCCGACAGGAAGAGGCATCCGCACCGTGTCAGACACCACGCTCGTCGCCGACCAGCTCAACGGACTCGACTTCAAGGTCGCCGACCTCTCGCTCGCCGAGTTCGGTCGCAAGGAGATCCGCCTGGCGGAACACGAGATGCCGGGCCTGATGGCGCTGCGTCGCGAGTACGCCGAGGTGCAGCCCCTGAAGGGCGCCCGGATCTCCGGGTCGCTGCACATGACGGTGCAGACGGCCGTGCTCATCGAGACCCTCGTGTCGCTGGGCGCCCAGGTGCGCTGGGCGTCGTGCAACATCTTCTCGACCCAGGACCACGCCGCTGCCGCGGTCGTCGTCGGACCGCACGGAACCGTGGAGGCGCCCGCGGGTGTCCCCGTCTTCGCGTGGAAGGGCGAGACGCTCGAGGAGTACTGGTGGGCCGCCGAGCGGATGCTCACCTGGGACGGCGAACCGGCCAACATGATCCTCGACGACGGCGGTGACGCCACGATGCTGGTGCTCAAGGGCGCCCAGTTCGAGAAGGCCGGCGTCGTCCCGCCGACCGACGAGGACAACGACTCCACCGAGTACAAGGTGTTCCTGGAGTTGCTGCGCGCGTCACTCGCCGCCGACCCGAAGAAGTGGACGACGGTCGCCGACTCGGTGCGCGGCGTCACCGAGGAGACCACCACGGGCGTGTTGCGCCTCTACCAGCTGTCGGCGGCAGGCGAACTCGCGTTCCCCGCGATCAACGTCAACGACTCGGTCACCAAGAGCAAGTTCGACAACAAGTACGGCACCCGGCACTCGCTGCTCGACGGCATCAACCGCGGCACCGACGTCCTCATCGGCGGCAAGACCGCGCTCGTCTGCGGATACGGCGACGTCGGCAAGGGCTGCGCCGAAGCTCTGCGCGGTCAGGGTGCGCGCGTGTCGGTGACCGAGATCGACCCGATCAACGCGCTCCAGGCGCTCATGGACGGCTTCGACGTCGTCACCGTCGAGGATTTCATCGGCCGGGCCGACATCGTCATCACCTCGACCGGCAACAAGGACATCATCACCTTCGATCACATGAAGCAGATGAAGCACCAGGCCATCCTGGGCAACATCGGTCACTTCGACAACGAGATCGACATGGCGGGCCTCGAGCGTGCCGCCGATGTGACGCGCATCAACATCAAGCCGCAGGTCGACGAATTCCGTTTCGCGGACGGACATTCGATCATCGTCCTGTCGGAGGGGCGTCTGCTCAACCTCGGCAACGCGACCGGCCACCCGTCGTTCGTGATGTCGAACTCGTTCGCCAACCAGGTCATCGCGCAGATCGAACTGTGGACCAAGCCGGACGAGTACGACAACGAGGTCTACCGCCTCCCCAAGCATCTCGACGAGAAGGTCGCGCGCATCCACGTCGAGGCGCTCGGTGGCACGCTCACCAAGCTGAGCAAGGATCAGGCCGAGTACATCGGTGTCGACGTCGAGGGCCCGTACAAGCCCGAGCACTACCGCTACTGAGCGGTGAGCGAGCAGCACGTGGGAACCGCAGGCGCATGGGTGTTCTGATCGTCGTCGAAGGTCTCGACGGGGCCGGTAAGCGGACGCTGTCCGCCGGTCTCGTCGAGACCTGGCGTGCCGCAGGCACATCGGTGGCCACCCTCGCCTTTCCTCGGTACGGCACGTCGATCCACGCCGATCTGGGGGCCGAGGCGCTGCGTGGTGGGCACGGTGACACCGCGTCGAGCGTCGAGGCCATGGCGTTGCTGTGGGCACTCGACCGTCGTGAGTCCGCCGACGAACTGCGGAAGCTGCTCGCCGACAACGACATCGTGCTCCTCGACCGATACGTCGCGTCGAACGCCGCGTACACCGCGGCGCGACACGGTCAGGGAGCCTCCGGCTCCGCCGTCGACTGGATCCGCGATCTCGAGTTCGGCCGCTTCGATCTGCCCCGTCCGGATCTGCAAGTGCTGCTGCGGGTCCCCGTCGACCTCGCCGCCGACCGTGCCCGGGGGCGGGCCGCGACGGACGCGACCCGTGAGCGCGACGCCTACGAACGCGACGCCGGCCTCCAGGCGCGCACCGGCGCCGTGTACGACGAACTCGTGCAGCGCTCGTGGGTTTCGCCGTGGACGGTGGCCGGACCCGAGACCGATCCGCGACAACTCGCCGTCGAGATCTCAAATCTGCTTCACAACGGGCGAGGAGTGACACGATAGAGGTCATGAAGCCGAGGATTCTGGTCGTCGACGACGACACTGCGCTCGCCGAGATGCTCACGATCGTCCTGCGGGGCGAGGGGTTCGAGCCGTTCGTGGTGGGTGACGGAACGCAGGCGCTGGGTGCGGTGCGCGAGATCCGCCCGGATCTCGTCCTGCTCGATCTGATGCTGCCGGGAATGAACGGGATCGACGTGTGCCGTGTGCTGCGCGCCGACTCGGGAGTCCCGATCGTCATGCTCACCGCGAAATCCGACACCGTCGATGTGGTTCTCGGTCTGGAATCCGGCGCGGACGACTACATCGTCAAGCCGTTCAAGCCGAAGGAACTCGTCGCGCGGGTCCGCGCTCGGCTGCGTCGCACGGAGCAGGAACCCGCCGAGGTCCTGTCGATCGGCGAGATCACCATCGACGTGCCCGCCCACAAGGTGGCGCGCGGTGACGAACCCATCTCCCTGACCCCGCTCGAATTCGACCTGCTGGTGGCCCTCGCCCGGAAACCGCGGCAGGTGTTCACCCGTGAGGTGCTGCTCGAGCAGGTGTGGGGATACCGGCACGCCGCCGACACCCGTCTCGTGAACGTCCACGTGCAGCGGTTGCGGGCGAAGGTCGAGAAGGATCCCGAGAATCCGGAGGTCGTGCTGACGGTGCGGGGGGGTCGGCTACAAGGCCGGACCGCCGTGATCCGTGGTTACCGTCTGCGGCGGCGGATCACTCGGAGAAGTCTGCCGCTGCTGAGGTGGTCACGGTCGGTGAGCCGCAAGCTCACCCACACGTGGCGTCGATCACTGCAGTTGCGGGTCGTGGTGTCGACCCTGTCCCTGTCGCTGATCGTGATGCTCGTGCTGGGTGTGGTGCTCACCAGCCAGATCACCGATCGTCTTCTCGAGGTGAAGCTCAACGCCGCCACCGAGGAGATGGAACGCTCCCGCGCGCTCGTCGAGGCCCAGCTCGCGGGAGCGGACGATTCGAGCTCGCTGACGGTGAAACTCGATTCGGCGGCCGCGACCCTGACCAATCGCGGCAGCGATGCCGGGCAGGACACCGGTGTCGCCGGCACGTTCGACCCGGTCCTGATCGTGGCGGGGGACGGCCCGCGCGCCCCGACGTCGAGCGGGCCGGCCGATCAGATCCCCGCGAACCTGCGCGCGTTCGTCCAGAACGACCAGATCGCCTACCAGTACGCGACGGTCGCCGACCCCGACGGCTACGCGGGGCCCGCACTGATCGTCGGGAGTCCCACCGAGGCGGACATCACCGCGCTCGAGCTGTATCTGGTGTTCCCCCTCGGCGGCGAGGCACAGACGCTCTCACTGGTGCGCGGGACCCTGCTCGTCGGTGCGGGGGTCCTGTTGGTGCTGCTCGCGGCGATCTCCATGATCGTGGCGCGTCAGGTGGTGCTGCCGATCCGCTCCGCGTCGCGCATCGCGGTGCGGTTCGCCGACGGTCGGCTCAAGGAACGTATGCCGGTGCGCGGCGAAGACGACATGGCGCGACTCGCGATGTCGTTCAACGAGATGGCCGAGAGCCTGTCGCGGCAGATCACCCAACTCGAGGAGTACGGCAACCTGCAGAAACGCTTCACCTCGGACGTGAGCCACGAACTGCGGACGCCGTTGACGACCGTGCGTATGGCCGCGGATCTGATCCACGATGCGAGCGACGACCTCGATCCGGCGCTCAAACGGTCGTCGGAACTGCTCGTGACCGAACTCGACCGTTTCGAGAGTCTCCTGGCCGATCTGCTGGAGATCAGCCGGCACGACGCCGGTGTGGCCGAGTTGGCCTCCGAGCACCTGGACGTGCGAATGTGCGCGCGGGCCGCGATCGCCACGGTTCGCCATCTCGCCCGGGAAACCGCCACGGAGCTGATCGTGGATCTGCCCGCCGAACCCGTCGAGGCGGACGTCGATCCTCGTCGGGTCGAGCGGATCCTGCGAAACCTGCTGGCCAATGCGATCGATCACGGCGAAGGCAAACCCGTTCTGCTGCGGTTGCGCGCCGACGACACGGCGCTGGCCTTCGTCGTCCGTGACCAGGGTGTGGGCCTGCGCCCGGGTGAGGAGAAACTCGTGTTCAACCGGTTCTGGCGGTCCGATCCGTCGCGCGTGCGCCGATCGGGGGGCACCGGTCTGGGACTGGCGATCAGCGTCGAGGACGCCAACCTGCACTGCGGGAAACTGGAAGCGTGGGGCGAACCCGGGAACGGAGCCAGTTTCCGCCTCACCCTGCCGCTCGTACCGGGCCGCAAGGTGGGGCGCAGCCCGCTGCCGCTCGTGTCGGCGACCGCCCACGCGGTGCAGGGCAAACCGTTCCCGCCGGTGACCGGCCCGGACGAACCCCCCACCGACACGGACGGACAACCGTCGTCGATCGACGGGCCCGGTGTGCCCGCCGCGCACGGCGACGAGGACGGGGCGTCGGCCGGTGCGGATGCCGCTGCGCCGTCGGAAGGTGCATCCACGTGACCGGGCTCGCCTCGCGTGTGCGCCTCGCGGCGACCGTGTTCGTCACGGCACTCGCGGTGGTCGTCGCCGGATGCGCGAGCCTGCCCGATTCGTCGTCGCCGCAGGCCATCGGCACGATCGAGCGGGGTGCAGCAACGACGTCGATGGCCGCACCGGAACCGGGTCGCGAACCGGACCTGTTGCTGAGGGACTTCCTGCAGGCGAGTACCGACCCGTCGGGGCGGCACGCCGCGGCCCGGCAGTACCTCACCTCGGGGATGTCCGGTCGCTGGGACGACGCGGTGAGCGCGACGATCGTCGACAAGATCGACGTCCTGGCGCAGGACCGTGACAGCGACACGGCCGCCTACGTCGTGCGCGCGAACATCGTCGGGTATCTCGAGGAAGGCGGCGTCTACCGCGCCGACGAGGGCGAACTCGAAGCCACGTTCACGTTGGTCCGCAGCGACGGCGAATGGCGTATCGACGAGCTGCCGGCCGGCGTGATCATGGACAAACCGCGCTTCCTCAACAGCTACCAGCGGCGATCGCTGTACTTCGTGGAACCGCGCGGCGAAACGGTGGTCCCCGACCCGCGGTGGATCTACGGTGCGCCCGAGCAACTCGCCGGACAGTTGATCGACCTGCTCGTCGACGGCCCCAAGTCGACGCTGGTCCCCGCCGTCACCAACCTCCTGGCCGACGCCACGGTTCTCGGCGCCGTCACGAAAGCCGACGGTCGGACCGCGCAGGTGGGTGTGGGGCTCGGCGGCGTCCGGGTGGACTTCGGGGGATTGGGATCGCTGGACACCCCCACCCGGGAGCGGCTCGCCGCGCAGATCGTCTGGACCCTCGCGGGCGCCGACATCTCCGGGCCGTACGTGCTCCTGTCGGACGGGCAGCCCCTCGACGAACGCTATCCCAACGGGTGGACCACGGCGGACGTGGCGTCGATGAATCCGCTGGCGTCGTCGAGTGCGCAGATCGGGTTGCACGCGGTGCTCGGCGGCAACCTGGTGAGCGTGTCGGAGACCGGCGTGACTCCGGTCCAGGGCTATTTCGGGTCGGCGGGCAACCTCGCCTCGGCCGCGTTGTCCCAGGACGGTGATCTCGCTGCCGCAGTCGTCGCAACCGCGGCCCCGGCCCCGGCGCCGGCGTCCAGGCTGACGGTCGGCACCTACCACGACCCGGCACCGGAACCCGCCGTGGAGGGCGACACCGTCACGCGCCCGTCGTGGTCGCCCGACGGCAACTCCGTGTGGGCCGTCGTCAACGGCACCGCGGTGGTGCGTGCGGTCCGCGAATCCGGATCCGGGCGGGTGACGGTGGTGGGTGTGGAGGCCGGTGCCGTCCGGGCGCTGGGTGGGGAGATCAGCGAGTTGCGCCTGTCCCGGGACGGGGTCCGTGCCGCGCTGATCGTCGACGGGCGCGTCTACGTCGCCGTCGTCGTCCAGACGCCCAGCGGCGAGTTCTCCCTCACCGGTCCGCGACAGGTCGCGTTCGGGCTGGGCAGCCCCGCGCTGTCCCTGGACTGGAGCACACCCGACACGATCGTCGTGTCGCGTTCGGCGTCGGACAACCCGGTCGTGCAGGTCGCGGTGGACGGATCGCGGTTGGATGCGTTGCCGAGCCGAAACCTCACCCCGCCCGTGACCTCGGTGGAGGCGTCGACATCCACGGAATACATCTCCGATTCGCGTGCGGTCTTCCAACTCAACAACGGTGATCCGTCCGGGGACCGCTACTGGCGGGAGGTCCCGGGCCTCGCGGGGCTGACCGCCACTCCGGTGCTGCCCGGCTGATCCCGGTGCCGGCGCGTGTCGGTGGCCGACGGCACACTGAGCGGGTGTTCGCGGCGCTCCTCGATCTCGTGCTGCCCGCCGTGTGCGGTGGGTGCGGCCTTCCCGGTCGCCCCTGGTGCCGCGGCTGCGCCCGTGAACTGGACGATCCACCGGCGCAGGTCCGTCCCCGAACGGATCCCGGTGTTCCGGTGTGGGCTCTCGGCCGGTACGACGGGGCGCGGCGCAGGGCGGTCGTCGCCGCGAAGGAACGGGGCCGCCGGGATCTGGCGGTGCCTCTCGGCCTCGCGGTGGCCGCGGCGATCGCACGGCTGCGCCGCTGGGGCGAACTCCCGCACGGGCCGTTGCTCGTGGTGCCCGCCCCCACCCGTGCGAGGGCGGCGCGCGCCCGCGGCGGCGACCCGGTGACCCGCATGGTGCGGGCCGCGGCAGCCCGCGACCGGTCGCTGCACGTGCACCCGGTGCTCGTGTCGGGGCGCGGGGTGCGCGACTCGGTCGGGCTCACCGCCGCGCAACGGCGACGGAATCTCGCCGGGCGGATCGGGGTGTGTGCCGCGCAGCTTCCGCGGCACCTGCCGGTGCTTCTCGTCGACGATGTCGTCACCACGGGCGCGACCGCCGCCGAGTCGGTTGCCGCACTCCGAAACGCCGGGTTCCGGACGTCCGGAGTCCTGGCGATCGCGCGCGCCTGAACCGCGGTGTGTGGTAGCGGACGAACGCTGTGAAACGTGAAATCGAACGGAACACTGGCAGACGGTCCGGTTACGTACTACCGTCGCGATCAGACCCGGAAACAACAGGTAGACGGGTGAAAACCCCGTCCGCCGGGTTCCCGGGCGGAGCGCTTCGGCGCTCATCGATCCTGCCGGCGCGAGCGCAGCGTCGGCCGTACTCGGGAGGTACGAGTGACGACCCCTTCGAAGTCCAAGGTTTCCGTTGTCGAGGCCGACGCGCTCGACTCGCAGAGCCCCCGCGCCGACATCGTGGTGAAAGGCCGCAACGTCGAGGTCCCGGACCACTTCCGGGTCTACGTCTCCGAGAAACTCGCCCGGCTCGAGCGTTTCGATCCGACGATCTTCCTGTTCGATGTCGAGTTGCAACACGAGCGCAACCGTCGTCAGATGAAGAGTTGCCAGAGGGTCGAGATCACGGCCCGCGGTAAAGGCCCGGTCGTCCGTGCCGAAGCCGCGGCGGACAGTTTCTACGCGGCGTTCGAGTCGGTCACCGCGAAACTCGAGTCGAGGCTGCGCCGCACGAAGGACCGCCGCAAGGTCTCCTACGGCGACAAGACTCCGGTGTCGGTGGCCGAGGCGACGGCGGAGCTGGCCCAGGACGACTCGCTGGGTATTTCCCCCGACCAGCGACTCGACGAGTACGACCACGAACCGGTCGGCCCGGGGCGCATCGTCCGGACGAAGGAACACAGGGCCGACGCCATGACGGTCGACGACGCCCTGTACGAGATGGAACTCGTCGGGCACGATTTCTACCTGTTCCACGACAAGGAGAGCGACAAACCGTCGGTGGTGTACCGCCGTCACGCGTTCGACTACGGGTTGATCAGACTCGCCTGAGACGGCCCTGACGGTGGTCGACGTCGCCGCCACCGTCAGGGAACGCCTACCATGGAATCCGGCCGGGGTCGTGAGGCCTCGGCCGGATTTCTTGTCCGTGCAGGTACCCGAGATTGAGGACGAACACACCAGTGCTGTCGCTGACGAAGCTGCTCCGGTTCGGTGAAGGTCGCATGGTCAAGCGGCTCAAGCACATCGCAGAGCACGTCGAATCCATCGCGCCCGAGTTCGAATCCCTGACGGATGCCGAGCTGCAGGCCAAGACCGACGAGTTCCGGGGCCGCCTGGCGGACGGCGAAACCCTCGACGATCTGCTACCGGAAGCCTTCGCGGTGGCCCGAGAGGCCTCGTGGCGGGTGATCGGTCAGAAGCACTACACCGTGCAGATCATGGGTGGTGCCGCCCTGCACTTCGGCAACATCGCCGAGATGAAGACGGGTGAGGGCAAGACGCTGACCTGTGTGCTGCCCGCGTACCTCAATGCGCTGTCCGGTGACGGTGTGCACGTGGTCACGGTCAACGACTACCTCGCCAAGCGCGACTCCGAGTGGATGGGCCGTGTCCATCGTTTCCTCGGACTCCAGACCGACGTGATCCTGTCCGGCATGACCCCGGCCCAGCGCCGCGAAGCGTACGCGGCCGACATCACGTACGGCACGAACAACGAGTTCGGCTTCGACTATCTGCGCGACAACATGACGCACAGCCTCGACGACCTGGTCCAGCGCGGCCACAACTTCGCGGTCGTCGACGAGGTCGACTCCATCCTCATCGACGAGGCGCGGACCCCGCTCATCATCTCCGGCCCGGCCGATGCCTCCAGCAAGTGGTACGCCGAGTTCGCGCGCATCGCCCCGATGCTGAAGAAGGACGTGCACTACGAGGTCGACATCAAGAAGCGCACCGTCGGTGTGCACGAGGCCGGTGTCGAATTCGTCGAGGACCAGCTGGGCATCGACAATCTGTACGAGGCCGCGAACTCGCCGCTGGTGAGCTATCTCAACAACGCTATCAAGGCGAAGGAGCTCTACACCCGCGACAAGGACTACATCGTCCGCGACGGCGACGTCGTCATCGTCGACGAGTTCACGGGCCGCGTGCTGTCCGGTCGTCGTTACAACGAGGGTATGCACCAGGCGATCGAGGCGAAGGAACGCGTCGAGATCAAGGCGGAGAACCAGACCCTCGCGACGATCACGCTGCAGAACTACTTCCGTCTCTACGACAAGCTGTCCGGCATGACCGGTACGGCCGAGACCGAGGCGGCGGAGCTCCACCAGATCTACTCCCTCGGTGTGATCCCGATTCCGACCAACCGGCCGATGGTCCGCGTGGACCAGGGGGACCTGATCTACAAGACGGAGGAGGCGAAGTTCGCCGCGGTCGTCGACGACGTCGTCGAGCGGCACGAGAAGGGCCAGCCCGTCCTGATCGGCACCACCAGCGTCGAGCGGTCCGAGTACCTGTCGAAGCAGTTCACCCGACGCGGGATTCCGCACAGCGTGCTCAACGCGAAGTTCCACGAGAAGGAAGCGCAGATCATCGCGGAGGCCGGCCGGTCCGGAGCGGTGACGGTCGCGACGAACATGGCCGGTCGTGGTACCGACGTCGTGCTCGGTGGCAACCCCGACATCCTCGCCGACATCGAGTTGCGCCGGCGCGGCCTCGACCCGGTCAACACTCCGGAGGAGTACGAGGCGGCGTGGGACACCACGCTCGAGCAGATCAACATCGAGGTGAAGGCCGACGCCGAGAAGGTCCGCGAGGCCGGTGGACTGTACGTCCTGGGCACCGAACGACACGAGTCGCGCCGCATCGACAATCAGTTGCGTGGTCGTTCGGGCCGTCAGGGTGACCCGGGCGAGTCCCGCTTCTACCTGTCGCTCGGCGACGAACTGATGCGACGGTTCAACGGTGCGGCCCTCGAGTCGATCATGACGCGGCTGAACCTGCCCGACGACGTCCCGATCGAGGCGAAGATGGTGTCGAAGGCCATCAAGAGCGCGCAGACGCAGGTCGAGCAGCAGAACTACGAGATCCGCAAGAACGTCCTCAAGTACGACGAGGTGATGAACCAGCAGCGCACCGTCATCTACGAGGAGCGTCGCCGGATCCTCCGCGGCGAGGACCTCGAGGGCCAGGTGCAGCACATGCTCACCGACGTGGTCACCGCGTACGTCGACGGCGCGACCGACGACGGGTACGTCGAGGACTGGGACTTCGACCAGTTGTGGACGGCACTGAAGACCCTCTACCCGGTGGGTGTCGACCACAAGGAACTGGTCGCCTCGCACGAGGACCTCGATCGCGACGAGTTGCGGGGGATCCTCCTCGAGGACGCCCGCGCGGCCTACGACCGGCGGGAGTCGGAACTGGTGGGTATCGCGGGTGAGGGCGCGATGCGTGAGCTCGAGCGTCGGGTGCTGCTCTCGGTTCTGGACCGCAAGTGGCGCGAGCACCTCTACGAGATGGACTACCTCAAGGAGGGCATCGGACTGCGGGCGATGGCACAGCGTGACCCGCTGGTCGAGTACCAGCGTGAGGGCTACGACATGTTCACGGCGATGCTCGACGGTCTGAAGGAGGAATCGGTCGGGTTCCTGTTCAACCTGCAGGTCGAGGCCACCAAGGCTCCGACGCCTGCCGGGGGCGGTGTGTCCGTGACAGCGGCCTCCGCGGCGGCGACGGCGCAGTCGGCACCGACCGTGGCGGCAGCGCAGTCGGCACCCGCCGCGGCCGCGCAGTCGGCACCGGCCGCGGTGAGGCAGCCCGCCCGTGCCGCGACCCCCGCTGCGCAGGCTCCGCCCGCGGTGCTCACCGCGAAGGGGCTCGACGAGGGTGAGCGCAGGATGACCTACACCGGACCGGGCGAGGACGGCCGCGCGCACGTGGCGCGGCGCAGTGCCGGGGCCGGCGATACCCCGGCCGGTGTGGCCGAGCAGGGGTCGCGGAAGGAACGTCGTGCTGCGGCGCGCAGGGATGCGAAGGCGAACCGGAGGCGCTGACCATCCGGTCGGCTCAGCCCAGCCACACACTGGTGAGGAGCCATCCGTGCGGAGCGACCGGCCGTCCGCGGGTTCGTGGATTCGCGGACGGCCGGGTGACACGGCCGGCGACCGCGAGCACACGGGTGCCGCGGGTGTAGGTGCCGAACAGTTCGGCGTGGCGATCGTCGACCGTCCGCACACGCAGCCGGATCAGCGCGGCGGAGCCGGACGTGTTCGCCGGTGAGCGTGTCGCGGTGAGGGTCGTCAGGAGCGGGGGAGCGACCATTCCGGTCAACTGGGCGCCGGGTCGGCGACCGTCGACGACCTCGAGGACGAGCCGGATCGTCCGATCCGCGAACCGGAGCGCGTCGGTTTCCGCGGCGCGTTCTGCCGCGGTGGCGCCGGTGCCCGATGCCCGGGTGGTGGTGGTTCGACCCGACCGCCCGTCGTGGGGTGTACCCCGCCGGACGGTGTGGGGGCGGTGCCGGAGGGTTCTGCCCTGCGGTGGCGGTTCGAATCGTGGCAGGGGCCGGAGGAGCCGGACGGGGCGGTGCGGTGTGGACACGGGGCCTCCCGAAGCATCGGAACGCTGCCGGTGGGTGCCGGCGGCGGGGTGGTCCGGGAGAGGACGGAACCGTCGCCATGATCGCACAGGAGACGTGGGTGCGCAGTCGGTCCGCTCCGTGGTGTCGCCGAACCCGACGCACGCAGCTGTGCGATCGTGGCGCAACGCCTGGGATCGGCCGCGGGCGACTGTGTTCGTCGACGGTCGGGTCGCCGACGTGCGAGGTGCGGTCGCCGCGGGCATGGTGGGGGTGCACCACGACGATCCGGTCGCGGCGATCGGGGAACTGGCCGTACCCTTCGGTATCGACAGCCCGTTCGGTAGTGGCACGGTGGGTCCGGACGGTCATCGTGCGGAGGAGGGGGATGCGGGGACATGACCATGCGGATGACGGCGCAGGACGCGTCGTTCTACTACCTGGAGACGACCGAGACGCCGATGCACATCGGGTCGCTCGCCATCCTCGAGCAGCCGGAGGGCGGACTCGACTACGAAGATGTGCTCGCGCTCGTCGAGCGACGGTTGGCGGAGGTCCCGCGGTACCGGCAGAAGGTTCGTGAGGTCGCCTTCGGGTTGGCGAGGCCCGTGTGGCTGGACGATCGCGACTTCGACATCACCTACCATGTGCGCCGGTCGGCGTTGCCCCGCCCGGGGTCGGAGGAGCAGTTGCGCGACCTGGTGGCACGCCTGGTGTCGCGACCACTGGACCGGACCCGCCCCCTGTGGGAGATGTACCTGGTCGAGGGGCTGACCGGTGACCGGTGCGCGCTGTTCACCAAGTCGCACTCGGCCCTCGTCGACGGGGAGCACGCGCTCGAGATCGGGCAGGTGCTGTTCGACGGCACTCCGGTTCCGCGGGAGTCCCCCGAGGAGCTGTGGATGCCCGAGCAGGAGCCGTCACAGTCGGCACTGCTCGTCGGGGCACTCGCGGATCTCGTGGCGCGGCCCGGTGAGGGGATCGCTGCGGTGCGTTCCGCCGCGACCGACCTCGCGTCGACGGTCGGGGAGACACTCGAGGTGGTGGGCAGGCTGGCCAGCACCGCCGCGAAGTCGGCCCCGGAGACACCGCTGAACGAACCGATCTCGCGCAGCCGGCGATTCGCGGTGGTGCAGTCGGACCTCGAACCGTACCGGAAGGTCCACGCCCGATACGGATGCACGATCAACGATGTGGTGTTGTCGGTGATCACGGGGGCACTGCGCTACTGGTTGCTCTCGCGTGGCGAGCCGCTGACGGAGTCGACGACGGTCCGCGCCGTGGTGCCGATGTCCGTGTACGCGCAGCAACCGGAGGTCGGCGCGGCAGGAGACACGATCCAGGTGCACCCGCAGGGGGAGGTGTCGTCCTTCCTGGTGGACCTCCCGGTCGGGGAGCCGAATGCGGTGGTGCGGTTGTCGCACATCGCCCACGCAGGAGAGGCGTACGCCCGGCAGCGCCGTCGCATCGCGGCGCAGACGATGATCCGGTTGTCGGGTTTCGCGCCCGCGACGATGCATGCCGTGGGGGTGCGTGTCGCGACGGGGTTCTCGCAGCGGATGTTCAATCTGATGATCACGAATGCGCCCGGACCGCAGCACCCGCTGTATCTGGCGGGTGCGCGGTTGTTGGAGATGTATCCGGTGTCGCCGTTGCTGAAGAACCAGGTGTTGAGCATTGCGCTCACGTCGTACGACGGTCGCATCTACTACGGTTTGAATGCGGACCGCGATGCCATGCCCGACGTGGAGGTGCTGACATCGTTGCTGCACGAGTCCCTCGAGGAGCTGGTCGATGCGAGCAGGTGAGTTGTGACACGGGTGTATGTGCCGGCGACACTCGGCATGTTGCAGAAGTTGGTGGACGTCGGCGAACTCGACGCGGTGGGGCGGACGGCCTTCGCGGTGACCGCGGCGCTGCGGGAGGCGTACACGTCCGGTGACGACGACGAACTGGCCGAGGCCGCGATGGTCGAAGCGGCGAGGGCGTCGCTGCGGTTGCTGGCGGCGGAGCCGGAGTCGGGTTCGTTCGGGTCGCGCAGAGTGGTCGTCGCGGCCGATGTCGATGATGCGACGCCGCGACCGGATCTGGACGACGCGGTGGTGCGACTCGGCGGTGCCGTGCCGATGTCGGCGGTCGCGTCGGTTCACGTCGATCTCTCGGAGGCCGAGGACGCGGTCTCGCGGGCCGCCGAACTGGTCGATGCCGCGGATCTCGGGGACGAGGAAGCGGAGTTCGCGCTCGGTGACGCGGAGGACCACCAGCTCGCGTGGTACGCGACGCAGGAGATCCCGTTCCTGCTCCAGCTGCTCTGATACCGGAGTCCGGTTTCGCTCCGGGTTGCCCGTGACGCCCGTCTCCCCGTAACCTACGCCACCGTAACCTCTGTTAACCTACGGTGGCGTAGCGACGGTGAGGAGAAGGTGTCGGATGGGTTTGAAGGAATGGATCGAGCGGCCCGCCGCGCATGTGGCGGCGTCGGAGCGGTCGGTCGCGAACGTGGTCCGCGGCGCGGTCGCGCGGATGACGACCCCGCTGCTCCCCGACGACTACCTGCACCTGGTCAATCCGCTGTGGTCGGCGCGTGAACTGCGCGGCCGCATCGTGGAGGTCCGTGCCGAGACGGCGGACTCCGCGACCCTCGTGATCAAGCCTGGCTGGGGATTCGACTTCGGCTACGCTCCCGGCCAGTACATCGGGATCGGGTTGCTCGTCGACGGTCGCTGGCACTGGCGTTCCTACTCGCTGACGTCCACTCCGGTACGCGACGACAAGCTCATCACCATCGCGGTCAAGGCGATGCCCGAGGGATTCCTGTCGAGTCACCTCGTCAACGGCGTGCCCGCCGGCACCGTCGTGCGTCTCGCGGCTCCACAGGGCGACTTCGTGCTGCCCGATCCGCCGCCGGCGAAGATCCTGTTCGTGACCGCCGGTAGCGGCGTCACGCCCATCATGTCGATGCTGCGGACGTTGGACCGCCGCGCCGGTGAGCGCGGCGACGCGCTTCCCGACGTCGTACACGTCCATTCCGCGCCGACCCCCGACCGGTTGATGTTCGGTTCCGAACTCGAGAGGTTCGCCGCGACCCACGAGCGATTCCGCTCGTACCTGCGGTTCACGCGCGAGCACGGCAAGTTCGCGCTGTCCGAACTCGACGAGGTGTGCCCGGATTGGCGCGAACGTACCGTGTGGGCCTGCGGACCGCAGGCGATGCTCGACGACATCGCGACGTTCTGGTCGGAGGCCGGGCTCGAGGACCGGTTGCACCTGGAACGGTTCGCGGTCAGCCGCGCCGACCTCTCGGGGGCCGGGGGTACCGTCACGTTCGCGAAGTCGGGCAGGACCGTGACGGTGGACGGTGCCACGACACTGCTCGAGGCCGGCGAGAGTGTCGGTGCTCTCATGCCGTTCGGATGTCGGATGGGGATCTGTCAGACTTGTGTGGTGCCCCTCGAGAAAGGGCACGTCGTCGATCTCCGATCGGGTAAGGAGCACGCCGAGGGCGAACGGGTCCAGACGTGCATCTCCGCGGCCGCCGGCGACTGCACCCTCGACGCCTGACGGCGCCGACGAACCCTCTGGAAGGGCTTGCGTGGCAATCACGGACATCCGGGCGTTCGCGCATCTGACCGATGCCGACATCGATGCACTGGCACGGGAATTCGATGCGATCCGGCGCGATGTGGAGAACACGCGCGGGGTGCGCGACGCCCGCTACATCCACAACGTCATCCGGTTGCAGCGCGCTCTCGAACTGGGCGGTCGAGTCGCGTTGTTCGGTTCGCGACGCCGACCGTTCTGGCTGCTCGGTACGGGCATGCTGTCGTTGGCGAAGATCATCGAGAACATGGAGCTCGGGCACAATGTGATGCACGGGCAGTGGGACTGGATGAACGACCCGGAGGTGCACTCCACGAACTGGGAGTGGGACCAGACGGGCCCGTCCGAGCACTGGAAGCGCGCGCACAACTACGCCCACCACACCTACACCAACATCGTCGGGATGGACGAGGACGTCGGATTCGGCATTCTCCGGATGACCCGCGACGAAGCGTGGCGTCCGATCAACCTGGTGCAGCCGGTCGCGAACGTCGTTCTTGCGCTGGGGTTCGAGTGGGGGATCGCGCTGCACGATCTCGCCGCGAAGAAACAGCTCGAGGGTGTCCCGCGGAAGCAATGGAACTCGGAGCCGAACAAGGAGTTCGCGGCGAAGGCCGCGCGGCAGGTCCTCAAGGACCTCGTGTTCTTCCCCGCGTTGACCGGTCGTGCCTGGCGCAGCACGCTGACGGCGAACCTGACCGCCAACGCGGTGCGGAACGTGTGGGCGTACGCGGTGATCTTCTGCGGCCACTTCCCGGACGGGGCGGAGAAGTTCACCGTCGAGCAGTTCGAGTCCGAGACGCGTGCCCAGTGGTATCTCCGGCAGTTGCTCGGCAGCGCGAACATCTCCGGCGGGAGGGTCGTCGACTTCCTCACCGGAAACCTCAGCTACCAGATCGAACACCACCTGTTCCCCGATCTGCCGTCGAATCGGTATCCCGAGATCGCGGCCCGGGTGCGGGCGCTGTGCGCGAAGTACGACCTGCCGTACACCACCGGCTCGCTGGGGCGGCAGTACCTGCTGGCGTTGCGCACGATCCACAAGCTCGCGCTGCCCGATCGACTGCTGCGGGCGACGTCGGACGACGCGCCGGAGACCTCGTCGGAGCGCAAGTTCCAACGGTCGGCGGTGGCGGGTGTCGCGGCGCCCGCGGTCGACCCGCTCACCGGTCGGCGGGGTGGTCTGCTCACGGCACTGCGAGCACACGCCGCACACCGGATCTCGGCGCGTCGCGCGAAGCGCCGTGCGCCGCAGTCGAATCCCGCGGCACATACCATTGGGTGATTCCCGTCACAGGTGAAGTTCGGCAAACCTACGGACTCGTAACCTACGGTACGGTAGGCGCATGGCGATTTCGGATATCAAGGAGTATGCGCACCTGACGGAGGCCGACGTCGAGGCCATCGGTCGCGAACTCGACGCCATCCGCCGCGACATCGAGGAGTCGCGAGGTGAGCGCGACGCACGCTACGTGCGCAACACCATCCGGCTGCAGCGCGGCCTCGAGCTCGGGGGGCGGGCGGTCCTGTTCGGGTCGCGCCGCAAGTCCCTGTGGTTGCTCGGCACCGGCATGCTGTCGCTGTCGAAGATCATCGAGAACATGGAGCTCGGGCACAACGTGATGCACGGGCAGTGGGACTGGATGAACGACCCGGAGGTGCACTCCGCCAACTGGGAGTGGGACAACGCCGATCCGTCGGCGCACTGGAAGATCACCCACAACTACCTGCACCACAAGTACACGAACATCCTCGGGATGGACGACGACGTGGGATACGGGCTCCTGCGGGTCACACGTGACCAGCGGTGGAAGCCGTTCTACCTCGGCAACATCGCGTACAACGCGATCCTCGCCGCGGTGTTCCAGTACGGCATCGCGATCCAGCTCCTCGAACTCGGCAAGGTCATTCAGGGCCGGGACGATCGGGAACTGACGAAGGCGCGCGGCAAGGAGGTGCTCGCCAAGATCGGCAAGCAGCATCTCAAGGACTACGTGGTGTACCCGGCGCTGACGGGCAAGGCATGGAAGTCGACGATGAAGGCCGATGCCACCGCGAACCTCGTACGGAACCTGTGGACCAACGCGGTGATCTTCTGCGGGCACTTCCCCGACGGCGCGGAGAAGTTCACCAAGAAGGACGTCGAGACCGAGACGCAGGCCGAGTGGTACCTGCGCCAGATGCTCGGGTCGGCGAACATCTCCGGCGGCCCGGTCATGGACTTCATGACCGGCAACCTGAGCTACCAGATCGAACACCACATCTACCCGGATCTGCCGTCCAACCGTTACGCGGAGATCGCGGTGCGGGTCCGCGCGCTGTGCGAGAAGTACGATCTGCCGTACACCACAGGTCCGTTGGCGGTGCAGTACTGGAAGTCGTGGCGCACGATCGCGAAGCTGTCGCTGCCCGACAAGTACCTCAAGGACACCCGTGACGCCGCGCCGGAGACGGCGTCGGAACACGGCTTCGGGGGTGCGGCGGAAACGGATCCGATGACCGGTCGTCGGGTCGGTCTCGGAACGGCGATCGAACGAACCCGCAAGCGCGGATTCGTCCGACGCATGCTCGGAATGCGCATCGGCCGCGCCCGGTTCGCGGTCGAGTCGCTGCCAGCGGAACTGCAGGATGCCCCGGTCGTGACCGACGGTCTCGACCCAGTTCGCGACACCCGGGTTGCGTTCGGACACGACGATCCG